>DCTU01000220.1:0-2509 GCA_002329445.1 bacterium UBP9_UBA1432
CGGCCAGGGGGAAGGGCGTCCGGGCATCTTTCAAGGCCAGAAGCGTCAGGTTCTGCAAGGAGGTCGTGCCCAGGCGAGGGTCGACCTGGAAGAGGAAGACCCGGGGGAAGACCTGACGATAGGACGCCACCTGGCGGCGGAGGAAGGCCGCCCCCTGGCCCTCGGGAGCCCCCAGCAGGTTGGCCAGGACCACCCCACGAGGGACCAGTGCCCCCGAGACCCGGCGCAGGGCCTCCACCGTGGTCAACTGGAACGGGATCGTGTCGCTGGTTCCGAAGGCATCCATGAAGACCACGTCGTAGGGCCCCGGACGGCGGTTCAGGAAGACCCGGCCGTCCTCGTGGAAGACCCGAACCCGGGGATCGGATCGATGGCGGAAGAACTGTCGGGCGATCTCGTCCATGGCGGGGTCGAGTTCAACCACGTCCATCTGCGACCAGGGATTCCATCCAAGGAAATCCTTGGGCCACGCAAAGCCTCCCCCACCGATCAGCAGGGCGCGCCGGGGCTCGGGCAGGATGTGGTTGACCAGGCGGAAGGCGCGCAGGCAGTCGAAGACCAGCTCGTCACTGTCCAGGTAGCTGGCAGCCTGGGCGCCTCCGGGGCTGTCGACCAGAAGGTTGAGCGGGCGGCCCTGGACATCGCGGCTGCGGACCACTCGGACCCGGCTATAGGGCGTGTCGACATCCAACAACAAGCCCGGCTCCGGTGACCGCGAGTCCTGCCAGGTCAGGGCGGCCAGGACCAGGGCCATGGCCAGCAAGGGCATCCAGCGCCGCGCACAGAAGGGCAGGGCCACCAAGACCTGAACCCCGGCCACCAGGAACAGGAGCCGGGTGCTGCCCAACCAGGGGATCAGGAAGAATCCCGCGGCGAAGGTCCCCAGGATGCTGCCCGCGGTGGAGACGGCATACACGGTCCCGATATGCCGGCCGGCCTCCTTCAGACCGGAGATCCCCAGTCGGGTGGCATAGGGCGACACGCACCCCAGCACGACGCTGGCTGGCGCAAAGAGGACCAGGGAAACCAGCAGCGAGTGGAGCTCGACCCTGCCCGCCGGCACGCCCCAGCCCAGAATGGGTTCGGAGAGCAGTGCGGTCAAGGCGATCAGAAGCCCGGATCCCATCAGGAGAAGACCCAAGCTGTCGGAATCCCGACGGGAATCGGCCAGGACCCCCCCGATCCAGTAGCCCAGGCTCAAGGCTCCCAGGACCACCCCGATCAGGCTGGTCCAGACCACCAGTCCAGAGCCCAGGAAGGGGGCCAGCAGGCGACTCCCCACCAGCTCGAAGGTCATGACCACGGCCCCGGACAGGAAGACCGACACGTACAGGAGTCTTCCCGAGACCGGCATCCCGTTCCGGTGCGCAGAGTCTCGTCCGGGATCCGCAGCCGGAATCCGCGACCTGCCGCGGCATTCAGCGGCGGATTCCAGCTGATGGTCTGGCATCAACTCGCCTCCTCCTCCCCCCCGCGGAGACGCCTCTCCTACAGCCTCGCCACCGTCTCGGCAAGGGGTCTGCGCTCCGCGTGGCGGGGACTGGGCAGCGCGTCCTGGGCAGGATGCCCCAGGGTCAGCAGACAGTGGATGCGCTCTTCGGCCGGAAGCCCGAACGCGCGGTGGACCTTCGGGGTGTCCATCCAGCACACATAGCAGGTGCCCAGGCCCAACTGGGCGGCTTTGAGCATCATATGGGTGGCCACGATCGCCACGTCGGTCTCGTCGCTGGGATGCCCCGTGAAAGGGTTGACCCAGCAGGCCTCGGGGGTGCCGCAGCACAGAAGGAGGACGGGCGCGTTGAAAGCGCTGGGAATCAGGGCCCGGGCCTTGGCCAGGGCCTCCGGGCTCTGGATCACGTAGACCCGCTGCGGCTGAAGGTTCTTGGCCGTCGGCGCCAGGCGTCCGGCCTCCAGGACGGCCTCCAGGTCCGCTTCCTCCACGGGCTTCTCGGAATACTTGCGAACGGAGTAGCGTTCCGCCATCAAACGGGTCAGGTCCATCATCAACCTCCTGCAGCCGTCGAGCTGGACCCGATCCCAGTCGGTTTCGGAGGGTTCCAGCCTCGTCTCGGGATCTCGTCTCCAGGCCGCCAGGCCGCGGAGCCGAGCCTCTGTGCAGCAGGGGTTCCCAGAAGGCCCCTCCATGACCTGCCAGGGGATCCCGCCTTGGACGCCCGGGGGGGCCGAAAGAAGAACCCGCTCGGAGCGCCCGGTTCCTCCATGAGACGGGCCCGGCCTTGGCAGCCGGGCCCGTCAGGTCCTGCCCAGAGGAGGGATGTCAGGCGATCGTGATGTCCTTGTTCAGGTAGACATCCTGGATGGCGTGCAGCAGGGCGGCTCCCTCAGCCATCGGGCGCTGGAAGGCCTTGCGGCCGGAGATCAGGCCCGTGCCGCCGGCACGCTTGTTGATCACGGCGGTCTTGACGGCCTGCTGCAGGTCGTTCTCGCCCGAGGGACCACCCGAGTTGATCAGGCCGGCGCGACCCATGTAGCAGTTGGCCACCTGGTA
>DCTU01000220.1:2564-3846 GCA_002329445.1 bacterium UBP9_UBA1432
GGCGGTGAACCCGCCGTTGTTCTCGGGCAGCTTCTGCTTGATGATGTCGGCCTGGATGGTGACTCCCAGGTGGTTGGCCTGGCCGGTCAGGTCCGCGGCCACATGGTAGTCGACCCCGCCGGTCTTGAAGTCGTCGTTGCGGGTGTAGCACCACAGGATCGTGGCCATCCCCAGCTTGTGGGCGTGCTCGAAGGCCTCGGCGATTTCGATGATCTCCCGACGCGAGTCCTCGCTGCCGAAGTAGATGGTGGCCCCCACGGCCACCGCGCCCATGTTCCAGGCCTGCTCGATGGTTCCGAAGAGAACCTGCTCGGGAGTGTTGGGGTGGGTCATCAGTTCGTTGTGGTTGATCTTCACCACGAACGGGATCTTGTGGGCGTACTTGCGGGCCACGGCGCCCAGGACGCCAAAGGTGGAGGCCACCGCGTTGCAGCCGCCCTCGATGGCCAGGCGGACGATGTTCTCGGGATCGAAATACATCGGGTTCTTGGCGAACGAGGCGCCCCCGGTGTGTTCGATGCCCTGGTCCACGGGGAGGATCGACATGTAGCCGGTGTTGGCCAGACGGCCGGTGCCGAACAATTGCTGCAGGCTGCGCAGGACCTGAGGTGTGCGGTCGGAGTGGGCCATCACGCGATCGATGAAGTCCCCTCCGGGCAGGTGGAGCATGGACTTGTCGATGGTCTTGCACTGATGCTGGAGCAGGAACTCGGCTTCCTCGCCCAGCAGGGCTTCGATTCCGGCAAGCCGGGTGGTATCTGCGGTCAGGGTCATGGTCTGTTCATCCCTTCAATTGGGTCTTCCGGTTGCGCAGAGCGGGTTCGGGCCAGTCGGGTCCCGCCTCCCTCTGCACGGTCTCCCCCGCAAGGGTGCCCGGACGGGAAGGATTCGCCTCCGGCAGGACATCCCTTCTTCCCTGGGCCAGGGACCTCGAAACGTTCCACCTGGTAGCGGTTTCCGACCAGATAGAGGGGAGCCCCCAGGGCGCTCACGGAAATCTTCAGGGCATGGATCAGGAGCGAGATGGCCACCGCCTGGTCCGGAGTGGCCCCCAGGGGATTCCAGAAGACGATGGAGGCCAGCTCCTGGGTGCCCACGGCGTTCACCGAGACCGGCAGGTGGTTGAGCACCCGGAAGATGGGGGTGAAAGCCAGGAACAGCAAGGGCGACAGCTCCAGACCCAAAGCGTCGGCGATGCTGGAGAAGGCAAGCCCCTCCAGAAGTGGCGAGGCCAGATTGATGGCGGAGGCCGCCAGGAAGGTTGCCGGGTGCCGACGATACT
>DCTU01000312.1:0-2073 GCA_002329445.1 bacterium UBP9_UBA1432
CATCCCAGTCATTCCAAGCTGCATCGGGTTGACTTGACCAAGCACGGTCCACCTCGCTGGCGTGAATTCTTTATCGGTCCTTCACGACAACCTGAGCTCAAGTCAAGATCCGTCCACGGGATCCACGCGTCTCAGTCCTCCGCAGCCCGCGCCGCCAGGCGCCCCTCCACCAGGCGCTGGAGGAAGACGGCCACCTGGCGGGTCTCGCGCACGGCCGCCACCAGGGCTTCCAGGGCTCGGTCCAGGACCTGCTCATCGAGTTCAGGGGTCAGAGACTCCAGATGTACCAGCCCCTCGAAAAACTTCTCCAGCCCGTTTTCAACCGATTCCTGCGAGGCGTGCCAGGCTTCCAGCTCATCCGCAGGCGTGTTCGGGACGGGGGAGGGCACCCGTTCCAACACCTCCAGCGACTGCTCCGAGCGACGGCGCAGTTCCGCCACCGCCGCCTGGAAGGCGTCCCAATCGCCATTCCCAGAGCGCAGCTTCTCGGCCTCGTGGAAAAGCCTCTGCAGATAGTCCGGAAGGTTTTCGGTCTGACCCAGAGGCATCCCGACGGGGGC
This sequence comes from bacterium UBP9_UBA1432, assembly GCA_002329445.1. Classification (GTDB taxonomy): domain Bacteria; phylum Vulcanimicrobiota; class Xenobia; order Xenobiales; family Xenobiaceae; genus Xenobium; species Xenobium purgamenti. The sequence goes on from DCTU01000312.1 coordinate 561, forward strand.
CTCCGGGACCCGCTCGGGCATCCGGGCGCTGCAGGAAGGACACGTCCGGTCCCATTCGCTCACCTCGGCACCGCAGCGAGGGCACAGGAAGACCGCCGTCTCTGGCGCAGGCGCCGGCGGAGAGTCCAGCCGCGCCTTGAGATCGACCAGGGCCTCTCCCGTGGTCCGGACGGCCTCCAATGCGGCCTCCAGGGCTTCGAGTTCCTCCGCGTTGACGACGCGCACCAGGTTTTCCAGGGCCTGCCCGTGGGCCTCCACCTCCGGGGGCACCTCGGCAGCCGAGACCAGGGCGTTCCAAGACGGCTGGAGCGACTCCAGGCAATTGACCAGGATGTTCCAGTTCCGGCGCCCTTCCATGACGGCCCGCCCTGCACGCAGGATGGAGTTCACCGCAGGGACCGGCGAAAGCACCGGACGAGCCGCCTCGGTCTCGCGGAGCCTGGCCTGACAGGTGTCCAGAACCCGAACCTGGCCCACCATGGCCGTCACATCACGGGCCACGGCCACGGCATCGTTCTCCGAGACCGAGATGTGCAGGCTGGCCATCATCCCCCGCAGCCCCTCGAAGGCTTCCAGGGCGTCCGCCACGACCTCCTCGTCCTCGACCGAGAAGTCCTGGCCGGGAAGCGAACTCTTGAATCCTTCGTAGAGCGCCCCCAGGGCCAGGTCGACTTCCTGAAGCTCCTTCTGGGAGCAGTCGAAGGGAGTCCTGGTCTGGTGGCACTGGGTCAGGACTTCGACCAGGCCGCGCAGCGAGGGGACCAGGATGGGAAACGTTTCGTCGAGAGGGGGGAACGTCGTAGTCACGGATCTACCTTCTCCCGATGTCGCGGAGGTTCCTCCGCCCTCCGCAAGGCTCCGTATTCAGGCGCTTCCCTCCGCCCGAACCGTGCCTTCGGCGATTTCCAGTGCCTCCCAGAGAGCCTCGGTCCCGGCACCCGAGCGCCAGACCGCCTCATTCAGGAAGCGCCTCCAGACCCGGGCTCGCGGCCTGCCCAGGTAGAAACCCAGCAGGGGCCTGACCAGCACCGGAAGCCCGACTCCCCGGCGGACCTGCTGTTCGGCGTACTGGAAGAATGCCTCCAGGACCTCCCGCCGCGACAGGACCGAGCGCCCCTCGCCGAAGACCTCCTGATCCACCCGAGCCAGGAGATAGGGATTGACATAGGCTTCACGCCCCAGCATCACCCCATCCACGACCTCCAGGTGGGTTTTGGCCTCTTCCAGGGTCCGAAGGCCACCATTCAGGACGATCTCCAGGTTGGGATGATCGCGCTTCAGACGATGGACGTCGCCGTAGCGCAGGGGGGGGACCGAGCGGTTCTGCCTGGGACTCAGTCCATCCAGGCGGGCGTGGCGGGCGTGGATCACGAAGGTNNCAGCCGGCCTCGACCAGTCGCCCGACGAAGCCGACCAGCCACTCATACGAGTCCTGCCCATCGATCCCCAGACGGCACTTGACGGTCACCGGGATGGACACGGCCTCGACCATGGCCTGGACGCAGGCCGCCAC
>DCTU01000312.1:2168-5600 GCA_002329445.1 bacterium UBP9_UBA1432
ACCTGATGGCCCGGGCCATCAGGTCGGGGTTGCTTCCGCCCAGTTGCAGGGCGACAGGATGCTCGCACGGGTTGTAGTCCAGGTGCTCGCGGCGATCCCCCAGCACCACGGCGGCAGGGTTGACCATCTCGGTGTAGAGCAGGGCCCGATGGGTCATCAGACGGGCCAGAAAACGCTGGTGCCGATCCGTCCAATCCAACATGGGAGCCAGGCAGAAGGTCCGATCCATGACCGGAACGCTTCGCGCAGTGGCCGCAAAGCCCTGGGAAAGGGGCGGCGACCAGAGCCCGGGCGCAGGACCTGGAGACCAGGAAGTTTGAACCGTGCCGGTTTCCTCAGCCCTGGGCTTCTCGGCCGGAGCGGCGCGAATCCGACCGCAGGCGGGACCACCTGGGCACCGGAACAAAGGTTGAGAGGTCGGGCAGAGAATACCGGTCCTCGACTTGAAGAGTTCCACCGCCTCCCAAGCCGAATCACAAAACCTCCAGCCGGTCTGCCGATGGAGCCTCCGGACGGAAATCTGGCTGGTTGCGGCCCTGGTCCTGGTCGTCGCCGGACTCCAATACGCGTGGCTGCAGCAGAGCGACGTCCAGTACGGCACACCGGATTTCACGGTCCACGCCCGAACAGCCCTCGATATCTGGGAGGCCCTCCTCCAACAGGGTCCCGGACACGCCCTGACCCGAACCAAATATGGACCTGCCGGGTATCTGCCTGCGGTGGGTTTGTTCCAGATCTTCGGCCCGGACCTCGAGCTCTTGCCCCTGGCCCAGTTGTTGCTCCTGCCGGTCCATGCCCTCGCCCTCACGGCACTCGGGCGCCGACTGTACGGCCCCGGAGCGGGGTTCCTGGCTTGTCTTTTCCTGTTCACGACCCCGCTCTTCGTGCGCCTGTCCAGGGCCTATCTCCTCGAGATCCCATCCCAGGCTCTCCTCCTGACGGGCCTGGCCATCCTGATCTGCGGGAAGGCATTGGAGAACCGACGCGCCGCGGTCCTGTTCGGGATCACGCTGGGGTTGACGGCCATGACCAAGCAGGAGGTCCTGGTCCTGTGGCTGCTTCCCCTGGCCCTGTACGTCGTGGGGGTCCTCCAGGCCGTCCCCACGCCCGAAGCCCGACGAAGCAGGCTCCTTCACCTGCTGCTGGCCGGCGCGGTGGCCGCCTTGCTCTGCCTGCCGTTCCTGCTGCTGGTTGGCCCCCAGTCCGTTCTCAAAGCGCGGCTTGTCGCCCTGACCTGTGCCATGGAGGGTCCCGAATACCACTGGAATCTTTGGACCTGGCTGCACTTCCTGACCTTCAGGAGCCTGGGCGGCGGACATCTGCTGCTCCTGCTCCTCGGTCTGCTCTTCCAGAGGCCCGCAAGTCCGGACAGACGCCTGGTCATCAGCATGCTGGTGTGGGGCCTCCTGCTCGTCCACCTGGGAACCGCCCATCGGGAGTATTATCTCCTGAACCTCATGGGCTGCGCGGCCCTGATCGCCACGGGATGGGCCTTCTCGAACGGAATGCCGAGAAGGACTCCGATCTTCGTGGGACTCCTGGTGCTCGTCTACGGGATTCCGCCCCTGGCGGGCTGGATGATTCCCGCACGCCCCCCCTCCACCGCAGCGATCCACCACCCGTCCCCTGGGCACGAGAACCCGGATGGTTGGAGGATCCTTGCTCCCCTCATGGCCGACCGGCCGAAACAGGGCCGCGAGGACGCCCTCCGGCTGCTGCAGGATCTGCAGCGGGAAGCACCGGACGGATTCACTCTCTATCTCGCCGACGACCCGAGCAAGTGGTTCTGGAGGGACTATCTCGAGACTCTTCGTCGATACCATTCAATTCCAGTGCACCTGATCGTGCTGGAGCCGGGGGCCTCTCCCGGTGCTCCCGGACCGGTGGTCCCAAAGGGGAAGACCCCAGGGCCGGCCTTCTTTCTCATCCCCAAGGAACACCTCCGGCCGGGCTCCGAACGGTATCACGTCCCGGGATTCCTTCCCCGACCTGCCGACGCGGACCCGCCCAGAGAGTACCGTCTTCCTTCCGGAGAGGACCCACCTCCCGAATGGTTCCAGGTCATTCGCCTCGACTGAGGTGAGCCTGGTCCCACCAGGATGCACCCCAGGCCAGGAAGCCGGATCCCGTCCCCTCACCCGACGCCAGCCCGGATCACGCGCTGAAGCCGTCTCCATCCAGGAACTGTCGGGCCCAGATCTCGGCGGAGAGGAAGCGCCACAGGTCCCACGAGCGGTCTTCGCCCGCTGCGTGGCGGCGCAGCACCTCTTCCACCTCGGAGGGCTGAAGGATTCCGCGGTTCTTGAAGCGGGAGTCGCGGAACACCGACTCGACCCAGTCCTTCAGCTCATTGCGGAACCAATGCGAGACCGGCGTCGGAAAGCCCAGCTTGTCCTTGCGCTCGACGACCTCCCGTGGCATCAGGCCGCTCATCGCGCGGCGCAGGACCAGCTTGGTCTCGGCCCCCGAGATCTTGAACTCGGCCGGAAGCGAGAAGCAGAATTCCACCAGGCGATAGTCCAGGAACGGGGTGCGCGACTCCAACGAGAAGGCCATCGAGTTGCGATCCTCGTAGCGCAGCAGGGACGGAATCGAGTGCAGCGTCAGGTCGTTGTAGAGCCGCTGCAACAGCCGATCGTCGAAGGTCCGCGGGGGCCGCGAGCGGGCCATCCCCCGCGTGCGCCCCAGCCAGTCGCGGACAGCCCGCCCTTCCATGGCAGCCGAGGCGAATTCCGCAGTCAGGTAGTGGGGAGGCTTGATCCGACCCGGACGATTCGCCCCCAACCGGGCCAGCCAGCGCGGACGCCGGGCCCGACGCAAGGCGCGGTGGGCGTCCTGGGTGTAGCTTCGCCCGGTCAGGGCCTCGATCAGGCGCACCTCCTCCCAGAGGCGCGACTCGTCCTCGCCTCCTGAGGCGATCCGCGACGCCAGCGAGGTCAGGTGCTCGGGGAAGTAGGAGTGGTAGCCCGCCAGGATCTCGTCGCCACCCTGACCGTCCAGAAGGACCGTCACGCGCCCTCGAGCGGCCTCCATGACCTTCCACTGCGAGTAGATCCCTGGCGCCGCCGAGGGCTCGTCCTGGTGCCACATCATGCGGGGGAAGAGGTCGGGAAGGCCTGCGGGGTCTGGCTGGACCTCGTGGGCATGGCTGCCGCAGCGCCCCGCGATGGCCCGAATGAAGAGGCTCTCGTCGCAATCGGCCTGAGGATAGACCGACGAGAAGGTGTCCATGGGGTCGGGACGCATCCGGCTGGCCAGGCTGACGATCGAGCCCGAGTCCAAGCCTCCTGAAAGACAGGTGCCCACCGGCACGTCCGAGCGCAGGCGCAGGCGCACGGCGTCCACCAGAAGACCCCGGAAGGCCTCGGCTGCCTCCTCGATCCGCTGAACCGGCGGGGTGCCGAAGACTGCCGCCGCGTCACTGGGTTCGAA
>DCTU01000312.1:5634-10796 GCA_002329445.1 bacterium UBP9_UBA1432
AGCGTCCAGAAACGCCAGACACGAAGCCGACCGTCCTCGAGGGTCAGGCTGTGGGCCGGGGGAAGCCGGTGGATCTCGGGATAGAAGGTGGCCTCGCCCTCGTCGTCCACCAGGCCCTCGGCCAGGAAGCGCATCAGGGTGTCCGGACGCATCCTGCGCAGGGAAGGGTCGTCGGCCAGCAGGGCCTTGGGCTCGGAGGCGAAGCGGAACTCGCCGTTCTTGAAGGCATAGTAGAAGGGCTTGACCCCGAAGCGGTCCCGCGAGCAGAAGAGGCGCCGCTTCTGGCGATCCCACAGGGCAAAGCCCCACATGCCGTTGAAGCGGTTCACGCAGTCCGCTCCCCACTCCAGCCAGGCCTCCAGGACCACCTCCGAGTCGGTGTCGCTGCTGAACTCATGCCCCAGGGCCTGGAGCTCCTCGCGCAGCTCCCGATAGTTGTAGACCTCGCCGTTGAAGACCAGCACCGCCGATCCGCGCTGCATCGGTTGGTGGCCCCGCTCCGAGAGGTCCAGGATCGACAGGCGGCGATGGACCAGCCCCAGGCCGGCTTCCGGATCGCTCCAGATCCCCTGATCATCCGGACCGCGATGGGCCAGCAGCCGGCTCATGCGCTCCAGCCGGCCCGCATCGACGGGGCCCTGTCCCGAGACGATCCCTGCGATTCCGCACATGCGCCCTACCCCGCCAGCCCGACGGATTCCGCGGCGGGCTGGAAGGCCTGGACCCGGACCGAGCCGACCTCGACGGTGCGCAGGCTCCCACCGGAGGACTCGCTGGCCAGCAGGCCGGCGGCGTCGCCCAGGGGCACGCTCAGGCGCTGCTCGACGTAGATCTCGTGCCAGACCTGGAAGCACAGCAGGTTCAGCACCCGGTTGGCCAGGTTCGTCTGTCCGGCCCGGAAGCGCGCCATCAAGTCGCCCACGGCCTGCGGGTCGAAGAAGCCATGCACGGCCAGGCGCTCGGGCGCCAGGGCCCGGGCTGCGTAGTCGAAGAGCCAGGTATTGAGCCACTGGTTGACCGGCATCACGAAGCCTTCCTTGGGCCGATCGATCGCGATGTCGGGGATATGGCCCCGGGCAGCCCGCTTCAGGACCGACTTGACCTCCTGGCCGTGAATCTTGAAGCGCCCCGGGATCCGAGCGGCAAACTCCATCACGTCGGTGTCCAGGAATCCCGTGCGGATCTCCAGGGAGTGGGCCATGGAGAGCCGATCCACGAAGGCCAGGACCTGGTCGGGCAACTGAGTGGCGAACTCCACCTCCAGGATCCGGTTGGTGGGGTCCTGGGCCGAAAGCCCCTGGAAGGCCCTGCGCAGATGCTCGCGCGTCGAGAAGCCGGCGAATCGGGCTCGGAAGTCCGGCGAATAGATCGCGGCCTTCTCCTCGTCCCCGAAGACCAGCAGCTTGGAGCGCCAGGCGGACTCGTCCTCCTCGGCCAGGTTCTCGACGAAGTCCCTCTGCTGCTCGAAGTGGCCCAGGTCGCGAGGTTCGCGCCCCTCGCGACGGGCTGAGAGCACCTCGGCCACGGGCCCGGCCACCCGATGCGAGAGGTAGGAGCCGAAGAGTTCATCCGCCCCATCCCCGGAGAGGGCCACCTTGACGTGCCGGGAGATCAGCCGGGAGAGGAAGTAGGTCGAGACCACCCCTCCGAAGGGCTCGTCGAAGTGGCTGAGGATGGCCGGCAGATCCTCGGTGAAGCGCGAAAAGTCGATCCGCTCTTCGAGGTGCTCGGTCCCATATTGCCGGGCGATCTCGCGGGCGCACTTCAGGTCCAGCTCCTTGCCCGGGGTGGTCGAGTCCTCATCGTAGGTCAAGGTGAAGGTCCGGATCCTGCCCCCCGCCTCCTGGGCAGCCAGGGCGGTGGAGAGGCTGGAGTCCACACCTCCCGACAGGAAGAAGCCGATGGGCACGTCCGAGACCAGGCGTCGGCGCACCGCCTGCTTGAGCAGGCGCACCAGCTCCACGGCCAGCTCTTCCTCGGTGGGGTCTCCCTCCAATGGGGTCCAATCCAGTCTCCAATAGCGCTGGACCCGGGAAATCCGTCCATCCTGCCAGACCAGCATGTGGGCGGGGGGCAGCATGTGGATCCCCTCGAAGATGGTCAAGGGCGACGGGACGTTCTTGTAGGAGAGGTAGTGGTGCAGGGCCTCGAGGTTGACTTCCCGGCGAATCCCGGGCACCTGCAGGAGGGCCTTGATCTCGGAGGCATACCACAAAGCCCCATCGTGCACGGTGTAGTACAGGGGCTTCTTGCCGGCCCGGTCGCGAACCAGGCAGCCCTCCCGACGGCGCTCATCCCACAACGAGATGGCGAACATCCCCTCGATCCAGCAGGGGAAGTCCTGACCATGCTCTTCGTACAGGTGGGCAATGACCTCGGTGTCGCATCGGGTCTGGAACTGATGCCCCTGACGACGGAGCTCTTCACGCCGCTCGCGGAAGCTGTAGAATTCGCCGTTCTGCGCCACCCACACCCGGCCCGCGCCCTGGGCGGCCGGACTGCCGGGAAGGGGCTGGCGGCCACCCTCCAGGTCGATGATGGAGAGACGCCGAGCTCCCAGGGTGTACCCCTCCCCGGCCACCAGGTGCTGGTCGTCCGGCCCCCGGTGGGCCAGGACCCGCAACATCCTCTCCACCACCTGGGGGGCTCGAGCCCCGAAGACACCAGCGATTCCACACATGGACGAACACCCTCCAGGCCCGTTCGAAGACGGACCACCCCGAGCCGACGGCCCGGAATCTGCAAGGGGAATCCCCCCTGGTTCCATCCGGCCACGCAGTCCGCGGAACCGCCGCGGGTTCGGCGCCCGGGGGAGCGTTCCTCCGGTCCCCGCAGCGCAGGAGGGCCAGCGTTCCGCCTGGAATCCCGGCTCATTCTCTTCCAAGGAGCGATGCCATGAACCAGACCCTCATCACCCCCCTGGACAACGGCCCTCTGCTGGTGAAGGGCCCGGTGATCCTTCAGGACGCCGAAGGCAACCCGTTCCCCGTCGACAAGCCCCAGGTCGGATTGTGCCGCTGCGGCCACTCGGCCAAGAAGCCCTTCTGCGACGGGGCACACCGCGGGAAGTTCGAAGACTGCTGCCGGGTCGAGAAGTAGTCATTGGACAAGGTGGCCTGCGCCGGTGTGGGTCGAGAAACCCTCCCGGCGCAGGAGCCGAGAAGCCCGAAAGTGCAGGCCATGAGTCACCAAGATCCCTCCCCATCCGAAGCCAGCCCGGCAGAGACACCCGAATCCGCATCCGGCCAGGGTTCCGACGTCCCGACATCGGTCGGTCCCCGGACCTCCGGGTTGCCACTGGACGAGTGGAACCTGACGGAGTGGACGTGGAGGCCATGGCTGGCGCCTGCGGCCGTGCTGGGTGCGCTGCTGGTCCTGTCCCCACTGGTGGGCGTGCGCTTCCTGGGCGACGACTTCATCTGGGTGTATGAGGCCTCGCGCCAGACTCTGGCCGGCCTCTTCCAACGCGGCTACTTCGAGTTCGTGCGCCCGGTCAACGAGGCCTGGTGGTACCTGATGTGGTGGCTTTCGGGCACCGACCCGCGCGGCTACCACCTGTTGACCTTGGGTGTGTTTGCCCTGACGGCCCTGCTGCTCTACCAGTGGATCCGCGAGCTGACGGGCAAGCCCTGGGCGGGCTTCGTGGCCCTGTGCCTGTTCCTGGCCGACCCCCTGCATGTCGAACCGGTCAGTTGGCCCTCGGCCTGCAGCGAGGTGCTGGCCGGGGCCTTCGTCCTGGCCTCCCTGTACGCCTGGCGGCGCTGGCGCCTGGAGGGAGGCACCTCCTGGATGCTGGCCACATTGTTTGCCATGCTGGCAGCCTTCGGCTCGAAGGAGTCCTCCGTCGCCCTCCTCCCGGGGCTGATTCTGGTCGAGATCGCCCTGGTTCCCCCGGAAGAGCCACTGGCCCGCAGGCTTCGAGCGTTGGCCACGGTCCTGGTGCCCGGATGCCTGGTGCTGGCGGCAGCAGCGCTTTCGGTCGCCCCCGAGGCCGGATATTCGACCTCGATCTCGGGGAAGACGCTGAGCGTGGGCTTGGAGTATCTCAACAGGGCCCTGCTGACCGGCGAGGTCCGAGGCGCCCTGGCGGCTCTTCTCCCCCAGAGCGCCAACCTGGCGGTGGCCGTGGCCCTCGTGGCAGCCCTGGTGCTCACCTGGAAGCGAGCCCCGGCCGTCTTCCTGAACCTGGCTTGGGTGCCTTTCACGGTCCTGGCCTACGCGGTCTTCGTCCCCGACCTGCCCATCGCGGATCGCTACTTCTATCTGGCCTCCCTGGCCGTCGCGGCAGCCGCCGGAAGCCTCCTGGCCAGCCTCCGGGGCCCCCAGGCGGTGGTCTGGTCGGTGCTGGTGGCGACGGTGGTGACCATGGGGACCCTCCAGACCACCCGGGAGGTCCGCTTCCGCGCGGACCACTACGGGATGCCCCAGCCAGAGGCCGAGTCCCTGCGCACCGCCCTGGCGGATCATCAACCCGACGCCCCGGTCTTCGTCTACTGCCCTCCCCAGGTGGAACTGCACCCCCTCTACGCCTGCGCCCTGTTGGGCGGCCTGGACCTGGAGCAGATCCACCCCTGGCCCGACATCCTGCGCAGCGAGAAGCTCCCCGAAGGCTCCGCGGCCCTCTTCTGGGACCAGTTCTCGACGCGATTCTCGGACCTGACCGAGGACGCCCGCTCAAGCCTGGCCTCGATGGTGCGCGACGGGCGGGCTCCCCGCACGGGGACCGCAAACCTCCAGCGCGAGACCACCGAGCTGGCAGCCTGGCCGGAGGCCGGGGGATGGACCCCTCAGGCCCTGGAGCCCGGAGAAGGAGGCGCTTGGAAGACGCCTGGAGTCGCGGGCCGCCTGCTGGGCCCCGAAGCCCGGATTCCTCCCCTGGCCATCAGCCTGGTCCGCGTCGAACTGGAAGTCCTGCGTGCGACCCCCGGAGCCGTCTGCGGGCTGAACTGGCGGACCGAGGCCAACCCCCAGGGGCAATCCAAGCTGGAGGTCTCTTCCGGGCTTCCGTCTGGCCCCGCGGTCGTCAACCTGTGGCTGACACCGGGAACGCGCCGCGAGTGGTGGGACCAGGGTGACATCCTGCAACTGGAGCTGATCCTGTCGACCACCCCGGCCGAGGTCAAGGTCCGCTCGATCAGCGTTCACGGCCACCCGAGGGTCCG
>DCTU01000438.1 GCA_002329445.1 bacterium UBP9_UBA1432
AAACACGGCGGAGAAGGCGTGCGCGCTGGGAGCCCAGGCGACCCGCAGGAGATCGATCCCGTCTGCCGACCGCCCTACAGGTCGTACAGCGACCGGCGTCCCACCACCATCAACATGTTGAGGACCTGGCGTTCGGTCTCCTCCGGCATCCCGAAGGCCTGGGCGATCTCGCTGGCCAGACGGCGAAGCGCGTCCCGGGAGGTCTCTTCGCTGCGAACGGAGACTTCTGGGGCCGGCTCCTCTTGCGTCTCGGGGGGCGCCGAGGGCTCCTCAGCCGGCGCGGGCTGTTCTTCGGCCGAACCGGGGCGCTGGGCGGAAACAGCAGGCTTGCGGCCCTGGAAGAGGGCCAACAGGGCCTGAAGATCCTGAAGGTCCTGCTCCTCGGGCCCGACCTGCTCGCGCGAGAAGGCCAGCTCGTGAAGCAGGGGACCGAATCGAATCCGATGGTTCTGGAGGACCTCGGCGGTGCGCAGGTCCGCAGGTCGGGTCAGGGTGAAGACGGGCAGGTGGCTCTCGAACTCCTCCAGGGCCATCCCCCCCACCTTGGCCAGCCTCAGGATCCGGATCGCCTGGGGTTCGGTGGTGGTCAGAAGCTCGACCAGGTCCAGGAAGAGGCGGGACTCCTCCAGGACCTCCGAGACGAAGGAGCTGCCCCGGCGGCGGAAGACCCCGGCCGGCTCGCTGGGAGGCAGATGATACACGGTCCGCGGCTGATCGGGCCCGGTCAGGTAGGGGGAGGCCCCCAGCCCGGACTTGAGCTCCGCGGCGTGGTCCTCGACGAAGAACTGATAATCCAGGAAGAGTTCGGCCGGGTTCTCGGCGACGACCAGTTCGGAGAGGCGACGCTCCAGGGAGAGGGCCATCACCTTCCAGGAATCCAGCCAGGCGCCTCGGAGCCGCTCGAGCTCCTGGCTGGAGACGACCGCGAAGTAGCGCCTCTTGAACAGCGAGCCGTCCAGTTGACAGGCACAGTTCAAGCTCGCCAGGATCTCGACCAGGGGCTTGAGCAGATCGACTCGCAGGTTGCCTTCCGGATCCGCCAGGGGGAAGCTGAGGGCCCTCTTGGGATCCGAAGAGGTGAGGCTCTTGAACCAGTTGCGGATCTCCACTTCCACGCGTCGCAGCTCGTCGGGATCCAGTCCGGGGATCTCGCTGAGCGGGTCTTCTTCGGCCGACTCGGCCACCTCGTCCACCGCCAACTGGACCAGATCCACCATCTCCGGCAGCGGAACCTTGTCCATCATGCACAAGCGCAGCAAGCCTTCGGCCGCAGCCCGCCCCACGGCGGGTTCGGGGTCCGAGAGAGCGCGCGAGAGCTCGTACTCCACCACCAGCCGCATGCTGCCCTCGGGGACCTCCTCGGCGGTGGCCAGCAGGCGCATGGCCATGGCGCGGATGGAGGGGTCGGGAGACTCGAGCATCTCCATCAGGCGATTGTGGATCACCGCGCGGAAACGGGCGGCGTCGTAGTGCTTGAAGTAGCCCTCCGAGCCTACCAGCTCCGAGCGGCACATCTCGTACATGATGCGGAGTCCGGCAAACTCCAGTTGTTCACGACCCGCGCCCCCCTCCAGCAGCGGGCGGTAGAGACGAAAGTCGAACCTGGGGGGCTCCCGGAGGTTCTTGTTCAGGTCATCATGGGTTCGAGCGTCGATCATGCTGGCCAGGATGTCCCGGGCCGGGCTGGACCAAAGGGTCTTGCGCACCCGTTCCAGCAGATCCGGCCGAGCCATCAGGGACTGGTGGTCGACGGGCCGGGTCAGGACCTGCCAGAGGGCCTCGTGGATCCACTCCAGATTGCGGAGCTCCGTCGAGAGCGTATCGGTCCGGCCCAGCAGCGCGTCCTGGCCGAGTTCCCGCATGATGCCGGGCAGGCCGGAGACGTCCGGGAACCAGACGACCTGATGACTCCACTCCAAGCCCGAGTTGGGAGGAGGCTCCAGATCCTGGGTGGATTCCACCTGGGGCAGATAGCGGAAGTGACGGTTCTGGCGGTTGTCCAGATAGACCGCCACCACCTGGCGGCAGCCCATCAGTTCGGCGTCCTCCACCTTCCGCAGGCCGGCCAGGACCAGCCGGCTGAAGTGGAAGGCACTGAAGCCCTCGACGAAGCTGAAGCTGGTGCGCCGCCCATCCGGTGCGGGACTTCGCCAGTCACCGGGCTGGAGCGATCCCAGGCGTCTCCACACCAGGGAGCGGTCCAGGTCGGATTGGAAGACCGCCACCAGATCGTGCCCGGAATCGGCCAGGACGGCCAGGTCGGGCTCGCTGAGCTGGTCCAGGATCGGGAACGACCCCAGGACCATCCGGGTGAACTCCAGCTCGCCGTCCTGAAGGGCCAGGGCCCCCTCTTCAGGAGAGCGGATCCAGTGCCAGTGGTGGCCTGCCCGGCCCGGCATCCGGAACCCGCCCAGCAATCCGGCCTGGGACTGGCCGACCAGTGCCGGCAGGCTGCGCGTCACCGGCTCGTGCTCAGACTCCTCCAGGACCAGGCCCCGGAGCTGCACCTCGAAGGCGCCGGCCACCGCGACCATGGCGTACATGGACGTATCGACCGTCTCCGAGCTCCGGCTGAGGTTCTCCAGATCGGCTTCGCTGAGGAAGCCCACCTCGGCGTCCACGAACAGACACAGGGCCACCAGGGTGTTGGGCTGATAGCGACGGCCGGCCGCCGAGAGCAGGGCCAGCAAGGCCAGTTGCTCGTCGTTCAGGCCGATGCGCCCCTCGGGAAGGCGCTGTTTGAGCCCCTCGGCAAAGGCGGCCGCCCTCCGGCTGTTGCTCTCCTGGGCGATCTGCTCGAGAATCTCCAGGGGAGTCCGGCGGTCCCGCTGTTGACGCAGCTTCTCGCGAACCTGGATCAGGGCAGGCTGGCTCGAACGAGCCCGGACCGCGTCCAGGGACTCCCCGAAGAACGGGAACTCCTCCGCCCAGGTGGCCGGCTCGAGCTCCAGGCCAAAATGCTCGGACACCAGCAGGATGGCATCGGCCGTGAGGGGGACATGCTCGGCCTGCGACGAGTCCTCGACCACCCTCGAGGTCAAGCAGCCGGCCTCCATGTCGGCGAAGAGGGCGAACGCCATGAGGGCCTGCAGGGAGACGATCCGACCCGAAGCCTCCAGGAGCCGGTGCAGCGTCTGCACGCCCGGATGCGCCAGTTCCTGGTGGGGGCGTGTGCGCAGCTTGAGGGCCCGGATGGCCTCGACGGCCTGCGGGGTGGCCTGGGCCTTCAGGTTCTTGAGGATGTCCAGGGCCGTCCGGCGCTTCTGGGTGATGGCCCGGAGAAAGGCCGTCATCTGCGCCACGGGGGGGACCGAGAGGAAGACGGGCCTCTGGTCGACCACCTCCTCGAAGTCCAGCACGTCGATCCGCTGGTGGAGCTCCACCACGTAGCGGAACTCGCTCTCGCCCTCGCAGAACAGGAACTCCAGCAGGCGCGTGTCGGGGGGGAGCTTCCCCTGCCCTGCCCGGGTCAGCTCCAGGTCCTGCCCGGGTTCGACCCCCCGGGGAAGGTGCAGGGTGACCTTGATCTGAACCCGCTCTCCCCCCGAAAGCGCCAGCGGGACTCCGACCACCACCCGCCGGCCAGCGGCGGCCTCCACCTGGGTGAACTTCGAGAGGGGGCCGGCCAGGGTCGCCGCCAGCGAAAAGAGCCGGCGGGGATTCAGGGTCGAGTAGAAATCCAGGAACCGGCCGTCGCGAGGGACGACCCGAAGCCGCGCCTCCGGGGAGGAGACCTCCTCGGAGACGTTCGGGGAAGCCTCCGGCACCGGGGCGCCCTGGCGTTCCCGGAGTAGACGGACGAGACTTCCGACCTCCATGGTCCAATAATTGGTGGGCTTCTCGTCAGACAAGTCGGCTCCCACCCGGACCGGGTCCGGATCCAGACATGATACTAGGCTTGTGGAAGCTCCACGTCCGGGAAGTTATCCATGATCCGCTGCTGCCGCATCCGGGTCAGGACGGCTTTCAACTCGGCGAAGGGAATGCTTCGCTGGTCCTGGATGCCGAAGCGCCTCCAGGTGACGGAGGCCGTCTCCTGCTCCTTGCCCCCCACGACCAGGACGTTGGGGATCTTGGCCGTGGCAGCCTGGCGAATCTTCTTGTTCAGGCTGTCCGGGCCCAGATCCGCCTCCGCCCGGAAGAGGTCCTCTCGCAGGGCCTTGGCCAGGCTCTCGGCATACTCCCCGAAATTCTCGACGTGGACAGGGATCACCCGAACCTGCACAGGAGCCATCCAGGTCGGGAAGGCCCCTTTGAAGTGCTCCATCAGGAAGGCCAGGAAACGCTCGTGGGTGCCCAGGGGTGCCCGGTGGATGCAGTAGGGGGTATGCATCTCTCCATCCGGACCGATGTAGGTCAGACCGAAGCGCTCCGGCACGGCGAAGTCGAGCTGGTTGGTGGAAGCGGTCTCCTCACGGCCCACCACGTTGCGGATCTGGAAGTCGACCTTGGGACCATAGAAGGCCGCCTCGCCCATGGCTTCCTCATACTCGATGTCCATGCTGTCCATGACCCGACGGATGGCCTCCTCGGACTGCCTCCAGGCCTCCGGATTCTGGACATACTTGGCCGTGTTCTCGGGATCGTGCAGCGAAAGCCGCATCCAATACCGGGAGATCCGGAACATGTCGTAGTAGCGGCGATGCAGCTCCAGGACAGCCCGGAACTCCTGCTCCAACTGCTCGGGCGTGCAGTAGATGTGGGCGTCGTTCATGCACATCCCGCGCACCCTCAGCAACCCCGCCAGCGTCCCCGACGGTTCGTAGCGGTAGACCTGACCATACTCCGCCAAGCGCAGCGGGAGCTCACGGTAGGATCGGGGTCGGTGGCCGAAGACCAGGTGGTGGAACGGGCAGTTCATCGGCTTGAGGTAGAAGTTCTGCCCCTCCTCCAGGGCCATGGGCGGGAACATGCCGTCCTTGTAGTACGGCAGGTGGCCGGAGGTGTAGAAGAGCTGCTCGGAGGTCAGGTGAGGCGTGGCCACCCGCTGGTAGCCCTCCCTCTGTTCCCACTCGCGGGCCATCGCCTCCAGCTCGTCGCGCAGGACCGTCCCGTTGGGCAGCCACAAGGGGAGCCCGGCTCCGACCTGGTCGGAGATCATGAACAGCTCGAGCTCCTTGCCCAGCTTGCGGTGGTCGTACTTCTTGGCCTCCTCCCTCTGCTTGAGGAACTCCTTGAGCTCCTTCTTGCTGGAGAAGGCCAGGCCATACAGGCGCGTGAGCATCTCGCGCTTCTGGTCCCCACGCCAGTAGGCACCGGCCACCGCATCCAGGGCGAAGCAATCCGGCGGAATCTGGGAGCCCTTCTCGACGTGGGGGCCGGCGCACAGATCGACGAAGGGTCCGCTCTGGTAGAGGCTGATCTCCTCCCCGCGTTCGGCCAGCTCACGGATGTACTCCGCCTTGAGGGCCTCCCCCGCCGCCTCGAACTTCTCCACGGCCTCTTCCAGGGGCACCAGACGGCGTTCGAAGGGCTGATCCTCTGCCAGGATGCGCCGCATCTCGGCTTCCAGCAGGGGCAGCGATTCGGGGTCGAAGGGCTCCTGGAACTGAAAATCATAGTAGAAGCCGTTCTCGACCGGAGGCCCGAAGCCCAGGTGGGTGCCGGGGTACAGCTTCTGGACGGCCTGGGCCATGACGTGGGCCAGCGAGTGGCGCCTCTTGTAGAGAGGGTCGTCCCCTTTCTCCTGAGCGTCCATCCCTGCGTAGACTTGCCTGGCCATACTCTGAGCACCTGCCGTCGTGAAGTCGCGATTCCCCCAACCCCGGGAACCGGGTCGGAACCTTCTCCTTGACCCCGTGGGAACCTGCCTGGCGGATCAGGCCGGCCTCAGGGCGAGACGGTCAGGCCAGGCTCGGGTTCCGGTTCCTGGCCCGCCTCCAACTCCTCCAGCAGCAGGTTGACCACCTCCACCTCGTCCAGGCGGTCCAGCCTCCGCATGGCCTTGCGGGCCAGGTGG
>DCTU01000015.1 GCA_002329445.1 bacterium UBP9_UBA1432
TCGGCCATCTGGCTCTCGGTGGGGTTGATCAGGAACTCGCCGTCCACATAGCCCACCCGGACCCCGGCCACGGGGCCGTCAAAGGGGATGTCCGAGAGGCTCAGGGCCGCGCCGGCGCCCGTCAGGGCCAGCACGTCGGGGTTGTTCTCGCCGTCCACCGAGGTGCACAGGCCCACGATGTGGACGTCGTTGCGGAATCCCTCGGGGAAGAGGGGGCGGCAGGGGCGGTCGATCAGGCGGCTGGTCAGGATGGTCCTCTCGGGAGGACGGCCCTCGCGCTTGATCCAGCCACCCGGAATCTTGCCGGCGGCATACATCCTCTCCTCATAGTCCACGGTGAGAGGGAAGAAATCGATGCCCTCGCGGGGAGAGGCGTTGGCGCTGGCGGTCACCAGGACCACGGTCTCTCCGACCGTGACCACCACCGAACCGCCGGCCTGCTTGGCCACCTCGCCCGTCTCCAGGCGCATGATCTGGCCGCCGATTTCGCGTTCGACGACGTGCTTGTTCACATTCTGGAGGGCTTCAGTCAACAGGCTCATCCAGTTGTTCTCCTTTGTCTTGCTTCTTTTCTTTTTGTTCAACTCTTTTGGGTTCTCGGGTTCCTGGCGGGGCTCGACCCGTCTGGGGAGCCGCTCGCCGGGGAACCGGGCCCCCGGAAAAATGCGAGAAGGAGTGGAAGGACGGGAAGCGCGGGCTTCCCATCCCTCCACCCCGATCAACCGGCCATTCGGAATCCCGTCTCGGCTGGTTGGTCCACCGGAACTACCGGCGCAGGCCGAGGCTCTCGATCAGCTTGCGGTAGCGGGTGATCTCGGACTTCTGCAGGTAGTTCAGAAGCCGGCGCCGCTGACCGACCAGCATCAGCAGGCCTCGCCGCGTGTGGTGGTCCTTCTTGTGGACCTTCACGTGCTCGGTGAGGTGGTTGATCCGCTCGGTCAGCAGGGCCACCTGCACCTCGGGCGAGCCGGTGTCGGTCTCGTGCATCTTGTACTTGGCGATGATGTCTTGCTTGGGGGTCATCGGGTTCCTCCATCGCCCCTCTCATGGGGCTGCGCCGGGCACGGGGCCCGGCGCCATGTTCGCCTGCCGCCGCGCTCGGGGTGGGAGGACACCTCAAGCCCAGCCACAGGTCGGGGCCGATCATACCACGGGCCCCGCCCGGTGTAAACCGACCCCGGCCGCTCTCCCACGCCGTCCACACGTTGTCCGGTCAGCCAGGCCGTCCCCGGCCGAGTCGCCTGATGACCGACGGTCCTGGCCGAGACGTGGCCCTCCACGCTGTTCCTCATGGCTGGTCGCTGATAATCCTTCTGGAATCGCGGGCCTACCATCAGGCCAGGCCTAGACGGATCCAGCAGGCGCGTGAGACTTTCTGCGAGATGTTTTGCTCACAATTCAATCGGCCGGGCGCGGGACGATCCATGGTGAGCAAGACCAATGCATGCCTGTTGGGCCTGATGCTGACGGGGCTGGTCTGTCTGCACAGTCATCGCAGCCGATCCATCGGATGGTCGAGCGGACTGGTTGGCAACCATGCAGGGCATGGCGGTGGTTCCTTCCCTCCTCAGGCCATGCTGCCGGGCCTGGAATTGCTGCTGCTGGAGCTTGGAGTCTGGCTGGTGGCGGGGCTGATGCTGCTGGAGCTGCTCCCGTTGCTCGTGCCTTCAGCCTGGAAGCCTCGCCCGCGGGTCGTCTTGCTGGGCCAGGTTCTGCTTGGCCTGGGTCTCCTTGTTCAAGCGGAACTGGTCACGGGAATCGCCCTCTGGCCGCACCGCTGCGTGCCGTACATGGCTCCGCACGCCATCCGTTTCTGGACTTTCAACCGAGACACCAGTCATCCGAACTTCACGGTCAACTCGCATGGTCTGAGGGGTCTGGAGGTCCATCCCAAGAAGTCGGCCAACGAGTTCCGCATCTTGTGTTTGGGGAATTCCGTCTCTGCCGGCGACAACCTGGCCGAGAAGGAGACCTATCCCTTCCTCCTGCAGGCCTACCTCCGCAAGCGCTGCCCTGGAGTCCTGGTCCGGGTCCTGAACGGCGCCGTGTACGGCTATTCGGCGATCCAAGGTCGGATGGTCCTTGAAGAGGTGGCGGATGAATTCCAGCCGGATCTGGTGATCGTGAGCTTCGGGCGCTTCGAGCCGTTCCTGGTGAACGCCGAAGCCGAACCCCTGCCCGCCCAGCGGGGGCTGCTCGGCAGCCTGCGCCAGGCTGCCTTTGGGAGCACGCTGTATTTGACCTCGCGACAGATGCTGGACAGCCGCCTGGCCAGGGACTATCTGCTCCAGCCCGGCCAGGGCCACTACTGGCTGCTCGATCCGCAAGAGGTGGACCGATCGGACAGGAACGCACCGAACGGTTCTGACGGGTTCGAGGTCTCCAGCCAACTGGACCAGAAGTTGCAGACTCCCCTGAACAACCGACTCTTCTGGTGGTTCTTCCAAGAGTCCAGGAGGCGCGGCTTTCAGTTGGTCCAATACTCTTACTACGAGCGGGACTCGCCGGTTTTTCCCCTGGATCTTGAGCCGGACATCGTCCGCCTGCGTGACCGGGTACGCCAGGTGCAGCGCGAGCGGCAGGCTCCGCTGAGCTGGGATGAGCTGCAGGCCCTGCTGGGGCCGTCGGGTGTGATGATTCCGGACCTGGCCTACATTGCCGACGTCCCGATTGTGGACCTCAACCGAACCTGGCGGGAGATCCCCAACATCGCTGACTACATGCAGGACTCCAATCATCCCAACGTGCCCGGCACCGTCATGCAGGCCACCGATATCGGAAATTTCCTCTTGGAACAGGGCCTGGTGCCCGGAACGGGGAGGGAGGGAGCNNGGTCAGCCAGGCCGTCCCCGGCCGCTCTCCCTCGCCGTCCGCGTGGTGTCCACTCTGTCCGGTCAGCCAGGCCGTCCCTCGGCAGAACCCCCTTTTCGGCAGGATCGACTCCCTCCGGCGGGAACCCGAAGATCCTCAACCCCGCCTCGAGGTGACCCGATGGACCTGAAGTCGCTCTGCAAGCTCCCCCGCCTGGGCCAGGTGTGGTTCGCCGACCGCCGGCCCAGCGAGGTCGAAATCCTGGGCCAAGGAAGCCCCGACCTGGTTCTCTGGGCAGATGACCAGGGAATGATCCGCAGCTTCGAACTGGTGCTCTCGCCGGACGAAGCCGCCGAGGCCTTCGTCAGCTCCTTTGCGAGCGCCGCGGCGACGCCCGTTCCCGGATGCGTGCCCGGCCTGCCGGCCGAAGTCCGCGTCCTGGACCCGGAAGTCGTGGCCCCCCTGGCCGGCGCCCTCGAACCGCTGGGCATCCCCGTGTCCGAGGCCCGCAAGAACGCGAGGCTGGACGACGCCTTCCGCTCCTTCCACCAGCGGACGGGCCCGAATCGTGGCCCGGGCTACCTCGAGATGCTGGATGGCCCGCTTCCCGAGAAGAAGCGGATCGTCAGCGCCTTCTACCGCGAGGCCAGGCTCCTGCACGCCGAGGAGCCGTGGTCCTTCACCGACGACTCCGAGCTGCTCCGCATCGAGGGGCTGGCCGAGCGCACCGTGCTGATCTCCGTGATGGGCTGCGCCGGCATCGAGGAGGGGATCGCCGTCTTCATGGGGGAGGCGGCCGCGGAGCAGTTCTTCGCCACAGGCGGCGAGTTGACGGGAGAGACCTGCCTCTCCCTGACCTACAGCCAGGCTGACGCGACGCCCACCCTCGCCGCCGAAGCCCGGAAGCTGAAGGCCAGACTCGCTGGCGGTGGTCTGGTCCCCCTGGCGCTGACGGTGACCGACGAGAATCGGTTCTGCACGCTTCCGGAGATGGAATTCTTGACTCGTGCTTCCCAGACGGTCCGCGCCTACTTCTCGGATTCCCCCCTGCCGCCGGGGGTCCGCGTCGAGTGGCCCGTGTTCTTCCAATCCCCGGGTCGTCAGCGAAGCGGGACCGCCGACCTCTTCCAGCTTCGGATCGAGCTCCGGGGCACCGAGGTACAGCGCACCGTCGTCCTCCCCTCGGACTGCACCCTCGAAGACCTGCACGAGGTCATCCAGGACGCCATGGGCTGGGAGGACCGCCACCTGTACGGCTTCACCGTGAAGAAGGAACGCTACGGCCCCGACGAGGGCGATCTGCCCGACGACGAGGTCGAGCTGCGCGAGGTCCTTCCCCGCGTGCGCAGCAAGCTCGTCTACCATTACGACTTCGGCGACGACTGGATTCACGACGTGATCCTGGAGAAGCGCCTGAAACCGACCGACCACGCGCCGGAGATCGACGTCCTGGCCGGCGCTGGCGCCTGCCCGCCCGAGGACTGCGGGGGCATCCCCGGCTACTTCAGCATGATCGAGGCCCTCTCCACGCCCCGGCACCCGGACAAAGCGCATTGGCGGGAGTGGATCGGGAAGTTCGACCCGAAGAAGTTCGACCTGAAGAAGGCGCAGAAGCGGGTCCGAGAGGGGCTCGAGTAGCGGCGGGTCGAGGGCCCCCTCGAAGAGGTTGACGGATTCCCCGTGGTCCCCCCCGCCTGACTCCCCGCCCCACGCCGCCGACGGCGATTGCCGCCTGGGCGAACGGCTCGTCC
This sequence comes from bacterium UBP9_UBA1432, assembly GCA_002329445.1. Taxonomy (GTDB): domain Bacteria; phylum Vulcanimicrobiota; class Xenobia; order Xenobiales; family Xenobiaceae; genus Xenobium; species Xenobium purgamenti. The sequence continues at coordinate 4,563 of DCTU01000015.1, forward strand.
AGGTACTGGTTGCGCAAGGCCATGCCAGGCATCCCCCGTTGCAGGATTCCCGAATCCCCTGCGAAGACTCTCTCTCGAGCCGCTCCGGTGGACCGCAGGCGACCGCCCACGACAGTCGCGGTATTCCCGGTCCGATCCTTTCGGGCCGGTCCCGTCCGGCTCGCAGGCGACCGGACCCGTCCAGGCCGGCTCTCTTCAGGGAGGTTCTTCCACATGGCCAGGCGCCTGAGGCTCCTGCACACCGCCGACTGGCACCTGGGGCACACCCTTCGGGAGGATCCGCGCGACTTCGAGCACGCGTGCTTCCTGGAGTGGCTCCTGGAGACCCTGGAGGCGCGCGAGGTGGACGCGCTGCTGGTGGCCGGCGACGTGTTCCACACCTCGAATCCTCCGGCCTCGGCCCAGAAGGCCTGGTACTCCTTCCTGGCCGAGCTGCACCGTCGTCTGCCCGAGCTGACCGTGGTGGTCATCGCCGGGAACCACGACTCGGCCTCCCGCCTGGAGGCTCCCGAGACCCTGCTGCGCGCCATGCGGGTCCACGTGGTGGGCGGACTGCCCCGCCTGGGACGCGAGGCCCTGGACCTGGAGCGCCTGGTGGTTCCCCTGCCGGGGCGCGACGGGCAGGTCCGGGCCCGGCTGGCCGCGATCCCCTTCCTGAGACCCTCGGACCTGCGCGGCGCCCCGGGGGATTCCGACCCGGTCATTCCCGCCACCCGGAGGATCTACGACGAGGTGCTGGGGGAGTGCGCGCGCCGCGCCGGACCCGGCGAGGCCCTGCTGGCCATGGGGCACTGCTACATGGTGGGCGGGCAGGTCTCGGAGCTCAGCGAGCGCCGCGTGCAGGTCGGCAACCAACTGGCCCTGCCCGCGGATCTCTTTCCCCAGACCGTGGCCTACGTCGCCCTGGGGCACCTGCACCGGGCCCAGCGGGTGGGCGGGCGCGACCAGGTGCGCTACTCGGGCTCGCCGATCCCCTTGTCGATGGACGAGGCCCGCCAGCGCCAGCACGTGCTGCTGGTCGACCTGGAAGAGGGGGGCCTTGCCGACCTGCAGGCCCTGGAGGTGCCGCGGAGCCGGGAGCTGATGCGTCTACCCGAGCAGGGCCCGCAACCCCTGGAGCAGGTCCTGGAGCTGATCCGCGGTCTGCCCCCGGCTGACGGGCTCCCCGAAGTCCGGCGCCCCCTCCTGGAAGTGCTGCTCCGCCTGGAGCGCCCCCAGCCCGAGGCCCAGCAGCAG
>DCTU01000040.1:0-757 GCA_002329445.1 bacterium UBP9_UBA1432
CGCCGTTCCAGGGCCCCATTCAGAGGCCCTTGGGAGCATAGGGTTCTGGTCGGAACCCGCCATCGCCTGCCGGGACGGCTTCACGCCACCGCGGCTTGGATTATACTTCATGGCATGGAAATCGCCGTCGAGTTGCTGGTGGGCCTGGCGCTGGCTTCCTGTGCCGGCTTGCGGGCCTGGTTGCCGCTGTTGATGGTCGGGCTGCTGGCCCAACGGGGATACCTGGAGCTGCACCCGGCTTTTTCCTTCCTGGGACGCCCGGATGCCCTGGTGATCTTCGGGGCCGCCACGGTGCTGGAGATCCTGGGCGACAAGTTCCCCCTGGTGGATCACTGCCTGGATGCCGTCGGAGCCGTGGTCCGTCCCGCCGCGGGGGCCGTGCTGCTGTCGGCCATGTTCGTCTCGATGGACCCCCTGGTCAGCGTCGCCCTGGGGCTGATGCTGGGGGGAGGCGCCGCCTTCACGGTCAACGCCGGCAAGGCTCTGGTCCGGGCCAAGGTCTCGACCTGGTTCCCGGCCCATGGCGGGGTCGGCAACGCCGCGGTTTCCCTGGGTGAAGACCTGCTGGCCATGTCGGGGGTGGTCCTGGTGGCCTTGGCGCCGTGGCTGGCAGGTTTGCTGGGGTTGTTCCTGGTGCTTGCTTCCGCCTGGCTGGTGGGGGTCTTCATCCGGAAGGGGGGGAGGGTCCTGGCGTGGCTCTCGGCGCGGGCCCGGCGAGACCAGGTTCAATCCTGAGGAATCTGCAGGGGACTGCGCT
>DCTU01000040.1:782-3304 GCA_002329445.1 bacterium UBP9_UBA1432
CCGGCCGATCTCAGGCGGAGATCTGGGCCTCCAGCCTCTGGCGGGCCACGTCGGCCAGCCGGGCGAAGGCTGCGCCGTCCGCCACGGCGATCTCGGCCAGGACCTTGCGGTTGACGTCCACACCGGCCAGTCTCAGGCCATTCATCATGCGGCTGTAGGACAGGCCACAGGTGCGGGCCGCCGCGTTGATGCGGGCAATCCAAAGCCGCCGGAAGTCGCGCTTCTTGACGCGGCGATCCCGGTAGGCGTAATGCTGGGCGTGCAGGAAGGCTTCCTGGGCACAGTTGACCCGGCGGCTCCGAGAACCCCGGTAGCCCTTGACGGCCTTCATGAGCTTGCGACGCTTCTTCAGCGCAATGGTGGCGCGCTTGACTCTGGGCATCTGAATTCCTCCTACGGCGGAAGGCGCATACCGCCCTCACCAATCCTGTACGGCGCCGGATCCGGCACCGGGGTTGACCTCCTAGAGGTAGGGAACGAGGGCCTGCATCCGCTTGGCGTCGGTCGGGTCGACCAGGACGATCTGACGGAACTTGCGCGTGCGGTCGGGCGACTTCTTCTCGCGGATATGGTGGCAGCCCGAGAACTGCCGCATCCGCTTCAACTTGCCGGTGCCGGTCACCCGGACCCGCTTCGCCACCGACTTCCTGGTGCGAATCTTGGGCATGGTCTTAGCTCCTTTCGTCTGCCTGCGCCCGTAGGCTCCAGGCCCTGTGAATCCTTCAATCTCAAGAACGAACGTCGGGCAAAAGGAAGACCGGCTCGTCCCCAAGACGAGCCCTCCCTCTCCAACCCGGGTCCAACCGTTCCTAGGTGGGCTTCGGGGCCAGGACCATCACCATCTGCCGCCCTTCCATCAGGGGCTTCTGGAGGATGACGGCCTTCTCGGCCACCTCGGTGAAGATGCGCTCCAAGAGCTTCATGGCCAGGTGGGTGTGGACCACCTCGCGTCCCCGGAAGCGGAGGATCACCTTCACCCGATCCCCCTGGTCGATCAGACGGTTGACCATCTTGGACTTCACTTCGAAGTCGTGGTCATCGATCTTGGGCCGCAGTCGCACCTCGCGGAGTTCCTGGACCTTCCTCCGGGCTCGGCTCTCGCGTTCGGACTTGGCCTGTTCGTATTTGAACCGGCCGTAATCCATCATGCGACAGACGGGAGGGGTGGCCTGCGGGGCGACCTCGACCAGGTCCAGATTGCGCTCGCGCGCCGTCTCATAGGCCTGGCGGGTAGGAAGCACGCCCAACTGGGCGCCATCCTCGTCGATGACTCGGACCTCGCGAACCCGAATCTGACGGTTGACTCTGAGCTCCTTCGAAATGTGCCTACCTCGATTGCCGGCCGAAAGGATGGGCGGGAGGGCTTCGCACCGGAGGAGCGGCGAGAAGGTCCGGCAACGAGCCGGATTCTCAGGGCCGCAACCTCTGCTGGCTGCCGGAGGCGCCGCAGGGTGAGAAGCCGTGCGCTTCTGCTTTCTGGCCTGTTCTGGGGCCGAGCCGGCCTTGCAGCCAGTTCGGTCACGCGAGTATAGCAGCGCCGGGACGCCCCGTCAACATGGGTTTTCGACCGATCAAAGGGCTTTCCGGGTGCCGTGACTGGACGGGAACCGGGTCGCCGACAGGGGAGGCCCGGCCTCAGGGGAGGGCCTGGTACCCCTCGGGGATGGACCGCGGATTCACCAACAGGATGGGGCAGCCGAAGCGTTCATTCAAGCGCCGCAGGCCTTCCAGATCGAAGGGCTCCTCGGCCACGATCCAGGGCGGGGGGAGCCGCCGGCTCTGCAGCAGGCCTTCGAGTTCACCGGCGCCGGTCGTCACGATCAGGCGCGCTCGGGGGTCGATCCCGGCTTGCAGGGCGGCGCGGCCGAGTTGGAGGACGGCCTGGTCCGGCGAGGGGCCCAGATAGGCTGTCGGGGCCTGGCGGACCCGGACGATCTCCGTCAGGGCTTCGCCGGCTTCCAGAGGCCGGGTCCAGGCCATGCGGCCCCCTGGCAGCGAGACTCCGCGAAGCGCGGGTTGGGACTCTTCGTCGGGTGGAAGCAGGCCGTGCAGGGGCACAGGCCTGGGCGAGGCGGTCGGAGTGGATGGGCTGAGGGCGGACTGGATGCGGTCCAGCCGACGCACCTGGCTGCTTCGGGTTCGCAGCAGGTGGAGCGCAACCAGGAGGGTGAGGGCCGGCAGGGCCACGACGGTAAGAAGCGGAGAGTCGGCCATCGCGGGCGGATTCTGGACAGGCCGTCGGGACCCTTCAGCGTCGGGATTTTTCACGAACGACCCCAGGGTCGCCTGCCTCGGCGTCGAAGGGCCTGGGGCAGGCCCGTCACCTGCCTCGTCGATTTCAGCCTTGGAACAGAGGGAATTCAGGACCTGAATGACTGACCCGAACGGCTCCACTCCTCTTGGCCAGCCCATCGAATCGGGGGAGGTGCCGGAGCTGAGGGCGGCGCTGACCCGCCTCCGCTGGCAGAACCAGGACCTGGCGTCGCGGCTCGAGCAGGCCCAGGCGCAGATCGAGGCGTTCC
>DCTU01000138.1:0-1448 GCA_002329445.1 bacterium UBP9_UBA1432
GTTGGCCTTCAGCGCCTCCCGGCGCTGAAGGAGGTGCTGGACCCAGGCGTCCATCCCCTGGCCGGTGCGGGCCGAGACCTGGAGGACCACCAGATCCGGTCGCAGGCGGCGGGCCTCCTCCAGGCAGCGCTCGACGTCGAAGTCGACGTAGGGCAGCAGGTCGATCTTGTTGAGGACCATGACCCCGGCGGCACTGAAGATATGAGGGTATTTGGCCGGCTTGTCGTCGCCTTCGGTGACCGAGAGGATCACCACCTTCTCGGCCTCCCCCAGGTCGAAGAGGGCCGGGCACACCAGGTTGCCGACGTTCTCGATGAAGAGGATTCCGCCCGCGGGAACCGGCATGTGGTGCAGGGCGTCGTGGATGGCCTGGGCCTCCAGGTGGCAGCCCTTCCCGGTGTTGATCTGCACGGCCGGGGCCCCGGTGGCCGCGATGCGGTCGGCATCCCGGGTTGTCTGCTGGTCCCCTTCGATCACCGCCACCGGGACCTTCCCCTCCAGCCGGCGGATGGTCTCCACCAGCAGGGTGGTCTTCCCTGACCCTGGCGAGGAGATCAGGTTCAGGGCCAGGACTCCTTGTCCCGACAGGTGCTGGCGCACCTGGGAGGCCTGGCGATCGTTGCGGGCCAGCAGGTCCTCTTCGACGGCCAGGCGACGGGCCTGCTCCGGGGCGTCCAGGGAGACCTGGAACCGGCTGGAATTCAGTCTCTGGAGGAGGTCGGCAGGCACCTGGACCACCACGCCTTCACCGCCACATCCGCAGGTTTCACACATCGAATTCCCTCTCCAATCCGGTTGTTCTTGGGGGGCTTCCTCTCCGGGTGACGGACCGTCGCGCGCGGGAGGATGGCTCGGATGATTCGGGGGCAGGGAGCCATGCGCCTCGGGCGAAGCGGCCGGCATGGAACCTCAGGCGGCTCGCCCCGGACCGGAGGCCCATGCCCGGTGGCGAGCCCGGGTCCTGGGCCTGCTCCTCTGTGCCGGCCTGCTGGTGGTCTACCTGGCGGATCCCGCCACCACCGACTGGTACCCGGTGTGCCCGTCTCGGGTCTTCCTGCACTTCTACTGTCCGGGCTGTGGCACCTTGCGGGCCACCCACCGCCTGCTGCACGGAGACCTGTCCGGTGCCCTGGCGATGAACCCGGTCCTGGTCCTGGCCCTGCCCTTCCTGCTTCATGGATTGTGGACCTCCTTCACCGGGCGCGCCGCTCCGCGGTGGAGCACCTCGCCTGGGGCGGGGTGGGCCATCCTGGCGGCCCTGGTCGCCTACACCGTCCTGCGCAACCTGCCCTGGGAGCCTTTCCTCCGGCTGGCCCCGCACTGAAATCCGGTCGAAGGCTGCCTTCCTACAGCTCCTTGCCTTCCAGCTCCTTGGCCAGGGCCCGGCGGTAGTAGGTCATGAAGATGCGCTGCTCGATCAGGGTGCGGATCCAGTGGACCTGCCCCAG
>DCTU01000138.1:1460-8289 GCA_002329445.1 bacterium UBP9_UBA1432
GCGGGACAAGGCCCGGGCCCGGGGGTGGATGCCGGTGGTCTTGGCCACGCTGGGGTCGGGATGCTGCATGTAGTGGGCCACCGCGGTGCGAGCCAGCAGGACCGCCTGGCGCTTGAGGTCCAGCAGGGTCTCCTCCTGGGTGGACGGTCGGTAGACGTAGGCGGCCGGCACGAAGCGCTCGGTCCAGTTGTCCTGCTGCAGGCGCCAGCCGACCTCCCGGTCCTCCAACTCCGGATCGATGTTCTCGGCAAAGCCGCCGACCTTCAGGATGGCCATCTTGGAAGCCGAGGAGTTGTTGATGGTGAAGAAGAGCCGGATGGCGGGCGGCGGACGGTCCAGCATGGGGATGGTCTCCGACTCCAGGGGGACGATCGGGCCGCGCACCACGTGGTGGGGGATGTCCTTGTGGGCCTGAAGGTGGGTCTCCAAGAGCGTCGGAGGTGCCACCAGATCGTCGGAGAGGAAGAGCAGTCGGTCTCCCTTGGCCTCCTCGACGGCCTGGTTGCGGGCGGCCATCAGGCCGGGCCGGCGGCTGACGCAGTGCTCCAGGGCGTAGCGGAAGGTCAGGGATTCCACCATCGAGGACGTGTCGTCGGTCGAGTGGGCGTTGGCGACCAGGACCTCATACTGGTGGGCTGGCATGTACTGGGAATCCAGTGATTCCAGAAGCCGGAGGAGGTTCTTGGAGTTGTCCTTGGTCGCCACGATGACGCTGAGCAGGATGTCGTTCACGCCGGACCTTCCAGCCTGTCGAAGATGCGCCTGGCCGTGCCCAGCGAGGACTGATAGAGGTCACGCAGGCGCGAGGACTGGCGCGCGAGTTCCTGGGGAGCTTCCAGAAGCCGGGCCGCCTCGTCCACCACTCGGGCCGGGGTCAGCACATCCACCAGTTCGCGAACCAGCGCTTCGCCTGCCAGCAGGTTGGGCTGGGCCAGGAAACCGATGTTCTTCTTCATCGTCAAGAGCATTCGCCCCTTCAGGCGATTGCCTCCAGGCAACCAGTCCAGAAGGCCCAGCAGGCCCACGAAGGGCAGAAGCTCCGGGCGGTTCAAAGGCAGCAGCATCAGGTGGGGAACCCCCAGGCACGCGGCCTCGGCGGTCTTGGTCCCGGGGATGGTCAGGGCCAGGGTCGAGCTTGCCAGGGCACCGAGGTTGCCCTCCCGGATGATCCGGATCCCCACCCCGGAGGGGCCCACCAGCACGTCACCCTGCAGGCGGCCCTGTCTGCCGCCCACCTGGGGGTGGGGAGGGGCCTGCAGGGCCTGCTCCGCCCGATCCCTCTCCAGGAAGGGCGAGAGCAGCATCTGGAACTCCAGGTCTGGTCGGCCTTGGGCCAGACCTTCGGCCACCTCCAGGAAGAAGGGAGCCAGGTTCTCCACCTCGTGGCCTCGGCTGCCCGGCAGGAAGCTGACCCGCCTTCCTGGCGGTGGCGGGGTCGGGGGCAAGTCCTCCAGGGCAGCCTGGACGGCGTCGGCCACCAGGTCACCGACCAGGTGGGCCTTGTCGGCCGAGATCCGCCGTCGGGTCAGCCAGGCCACCCCTGCCGGATCCTTGACGAAGTATCCCTGGAAGGCCCGGTCCCACCACCAGCGCCCCCACATGTAGGACCAGGCGCGCAGCCCCCAGCGCCAGCTCAGCAGGGCCGAATACATCAGGTCTCCACCCAGGTGCACCAGGGTGGCCCCCCGGAAGCGGGCCCCTTCCCAGGCCAGGAGGCGGAGGAAGCTTGAGGCCGGGAGGACCTCGTCCACGCCGACCAGGTCTCGGGCAACCCGACCCTCCGAGCCCGAGGCGAAGGTGCACGGCAGCAGGATCACGACCAGGCGGGTCGCGGGCCATCGCCGCCGAGCCTCCCGGACCAGGGGGCGCAGCCACCCGGCGATCTCGCCCGGGCTGTTGGCCGCGAAGAGGATGGTTTGCGGAGAGCTCACGAGTTCTGGCGGATCCTCTCCGCCAGCAGGCTGGTCGAGCGCTCCGGGACCACGCCGGTGAGGACCACCCGTCCCCCCCAGGAACGGACCAGGGTCGCTTCGGGCAGGTCCTCTTCCCGGTAGTCGCCCCCCTTGACGTGGACGTCGGGCCGCAGGCGCTCCAGGAGCGCCAGCGGCGTGTCCTCGTCGAACAGGACCACCAGGTCGACGCACTCCAGGCCGGCCAGCATCTCGGCCCGTTCGTCCTGAAGATTGAGCGGGCGCTCGGGGCCCTTCAGGGCCCGCACCGACCGGTCCGAGTTCAGCCCCACCACCAGCAGGTCGCCTTGTCGGCGGGCGGTCAGCAGCGTGCGCAGATGGCCCACATGAAGAAGGTCGAAGCAGCCGTTGGTAAAGACGATCCGAGGCGGAGCCTGGCCGGCCCGCAACGCCTCCAGTCGGGCCTGGGCCTCCGAGACGGGGACGATCTTGCTCTTCGGATCCCGGACCGGATTCTCTTCATCGCGCTCCAGCGAGGCCAACAGCTCTTCGCAGTCGACGGTGGCCGTGCCCACCTTGCGGACGACCACGGCCGCGGCGTGGCTGGCCAGGCGCATGGCCTCCTCGGGCTCGACGCCCACCGAGCGGGCCAGGCCCATCACCGACAGCACCGTGTCGCCGGCTCCGCTGACATCGTAGACCTGCGAGGCCAGGGCCGGGACCTGGCGCAGGGGGTGCCCCTTCTCGAAGAGAGCCATCCCGCGTTCGCCCAGGGTCACCAGGACGGCCCGGCAACCCAGGCGTTTCAGCAGGTCCTCCCCGGCCCGGCGCAGTCCCTCTTCGGTGGCCGTGTCGTGGCCCGAGGCCACCCGGGCCTCCAGGGCGTTCAGGGTGACCATCTCCACCCCCCGGAACTCCTCGATGTTCTCCGGTTTGGGCCCGGCCAGGGTCGGCCGACCTTCCAGGCGTCTGAGCATATCCCTCAGGCGTCCATCCCAGAAGAGCCCCTTGTTGTAGTCCGAAAGCAGGAAGCCCGTGAAGCGCTCGCGGTTCTCGTCCAGCCAGGCCAACATCCGGGACCACAGAGCCCCGTCCACCGCGGTTCGCTGCTCGAGGTCCGCCCGGACCACCTGCTGGGAGTGGGCGATGATGCGGGTCTTCAGGCTGGTGGGACGGTCCTTCTGCACGAAGATCCCCTCGGTCCCGATGCCCTGGCGGCGCAGGAGCGCCCGCAGGCGTCGGCCCGGATCGTCGGCCCCGACGACGCCCAGGATCTCGACCTGGGCTCCCAGGGCCTTGAGGTTGGAGACCACGTTGGCGGCCCCACCCGGGGTGTAGGAGTGGCGCTGCACGTCCACCACCGGAATCGGGGCCTCGGGGCTGATCCGCGAGACCGAGCCCCAGACCCAGTGGTCCAGCATCAAATCGCCCATCACCAGGATCCTCTGAGCCGGGAAGCGGTCGGTGATGCTGCGGGCGCGGGAACGGTGGAGCAGGTTCACGGGACGAGGGCCTCCAGGATTTCCATGATGGCTCGGGCGCTAATCTCCCAGTCGAAGCGGCGGGCCTGTTCCAGGCCGGTTCCACGCCGGTCTTCGGCGTGTTGCAGGCCCCAGCGCAGGGCGGCCGTGAAGTCGGCCGGGTCCTCGGGGTCGAACCACCAGGGGACCTCGCCGCCCACCTCTGGAAGTGAGGCCCGCCGGGCAGCCGCCACGGGGGCTCCGCAGGCCATGGCTTCCAGCAGGGGCAGGCCGAATCCCTCATACAGCGAGGGGAAGACGAAGAGATCGCAGTGGCGGTAGAAGTCGCGCAGGGTCTCGTCGTCGGGGGTCCCGGCCCACACGATTCGGCCGTCCAGGGCCTTCAGCGACTCCGCCAGTCCCGGTTGCGGCGTCTCGGGACTCCGCCCCAGGGAACCCAGGCGGCGCAGCAGGCCGGGGAGGCTTGGAGGGCTGCCGGAGAGGACCAGGGCGTGCGGGAACTCCCGGCACACCGCCGCGAAGGCTTCCAGGAGCCGGGCCAGACCCTTGCGGGGCTCGTGGTTGCCGACGAAGAGCACGTAGGGGCGCCCCTCGGTGTGCCGCCGAAGGAACTCTTCTCGCGGGGTCCGGGGGTGGGGGTGGAATTCGGGCTCGACGCCTTCCAACACGACCGAGATCCCTTCCAGCGGGACTTTCAGGTGTTCGGCGATCTCCTGGCGCGAGAATTCCGAGACCGTCAAGATGCGGTCGGCGCGCCGGGCGGCCTGGAGCAGGCGTTCCCGGTCCGCCGGGGTCCCCGGGGGGAACACGAAGGGAGCCACGTCGTGGATCGTGACCAGGCTGGGGCAGCCGGGTTCCCAGTCGATCCGGTTCCAGGGGAACCAGCACGCGTCCATGGCGGGGTGCTCGCCGGCAGGGGCCACTTCCCAGTCGGGCATCTCCCGGCGCAGCGCCGCCAGGTGCCGGCGCTCTCGGGCCAGGAGGATGACGCGGTGGGGGAGGCCTGCCCGCTTCCATGGGGCCAGGACGTTGCGGACATAGCGACCCATGCCCCGGTGGTCGCGGGGCAGGTAGGTCCCCTCCACCCCCAGCGTCAGCCGGGCGCGTGTGGCGCGTTCCTGTCGCATCAAGCTTCCGGGTCTTGGAGGCGGGGGCGTCGAATCCTTCCCGGTCGGGGCGGGCCGAGGTCGGCAGGGAAGCGCCGTGGCTTCATGGGGGCGACGGAACCCCGGGGGCTGGACGCGGGTGGGCCACGAGCAGCCCGGCCACGGCTCCGACGACCTCCTCGGGCGGGACCGCGCGGTAGCAGTGGAAGTCCGGGCAGGTCGCCTTGCGGCAGCCGGCCGGGCAGCTTCTCCGGGCAGGGCGAATGATTCGCCGGGCCGGGGCCAGGGGGGCCCAGCGCTGAGGGAAGTCTTCGTCCAGGGCATAGACCCCGACGGTCGGGACGCCCATGGCGGCCGCCAGGTGCATCGGTCCGGAATCGGGGCACACGAAGACCTCGCAGCGCGAGGCGACGGCCGCCAGCGTCGCCAGATCCGTCCGACCGGCCAGGTTCAGGATCTCCACCTCCGCCAGCCGGGCCACCGCGCCGACCAGATCGACCTCGCCGGGTCCCCCGGTCAGGACCAGGCGGGCCTTCAGGTCCCGATGCAGGGCGCGTGCCCAGCCGGCAAAGACCTCCACGGGCCAGCGCCCGGGCGGAAGAGGCAGGCCTTTGGAGGGGTGAAGGCCCACCACCGGACCGTCTCCGGGGGGGAGCCCACCCAGGAGCTCCTCGGCCCGGTTTCGGGCCTCCTCCGGAACCAGGAAGCGGGGCCGGGCTGGACCGAATTCCTCCGGATTCACCCCCAGGGCCCGTGCATAGTCCAGCAGGATTTCGGTCCAGTGGCTGGAGGTGTCGCCGTGCTCCGAGCGGATGCGCACCTTGTGCGTATAGAGCCACGAGTAGCTGAGCCGGGAGTCCTGCCCCACCCGGACGGGGATTCCCGCCAGGAAGAGCATCCAGGCCAGGGCCGTCCGGCTCCACAGGACCAGCCCCGCCTCATAGCGCCGACGGCGAAGACGGGCGACCCAGCCGGGGAGTTCACCCGGGCCGGGGGTGGCCTGGGGCAGGCGCAGCAGGCGATGGACCGCCGGGTGGCCCTCCAGGACCGGGGCGGTGCCCGAGCGGGCCAGGACGTCGATCTCCGCGGCGGGCCAGGCCCCGCGTAGTGCGTCCAGCAGCGGGGTGGAGAGCAGGACATCCCCCAGGCCTCCGCCGGTGTGGACCACCAGGATCCGCTTCATCTCCGGCGCTCCCGGAGAGCTTCTTCGTAGACCGCCTCCAGGTTCTCGGCCATCGCGTCCAGGCTGAAGCACGACAAGGCGCGTTCACGGCCCTGGCGTCCGTGGCGCCGGGCCAGGGCGGGATCCTCGAGGTAGGCGCAGACGGCGCCGGCGAGGGCGACGGGGTCCTCGGATGGCACCAGGGTGCCGCTGACCCCGTCTTCCACGACCTCCGGGATGCCTCCGACGCGGCTGGCGACCAGGGGGCGCTCCAAGGCCATGGCCTCCAGGCTGACCAGCGAGAAGGTCTCCAGGGTGGAAGGGACGACGGCCACCTCCAGCCCGGCCAGGACGTCCAGGGGGTCGGACTGCAGGCCCATGAACCGGACCCGATCGCCCAGGCCTCGGGCCTGCTCTTCCAGGGATTCCCTCTCGGGCCCCTGGCCTGCGAAGAGGAAGCGGGTTTCGGGGAACCTCTCGAGGATTCGGGGAGCCGCCTGCAGCAGGAATCCCTGCCCTTTGACGGGCAGGAACGACCCCACCACCCCGACCCAGCGACCTTCCCTCAGGAAGGAGGGGATCTTGCGGGGGGCCAGGGCGCGTTCGGTCTCCAACCCGTTGTAGACCACCGGACAGCGCTCGGGGGGAAGGGCCAGCACCTGCATGGCCTGAGCCTGCAAGGCCCTTGAGACGCAGACCAGGCGGTCGACCCCTCGGGCATAGGCACCCCGGCAGATCTTCGAGAGTCGGGGCTTGACGAAGGTGTGCTCGGATTTGACCAGGGCCGTGCGCGGGAAGAGGCGGTGCGCCTGCCCGGCCAGCACGGTATCCCGGGTGGCGTGGCAGTGGACGACATCCACACCCAGGCGCCAGACGAGCAGGCCGATCAGGCCCATGCTCAGGTAATCCACCTCATTGGCCAGAGGCAGGGTGTGGACGGGGAAGCCCGCCTCGCGGGCCTGGCCACCCAGCCAGGAGCGGCGGCGAACGCCCAGGTGGACGCGGTGGCCTCGCCGCGACAGGATGCGGGCCACCTGAAGGGTGTGCACCTCGCCGCCGCCGAAACCCCGGTTTTCGTTCAGCAGCAGGATGGTTCGGCTCACCCTGCGGCGTCCTCCAGCAGGCGGGCCAGTTGTCCGGCCTGGGCCCGGGCGTCGTAGCGCGAGCGCA
>DCTU01000132.1 GCA_002329445.1 bacterium UBP9_UBA1432
CCTGCATGGTGGCTGCCGCCTCGGCGACTCGATGTACGGCATCCTGTTCCGCGACATCAACATGTACCGCACCTTCGTGGACCAGCGCTTCAGCCGGATGATCAATGCCTTCGCCGGCATCGTCATCAATACGGGCGAGGACAACTACCTGACCACCTCCGACGCGGTCGAGAAGGCCTTCACGGTCCTGGCGAGCCAGTTCCTGAACGAGCGCTTCGCGCAGGAGGCCGGCCTGCCGCCCCGGCAGATGGGGCTGGGGCACGCCTTCGAGATGGACCCCACCCGGAAGGACGGCTTCCTGCTGGAGCTGGCGCAGGCGCAGATGGCGCGGGAGATCTTCCCGGAGCACCCGCTCAAGTACATGCCGCCCACCAAGCACATGACGGGCGACATCTTCATGGGGCATGTGCAGGACGCCATGTTCAACTTCGTCTCCAAGTTCACGGGCCAGGGAATCCACCTGCTGGGGATGCTGACGGAGGCCATCCACACGCCCTTCATGCACGACCGGGCCCTGGCGCTCGACAACGCCCGCTACGTGATGAACAACATGGCCGGACTGGCGGACGAGGTCGAGTTCCGCCAGGACGGCGTCATCGTCCGGCGCGCAAACAAGGTCCTGGAGCAGACGGTGGAGTTCCTGGAACGGATCGCGCGGACCGGCTTGATGGAAGCCATCGAGCAGGGCCAGTTCGCCGAGATCCGGCGGCCCCGCGACGGCGGCAAGGGCCTGGACGGCCTGTGCGAGCAGGGGCCCGAGTACTTCAACCCCTTCCAGGCCTACCTGGAGAGCGAGCTCGGCCTGGAGGTGTCCCCCCGATGATGGTCCGACCCTACGGCGACACCCTGGACGACGGGGCCGTCCAGCTCTCCTTCACGTTGCCGGTGCCCGACGGACCGGTCGCCCGCGAGGCGGCCAGGCAACTGGTCGAGAAGCTCGGCTTCGCCCACGTGGAGATCGTGCAATCGAAGGCCCTCTCCACCGACTTCTCGTTCCACGTGGCCTACGGGCGGACGAGCGCGGCGGTGGACACCTCGGCGATCCACCCCGAGGAGGCCACCGGACCCATCGTCTACTCGATGGAGGAGGCCAACGAGATCATCCGGACGCGGCTGGGCCGGAAGGTCGTGGTGGTGGGCGCCTGCACGGGCTTCGATGCCCACACGGTGGGCATCGACGCCATCATGAACATGAAGGGCTACAACCACCACTACGGGCTGGAGCGCTATTCCGAGGTGGAGGCGTACAATCTGGGCGCCCAGGTGCCGAATGCGCGGCTCATCGAGGAGGCCGTGCGGCGGAATGCCGATGCCATCCTGGTCTCGCAGGTGGTCACGCAGAAGGACGTCCACCTGCAGAACCTGACGGAGTTCGTCGAGCTCCTGCAGGCGCACGGCCTGCGCGAGCGCTTCATCGTGCTGGCCGGGGGCACCCGGATCACGAACAGGTTGGCGGTGGAACTGGGCTTCGACGCGGGCTTCGGCAAGGGCACCTACGCCGACCACGCCATGACCTTCATCCTGGACCGGATGCTGGAGCGCAAGGCGGACGGCGGGTAGGTGCCCACGGGGGCCCCTGCTCCGGGAGCGGTGCACGGGGTGGGCCTGGTCTGGAGCGGGGAATCGTCCGTAGCCTACATCCGCGTACGAAGGATGAAGCGGCTGTTGTCGCTCCCCTTCCAGGTATGGTCCACCAATCGTCCCCCTCTGGTACCGAACGGAACGAGTCGCGCGGCGCACCACTTGACGCGCCCGGAACCCGAGGCGAGCTGCTCATTCAGCGCTTCCAGGGTGTGGTAGGTCTCCCCATCCATGCTGTAGACGATGCCCTTGCTCGTCACGAAGTCGTGGAATTCCCTGGAATCCTTCAAGCTCTGGATGACCTTCACCCTGTAATGATGCAAATCAACCTGTTGCCAGCGGGTGAGATCATAGATGAGGGTGTCCGCATACAGGCCTTCGGGGGTCATCTCCCTGATGGTCTCACGGATGGGATTGCTGTAGAGCCAGTGCGGAGCCTGATTGTAGTCCCGGGCCACCTGCAGGCCACAATACCCTGTAGCGGCAGCTCCGGAGGGGAGTCCGGTGATGAAGGAGAGCTGCGTATGGTGGACCATGTGCGTGGGAAACTCGAAGTAGACGATGGGGACGGAGTGGAGCACGCTGGCCGGCAGGATCTCGCGCAGGCCTCCTCCATCTCCTGAGAAGGATCTGGCGGATTCGGCCCGGACACAGATGTCTGAAGAGAAGAAGAAGGTCGTGCCCGCACCGTCATAGGTCCACTGGATGCCCCTCTGGCCCGATGACGGGCGCCACTCCCGGGCAGAATCGGGCAGGCCGAACCTGGATTGGATGTCCTCCCGAGTGAGACCCACGACGAGCGGCACCTGGCCGGTACTGGCGGCATGTGCGGGAGTCGACGCATCCGCGAGCAGGCCGACCACCGTGATCAGGACGACCGCCAGGAAGGTGAAGATGCGAACTTGATTTCCCGAGGCTATGATCCTTGCGATGACATTCACCTACGGGCAACCTCCGGTGAGAGAGCTCAGGTAGGATCGGATTCTCCCGGCTGCATCCGTTTCCCTCCCCCGCGGGGTATAGTGGCCCCAGAAAACTAGAC
>DCTU01000421.1:0-291 GCA_002329445.1 bacterium UBP9_UBA1432
TCCTGGGTGAGGCCGTAGGCGCTTCGGCTGTAGACCTCTGTCTTCTGGGCGTAGGTGGCGTTCCCGATCTGCCGGTTCAACGCCGGCTCGAGCAGGGTCAGGTTTCCCAGACGCCAGACGGACTCCGACCAGAGCTTCTCTGGGAAGGCCTCCGACCAGTCCGCGCTCGGGTTCTCTGGAAGGATGTGCTCCAGCGTGCCGGGATCGGTCTCGTGATCACAAGCCTTGCCGGTCGCGTCCTGCTCCAGGCGCGCCAGGATGTAGCGGGCGATCTTCTTGCCCTGGGTGCGC
>DCTU01000421.1:331-1571 GCA_002329445.1 bacterium UBP9_UBA1432
GAGCCGCTTCGTGGTAGACCGGCTCGAGGGCGTTGGTATTCAGTTTTCCGATCACTGAATAGCGGAAGGCCAGGGTGCGGACAAGCTTCAGGATCCGGACGAAATTGCCCGAATCCAGCCTCTCCCAGGCGGCGAAGAGCAGCGGAGTCATCTGCTTGACGCGGAAAAGGTTCAACTCCTGGATGTGTGGTCGCGCCTCCGGCAGTTCCACCCAGAAACCGTGATGGGGATCCGAAAGGGCCGCGAAGAGTTCCGCACGCCCCTCCAGAGCGTCCAGGAGGGCGAAGACCTCCACGTCCGTGCCCGCCTGCTGGCGGACCATCTTGAACAGGCGCTGACTTCGCACGCTCGGGTGCGCGCAGAGCAGGTGGTAGCGCAGAAACTCCGGGAACCGCTCCGCCCGCACGGTTGCCACCAGGGACTGCCACCGCCGCTGCAGCGAATCGAGGTCGGCCCCGACCCGGACCTTCGAGAACAGGTAGTTCTTCAACAGGTCCGTGGTGGTCAACTCGACGCCCCGAGCGTTCAGCGTCTCGAAGACCGTGTAGGCGTTGAGTTCGTCCTCCACGGTGATCAGGATGAACAGCAATTGCCGTCCGACCGCCTCGGCCAGGACCGACGCCAGGACCTCCCCGGACCCGGACATGTCTGCCTGTTCGAACCGAGCCTTGAAGTAACGGAAACAGTTCCAGAGCAGACGATTGGAGTGCGAGAGTCCCCTCGGATTCAGGGGGGCCCGAAGTTGCACGAGGTAATCCTGGTAGAACGGGTCATCCGTCTCATTCAGGCGAAGCTTGCTGCTCTCCACCAGCGAGGCGGGGTCCTTCTCTCCGATGAACCGATTCCTCAGTGCTGCGGCCCTTTCGCGGTTGGCCTCGGGATCACGACCCTCGCGCGCCAGGTCCCCCAACCGCGAGATCAGGGCCAGCGCCAGGATGCTCAGGGTCGCCAAGCGCTGCTGCCCGTCGATGATGAGGAACTCCCGGTCACTGCGGGCCTGCACGACCACTGCGCCCATGTAGTGACGTTCCTCTGGGCCGCTGCGAAGCTCCTGGACGTCGTTCCAGAGATCCTCCCACTGGTCTTCTTCCCAGGAATACTCGCGCTGGTAGGGCGGTACCCGGTAGATCTTCCCGTTGCCGACCAGCTCCAGCATGTTGGCCGTACGGGTATTCAAGAGGTTGCTCACGCCCATCGGAGGTCCTCCACCTGGAATCCAGGCTGGTCTGATTCTTCATCC
>DCTU01000421.1:1670-3151 GCA_002329445.1 bacterium UBP9_UBA1432
ACCGTCAGGGTCTTCGCTCCCGCCACCCGGCCCTTCACTTCCAGGAAGCGCAGGCGGCCGGTCTGCGGGTCCCGGGACTCGATGTCGTAGCCCAGTCTCTCGAACTCGCGGTCGGTGGGCTGGAAGCCCAGGTTCCTCTCCACCTCCATCACGGCCGCCCGGGCCCGCGCAGCGGAGGCCTGGGTCTCGGCTGCGACGGCCACCGGGGCGGAGGAGGCCTGTCCGTTCAACCTGGCCAGCAGGCCCGCGGGCACCACCACCAGGCCGCCCACCAGGACCGGCGGCAGGGCGGAAACCCGGGCTTCCTGGTCCAGTCGGGCCATGCGCTTGTAGAGCCGGGCCTGCAGCTCGTCCGCCCGGCGGCGGGCCTCCTGGGAGTTCAGGCGGGCGTTGGGCTTGCCCGCCTTCTCCTGGGCTTTGAGGTCCTCGGCCCGGTGGTCCCAGTAGCCGATCTCCTTGGTCAGGCGGTCCTTCACCGCGGCCCGGGTCTTGTCCACCCAGGCCAGACGGCGCTGGCGAACCTCCCGCAGGTGTTCGGGCACCACGGTGGCGATGGCGTGGGCCATGGCCTGGCGCTCCAGGTCCCGGGTGATCCACGCGCACTCCGGCAAGGCCAGCAGGCCATCCGCATCGACCTCGCCCGGCTTGAGCGGGCGGTAGTCCAGGTAGGGGGCGTAGTGCAGGTGCCGGGCCCCGCCGTCCTCGGTCAGTTCCACATACAGCATCTGGCGCGAGATCACCCGCCGCTCGGTCGACTGCCCGCCGCCTGCCGGCGCGTTGGTGGGGACCGGGCTGGCATCCTGCAGCGAGTGCTCCAGGTAGAACAGCACCCGGGGCTTCTCTCCGGGGTCGGCCTCGTCGACCAGGATGGTCCCCCGGCGCAAGAGGTCGCGGTTGCGCTCCAGGGTCAGGTCCAGCACGGCGTCCAGCAGGGGGTGGCCGGGGCAGATGAAGGCGGCCAGGGCCTGGCCCGGCGGGGTCAGGAATGCCTTGTCGAAGGCGATCCGCTCGTAGCGGGACAGGACCGGCTCGCCCACCCCCAGTTGGCGGTCCCGGTTGCGCACCGGGGCCGGGACGTGGGTGACCTCGTAGCGGCCGGCTTCGCGCTTGCGGGCGTTGCCCCCCAGCAAGGGGAAGGCCTCCATGAAGAAGGACTCTACGTAGTGGGGCTGCAGGCGCCGGGCCTCGGCGCGCTCCATGTCCTCGCGCACCCGGGCCACCCGGCTGGCGTCCATGACGTCCTGCACCAGGGCGCGCTCCTGCATCAGGGCCACCAGTTGCTCGCGGTCCACGGCCTGGGCCACGGCCTTCTCCAGGCGGGCGCGGACCTCCGGGTTGTCGCCGTAACGGATGGCTTCCATCAGCAGTTCGCGCAGGGGCTTCCCCTCGAACTGCAGCTTGCCCAGCACGTCGAAGACCTGCCCGCCCAGGGCCTCGCGGGCCTGTTCCAGCTTCTCCAGCAGCCGGCGGTAGACGTCGCC
>DCTU01000421.1:3184-6254 GCA_002329445.1 bacterium UBP9_UBA1432
TTCGGGTTCCAGGGCAGGTCGTAGTTCACCATCAGGTGGGCGCGCTGGAGGTTGATGCCCTCGCCGGCAGCATCGGTGGCGATCAGGACCTGGACCTCGGGGTCGTGCTTGAAGGCCTCCTGGGCCTTCAGGCGGTCCTCCCGGCCCATCCCTCCGTGGATGACCACCACCGACTCGCGCCGGCCCAGGTACGTGCTGACCTTGCCCTGCAGGTAGGTCAGGGTGTCCCGGTGCTCGGTGAAGACGACCAGCTTCTGGTGCGGGGAGGGGGTCGGGGGTGGGATCGGGCCGGAGCCATAGGGGCGCTGTCCGTCCGCCACACCGGCCACGGCGGCCGGGGTGAAGACCTCCGCCAACAGGCCCGACAACTCGCGCCACTTGCGGTCCTCGCCGCTGCGCCGCACCGCTTGGGCCAGGGACTCCAGGTGGGCCAGGGTGCCCAGTTCGGCCTTCAACTCGAGCGTGGTCCGGGCGGCGGTGGCCTGGTCCAGGACCTCCTCCTCGACGGCCTGCACCTCGACGTCCGGGGCGTCGTCCAGGTCGTCCAGGTCGTCGGCATCCAGCAGCACCGTGGGGACATCCCCCGGTGTGGAGAACCCGCCTGGCGGCGGGTTTGTGCCTCGTTGCACCAGTTCCAGTTCGCGCAGGCGGCTCTCCAGGCGCTGGCGCCGACGGCGCAGGGACTGATGGATGGCCTCCGGGGACGACGCCAGGCGCCGCTGCAGGATGGTCAGGGCGAAGCCGACGGTGCCGGCCCGCTTGTCGTTCTGAAGCGCTTCGGCGCGGTTGAACTCNNGTAGAGGTGGGCCTCCGCGTCCGAGAGCCTGTAGGGGACCGAGTGGGCGATGCGCTCGGGGAAGAGCGGTCGGCCGTCGAATTTCAGCAGGTTCTCCTTGACCATCCTGCGCATCAGGTCGCTGACTTCGACCTGGTGGACCCCGTCCCGGAAGCGGCCCTCGAAGCGGTCTCCGTCCAGCAGGGCCAGGAAGAGCTGGAAGTCCTCCTCCTTGCCGTTGTGGGGAGTGGCCGTCATGAGGAGGAAGTGCCGGGTCAGGCCGGACAGCATCTGGGCCAGGCGGTAGCGCCTGGTATACTTCACCTCGCCGCCGAAGAAGGTGGCCGACAGCTTGTGGGCCTCGTCGCAGACCACCAGGTCCCAGCCCAGGCCTTCGGCGGAGCCCCCCTCCGGGGGGCAGAGGGCCTGGAGCTTCCTCTGGACCTCCTCGCTTCTGGACAACTTGTCCAATCGGGCGATGACCAGGTTGTTCTCGACGAACCAGTTGCCCGTGCGCGCGGACTCCAGCTTGTCGTTGGTCAGGATCTCGAAGGGCAGTTGGAAGCGCCGGAAGAGCTCGTCCTGCCACTGCTCGGCCAGGCTTCCCGGGCAGACCACCAGGCAGCGCACCAGGTCGCCCCGGGCGATCAGCTCCTTGATCAGGAGGCCGGCCATGATGGTCTTCCCGGCGCCGGGGTCATCGGCCAGCAGGAAGCGCAGAGGCTGGCGGGGCAGCATCGCCTCGTAGACCGCGGTGATCTGGTGCGGGAGGGGCTCGACCAGGGAGGTGTGCACCGCCAGGACCGGATCGAAGAGGTGGGCCAGGCGGATGCGGTTGGCCTCGGAGACCAGCCTGAANNTCATCGTGCCGGTAGAGCAGCTCGTTGGCCACCTTGCCGCCGGCGTCCTTGTAGGTCAGTTCCAAAGCCTCTGAACCGAACCACTGGACGTTCACGACCGTGACCAGACCGGCGGGCAGGACGCCTCGAACGGCTGCGTGAGGTTGGAGGTCTTCCAGACGAATCACGACCCGATGGTTTCCTTCACATCCTGGCGCTCCGGAGGGCTCGAACCTGGCACTCGACAAACGCCACCGGAGAGACGCCCATTTTCGTCGCCATCACCCCGCGTCCCCCTGACAGGCGGCGTCAGGCCCCGTGCTGCGCTCACTCCCTCCCGCAGCACTTCTTGAACTTCTTGCCGCTGCCACAAGGGCAAGGTTCGTTCCGGCCGACCTTCACCCCGCGGGAAACGGGAGCATGGGTGTGCCGGCCCCCCAGCTTCGAAGCCAGGGCTCGACCCGCGAAGTGCTCCGAAGCGACTCTCAAGCTACGCCGACCGACCTCCTTCACGACCTCGTTCCGCCGACGCAGTTCCCCGAGCAGGCCCGAATCTTCCTCGAGCAGGGCCCGGACCACCCGCCGCGCCACTTCCTTTCCACCGAGGTCGGCGGCGTGGACTTCCAGGATGCGCACCTCTCCCTTCAGGGTGACGATGGCATCGAAGACATGGCCGGTCATCGTCCGGCCCTGCTTGTCGACCGTCTTGCCAAGAAAGACCAGCGTCACCTCGTCACACTGACAATCGGGCCAGGGACAATAGAGATCGTCGGCAGTGAACCGCCGGCCCTCACAGGTGACGGCAAAACTGCTGAACTCCCCGCTCCCCCCCAGGCTGACCGGGTCCTCGCCCCAGCAGATCCGCGAGAAGGAGACCAGGAGCCCCTGCTGGAGTTCCTCCGGAGCGATGACGTATTCCTCGATCCTCTTCTCGCAAGCCCGGCCCTCCTCCATCTGCTGGAGGAGCTTGGCGAACAGCCCTTGCCGGCCTTCCTCCAGGAACCCGGCGACCGTCGAAGCGGACGGCTCCTCCCGGGAAGGCGGGTCCATCTCGATCCCGGTGGAGAGGTTCACGCGGGCACGAAACTCCTGGCCTCCAGGAACCGGGCAACCCTCAGCGTCGCACTCGAGAAAGACGAAGATGGTATCCAGACACGGACAGTCCGGATTCGAGCACAGGTCCCAATAGACCTGAAAATTTGAGTCGGCCGCGGTGATCTGCATGTCGGCATCCTTTCGATGTGGGGGGCCGCAGCCTTCAGCGACGGCGCCGCCGCGAGGCCCCGGTTCGTCCGGTCACGTCTCAGGAGGTGGTGTCACCCTGAATCCGCCACCAACCGTGGCATTCGGCCGCCGATGCGGGCCCGTCTGCGTCGTCAGGCGCACCTCTACGGTGCTCACGTAGTTTCCAACTACGCTCCGCTCCTCGACGCACGCCTTCCTTGCATCCAGACCC
>DCTU01000427.1:0-2444 GCA_002329445.1 bacterium UBP9_UBA1432
CCGGCCGGGGGGCGCAGATGGTTCAAGGCGTCCAGGGAGGCGGTGGCGGCTTCGGCGAGTCCCGCCGGCGGGGACGTGCGGTTCAGGAAGTGCAGGGTCAGCGGCAGGAGCAGCCACTCGGCGGCCAGGCGGTGCCGGGCCACCGAGCCGGAACGGTGCAGCCCGTCGCGTCCCAGTTCCCAGGCGGCCGATCGGGCCAGGGCGGACCCCGCCAGGTCCAGCCAGCGCCGCGACAGCAGCATCTCGGGCATGCTCAAGGCCAGGATGTACAGGCCTGAGGCTGCGGCCAGGGGGGGGCGCTCCGAGGTGCGCACGAACCAGGCCAGGATGGCTCCGTGCAGGACCAGGCTGGACACGATGCGCGAGAGCAGGTCGGGGGTCAACTGCTCGGAGCCCAGGAACATGTGCAGGGCCAGAAGCCAGTTGGTGCAGCGGGCCGCCACCGTCTCGGGGTCCAGCCAGTTCACCCCCTCCAGGGGGCGGTTGCGTTCGGTCCAGTCCACCACCTGGACGATGAATTCGCTGGCGAAGCGCTCGTAGCCGGTCAGCCAGTAGGCCCTTCCCATGTGGACGAAATGGGAGTGGCGATTGAACTCCCAGGTCACTGCGATGGGTCCCATGTCCACCGCGGGCATCGGTTGGCGGCCGGCAAACTGCTCGCGCAGGTCCAGCAGGTGGGCACGCCCCCAACTGTGATCCTGGAAGTCCGAGAACCAGTCGATGGTGCCGCCGAAGGACTGCGGCTTCACCCCCAGGGGAGAATGGCGGTGGGCCAGCAGGTCCTCGGTTCCCTGCAGGATGGCCCGGCAGTCGGCGGGATGCTGCTCGAGTCGGGGGCGGAGCAGGTGGGGCTCGGAGTAGTGCAGGAAGAAGATCGGCCGGATCCGGTCGTGGAAGTGCTCCAGGAATGCTTCCGCGGCCAGATCCAGCCGACCTCTTCGGGCGTGTCCCCGGGCCTCGTCGGTGCCCGGGGTGCCGGCGAACTGGGCATAGAGATCCTCACCCTCCAGCCGGAGGGAGGTCCGCTCCTCCAGACAGCGGGCCAACCGCTGCTCGAGGTCGAGGGGATTGGGACGCCTGCCCAGGCGCCGGCGCAGCCACCCGAACATGCTATCCGACCGGGGCGGGCGCAGGTGAGAACGACTTGATGGCCCCCAGGACCGTCTCGATCTGCGGCCCGGTGAGTTCGGGGAACATGGGCAGCGAGAGGACCTCCGCCTGGGCCTTCTCGCTGACTGGCAGCGAGCCGGTCGACAGCCCGTGGTGGGAGAAGGCCTTCTGCATGTGCAGGCAGACCGGGTAGTAGATCACCGCGCCGACGCCCGAGGCCTGCATGTGCTTCTGCAGGGCGTCCCGGTCCGGGGCCCGCAGGGTGTACTGGTGGTAGACNNTGCTCGCAGCCCGGCTTTTCGACCGGAGGAGTGGCGAAGGTCGCTTCAAGCCCGGCCGTGTAGGCGGCGGCGATCTCTCGGCGTCGGAGGTTCCAGGCCTCCAGGTGGCGCAGCTTGACGCGGAGGACGGCGGCCTGGATCTCGTCCAGACGGCTGTTGGTTCCCACCATGTCGTGGTAGTAGCGGACCTTCGAGCCGTGTCCGCGCAGCATCTTCACCTTCTCGGCCAGCTCAGGGTTGCTGGTCAGGACCATCCCACCGTCGCCGATCCCGCCCAGGTTCTTGCTGGGGAAGAACGAGAAGCAACCCAGGTCTCCCAGGCTGCCCGCGCGGCGGCCATGAAGGGTGGCTCCGGTGGACTGGGCACAGTCTTCGACCAGACCCAGTCCGTGGCGCCGGGCGATCGCCTGCAGCTCCTCCATCGGGGCGGGGTGCCCATACAGGTGGACGGCCACGATGGCTCGGGTGCGGGGAGTGATGGCCGCCTCGACACTGGCCGGATCCAGCGTGTAGGTCTGGGGATCGATGTCGGCAAAGACCGGCGTGGCTCCCGTCAGGGCCGCCGCGCCGGCCGTGGCCACGAAGGTGAAGGAGGGGCAGATGACTTCGTCGCCCGCTCCCACCCCCAGGGCGCGCAAGGCCAGGTGCAGGGCGTCGGTCCCGTTGCCGACGCCGATGCCGAACTGTGCCCCGTTCCAGGCTGCAAATTCGGCCTCGAAGGCCTCGACTTCGGGGCCCAGGATGTAGTGGGTGGATCGCAGGGCGCGCAGGGCGGCTTCCTCGACCTCGGTCTTGATCTGGGCGTATTGGGTGGACAGTTCCAGGATGGGGATCATCGTCTTGGCTACCTTCTATCTGGGCTCCGGAGAGCGGCTGAGCCGCTTCTCGGCCCCCCCGGTTTCAGGACTTCTTCTGGGCACTGAGCAGTTGTTCAGGCGGGGTGGGACGCACCACCCGGGCGGGCACCCCATAGGCCACCTTCATGGCTGGGACGGCCCGGGTCACCACCGACCCGGCGCCTACGACGGCCTCCTCGCCGACCTCGACGCCGGG
>DCTU01000427.1:2451-4039 GCA_002329445.1 bacterium UBP9_UBA1432
GCCAGGTAGTTGTCGTTGGTGGTGGCCACAGCCGGGGCGACGAAGATGTGGTCCTCCAGGGTGGACAGGGCCGTGATGTAGACTTCGGCCTGAAGCTTGGTGGATTCACCGATGGTCACGTCGTTCTCGACGGTGGCCCCTCGGCCCACGATCACCCGCCGGTCCAGTCGGCAGCGTTCGCGGATCGAGGCCAGGTCGGCGACGAACACCTCTTCGGCCAGGAGGGTCCCGGCGTAGATCACGGCCAGGGCACCCACGGTGCAGCCGGGTCCCATCGTCAGGGGAGGCAGCTCCCCGGTGGCCTTCAGGGTGCTGGTGGATGCCGTGGTGGGCCGTTTGCCGAGGATCGTGTGGTCTCCCACCAGGCTTCCGGCTCCAACCCGGGTGTGGGGATGGATCACCGTGTGGGAGCCCAGCCGGACCCCGTCTTCCAGGATGGCCCCTTCCCCGATCACCACATGGGAGCCGATCTCGACGCCGACGCCCAACCGGACGCCGCGATGGAGATGGCAGAAGGGGCCGAGTTTGCAGCCCGGCTCGATCCGGACGTCGGCCTCCACCACGGTGAAGGCGGGAAGCTCAAGGTCTGCAGGCAGTTGTGCTGAGGCGTCGATCAAGGTTGTTCTCCTCCAGGACCTTCCAGGTCCCCCCATCGTGCAGCGACTTCGTCGCAGCCTCCAGGACCTGCACCACCTGATGGCCCAGGGTGCCTCCGCTGCGGGGGCGTTTGCCCGTGCGCACGCAGTGCAGGAAATGGCGGCATTCCCGAGCCAGGGGCTGCTCGGAAGCCAATTGTGGGAAGCGGTCGGTTCCCGAGACCGTCAGGCCCTTCACCGGGTCGAAGCGCCGGTCGGTGATGCGCAGGCGGTTGTGGGGATTCAACTCGTCCACCACCGCCATGCCTTTGCGGCCGACCACCGTCAGGCGCCGCTCCAGTCCGGGGTCCAGCCATGAGAACTGCGCCGCGGCGATCCGGTTCCCGGGAAAACGCAGCTCGAGGAAGACCAGGTCCTCGATGCCCGGCTGCAGCCAGGCCTGTCCGAAGCAGTGCACCTCGGTGGGCATCTCGCCCAGCAGGTAGAGGAACACGGCCACGTCGTGCGGCGCCAGGCTCCACAGCACGTTCTCGTGCTTGCGCACCCGACCCAGGTTCACCCGGCGGGCCTGCAGGTAGAGGATCTCGCCCAGGGTGCGGGCCTTCAGGACGTCCTTGAGCTCTTCGATGGCCGGCATGAACAAGGGCAGGTGCCCCACCATCAGCGTCCGCCCGCGGCGACGGGAAAGCTCGACCAGGTGGCGGGACTCTTCGCTGGACATGGCCNNGAAGACCGGGAATCCGGCCTCCAGGGCCTGGCGGGCCAACGCATAGTGGGTCACCGCCGGAGTGGCGATGGCCAGAGCCTCGTAGTTCCGCTCGGCCAGGGCCTGGTCCAGCGACTCCCAGACGGGCACCTCGGGATAGGTGGCCCGGGCCTCCTCCAACAGCTTCGGATTGATCTCGCAGATCCCGCTCAGGGCCTCGAGGTCGTGGAAGTTGCGGATCAGGTTGCGGCCCCAGTCACCTGCACCCAGGACCAGGACTCCCGCA
>DCTU01000072.1 GCA_002329445.1 bacterium UBP9_UBA1432
TTCTGCTACCTGCGCTACCGGCACGGTCTGCCTGTCACCCTGGCCCCCGTGGCCGAGCTTCCGCGGGGAGGAGCCGTGCTCTTCGCCGTAGACGAAGGGGCCGGCCTTCCCGACCTGGAGGCCTGGAAGGCCTTTGACCTGGAGCCTGTAGCGCTGGATCAGGAACTCCGGCCCCCGGTGGGCTTGTTCCGGGTGCACGTCAGACCCAGGGAGTTCCGGAAGGCCGAGAATTGAAGCCTTGAAGCCGGCCGGAGGGGCCTGATATAATCCCCAGGTTCCGGCAGCCAGGCGAGGAGGCTCCTCTTGCGGGCCGGACAGGACGGAGAGCCCGATGGCCAAGCCCGCCATGCCTCCCCAGGTCCCGGGAGTCCAGCTCCAAGAGCAGGTCCTGGTCGCTCGGACCGAGGGGGTTCAGATCTTTCGCCGGGGCGGGAGGGTGCTGGCGATCGAGCCCCAATCCGCCTCATGGACGGTCATGGACCCCGCCTCCTGGGCGGTGTACGTCCGCCTGGACCGGCCCAGGCTCCTTTCGAACCTGTGGCGTCAGCTTCCTGAGCTTCAGCCCGGATTCGTGTCGTCCGTCGTCGAGCAGCTCCACCGTCTGGGCATGGTGGGACTCAATGGGCGTCCCTTTCACGACCTGGCCCGCCTGTGGCCGGATCACGAGCCCCTGGGCCCTCGATTCCTGGCCCTGCGCGTCACCGAGGCGTGCAACTTCGCTTGCTCCTACTGCTACAACTGTTCGGGGGGCGACCCCGGGGCGACCATGACCCTGCCCCTGGGGCGCCGCATCCTGGAGAAGGCCTTCCGGGAGCTTCCCGCCCCCCACCTGTCCTTCGACTTCATGGGGGGCGAGCCGCTGCTGGCCTTCGAGACGATCCTGGGGCTCATGGCCTATGGCCGCGAGTTGGAACAGAAGCATCAGAAGGCTGCGTCGTTCCTGATGCAGACCAATGGGGCCCTTTTGACCCCCGAGAGGGTTCGGTGTCTGCGGGATTTCCGCGTGGGGGTCGGGGTTTCGCTGGATGGCCCCGCCGAGATTCATGACCGCAACCGCTGCCTGCTGGGAGGACGGGGCACCCATCACACGGTCCTGAACAACCTCCTGCGGGCCCGCGACCAGGGTCTGAGGGTCACGCCCCTGGCCGTCGTCGAAAGGCCCTCCGACTATCCCAGGGTTCTGGACTATCTGGTCGGAGAGCTGGGTTTCGAGTTCCTGCATCTCAATCCGTGCAGTGCCCTGGGCCGGGCCCGTGAAACCCGACGGCTCGGGCCGGAGCGCGCCGAGGCCTTCCACCGCGGCTTCATGGCGATGTTGGAGCGGGCCTGGCACCATTCCCGGAAGCTCGGACGGCCGCTGGCGGTCCACAACCTGTCGGACATGTTGGCCAACCTGACCTCCAAGCGTCGGGACCTGATGTGCATGCGCTCTCCGTGTGGATTGGGGGACGCGATCCTGTCCTTCTCCGTGCAGGGAGAGGTTCTGGCCTGCGAGGAGTATGAGCCCTCGACGAAGGGAACCTTCTACCTGGGACAACTTGAGGATCTCGATCTGGGCAGCCTGGCGTTGAACTCGACGCAGGTGCAGGCTCTGAGGCAGCGCCGGGTGGAGAACATCCCGCGCTGTTCTCGTTGTCCCATCCGCCGTTTTTGCGGGGGAGGATGCGCGCACAAGGCGCTGGCCTGGTCGGGTGAGCTGCTGCGCGAGGACCCGATGTGCCGCTTCTACGAGTTGACCTTCATCGAGTTGATGTGGAAGATTGCAGACGAGCCGGAAATCGTCCCGGCCTTGGGAGGATGTGGGAATGCTTCGAGTTGAGAACCCCGATGGAACCGGTCAACCCGGTCTCCCCGAGAGCGCCCTGCTGACCCGGGCTTCCGGCGTCCGCATGCGCCGGCGGGGAAGCCGGATGCTCTTCATCGAGCCCGAATCGGCGTCCTGGATCATCCTCGAAGAGCCCTACCTGAGCTTCTGGCAGAAGCTGGCCAGGGCCATGACCTGGTCAGAAGCCAGGCAGCTCGAACATCCGCTTTCGGCGTCCCAACGCGAGAACTTCCTGATCCGGATGTATGAGTCGAACATGGTCCAGGTGAACGGCCGCTCCTGCCTGGAGCCGGCCGAGCTGTGGAAGCCGGTCCAGCACTACCCGGCCTATCTGTGTCTGCACCTGACGGAGGCATGCAACTTCGGCTGCCTGTACTGCATGGCGGATTCCTTTCCCAACAAGGGGAAGATGCCCCTGGAGACCGCTCGGCTGATCATCGAGAAGGTGCTTCACGAGATTCCCAGCGACGGGATCACGATTGACTTCCATGGCGGCGAGCCGCTGCTGGTCTGGGACGACATCCAGGATCTGGTGAAGTGGGCACGCCACGTCAACCAGCGCGACGGCCTGGGCAGGAACCTGTGGTTCATGTTCCAGACCAACGGTGCGCTCTTGACTCCGGAGAAGGTTGAAGTCCTCAAAGAGCTGGATGTCATCGTTGGAGTCAGCCTGGACGGGCCGCGCGAGGTGCACGACCGCAATCGCGTCTTTGCCGGAAGCAGCCAGGGAACCTTCGAAACCGTCCTGCACAACGTCCGCAAGGCCGAAGAGATGGGTTTCCAGGTCGGCCTGCTGGGGGTCGTGCACGAGCCCCAGGACTACCTCAAGGCCTTCCGGTTCATGGTCCACGAGATGAATCGCCGCTCCTTCCGGTTGAACTACTCTTCCTACATCGGGCGATCCCATTATCGTTTGCGCTTCCCGGTCGACCGGACCGAAGAGTTCGCCCATGCCTGGTTGGAGATGATCGACGAGGCCCTGGCCTGGTGTCGGGAGCACGGCGAGACCCTGAACATTTCGGACGTGAACAACCAGATCAACAACCTGCTCTCCAAGAACCGGCCGTTCATGTGCTATCGCTCGCCATGCGGTGCCGGCAACTCGGTCCTGGGCTTCGGGATCGACGGAGGCATCCACGCCTGCGAGGAGATGGCCAGCCTGGACATGTTCCGCATGGCCAACATCCACGACGAGGGACTGAACCTTGCGCGCATGGTCGAGTCCAACCCGATTCAGCGCCTCGTGCAGTCCCGGACCGTCGACACCATCCCCAAGTGCAGCCAGTGTCAGCTCAAGAGGTTCTGTTACGGAGGGTGCACCTCCAAGACGATGGCCCGGTTCGGAACCGTCATGCGCGAGTCGCCGATGTGTGGATTCTACCAGGTGGTCTTTGAAGAACTGATGTGGAAGATCCACGAGAACCCGGACATGGTCGGGCTTCTCGGGCTGCCTGGGCTGGAATACCGGCCCTGGCCGGCTCCCAGCGCCGTCTGACGAGTCCGGGGGGGATAGAAAAAGACGCGGACCCGAGAAGTCGGATCCGCGTTCTTGCGTTGGTGGCGTGCCCGGAGGGACTCGAACCCCCAGCCTTCTGGTCCGTAGCCAGACGCTCTATCCATTGAGCTACGGGCACATCTTCAATTTTCGGCGACTCAGCGCTCCTGTCCGCCTGAGACCAGATCCACCAGGACCACCGGCCAGGCCAGGACCAGAAGAGTCAGGCACAAAGCGCAGTAGACGCGCTCCGACGTCCGGCTCAGACGAGCATCCATGGTCTGGCACTCCAGCATCACGCTGGTCACCGTCTCCTCAATGCCACTCCAGATCAGGACCGTCAAGCCCAGCACGATCCAGAATGTGGCAAACTCCACGAGGGACCAGGCCTCCCGAAAAGGCCCACCTGCCAGGCGGGCCGCTCGCACGTGACAATCTTATAGCACGGGGCCCCGAACGGTGTCAACACATGACGCTCCGAACTCGGTTCCCCGGGCCTTCGTTGCGGCCGCATTCGACCGAGGGCCGGCTCGTGCCTTCGGCCCCTTCGCGAGGACCCCGGTCCACAGGAGGCGGTGAAGTCCGGCGGGAGCCGGGCCAGGCTGAGCGGACCGCCCCGTCGAAGTGGTTGCTCGCCCTGTCCAGGTGGCTTATGCTCGGGGTGTCGTGATGCGCCGTTCGATTCTTCTGGGGCTTGTGCTCTGTTTCTGGCCGGCGGGGGCCTGCGCCGACGAGGTGCCGCTCGAGAGCCTGGTGCGCCGGGCGCACGCCGTGGTCGAGGCCCAGGTGGTGGTCCGGGAAGCCTCCCGTGAGGGGCGCACCCTCCGCTTCCCTGCCCTGGAGGTGCTCCAGGTGCTTTTCGGAAATCCTCCGCGCGAGATCCCCCTGCAGTTGTCGGCCTCGTTCGAACCGCCCCTGCACGAGCCCGCGGTCTGGTTTCTGGTGCGCGGCTCCCGAGGCTGGGTTCCCCTGGGGCACGACCCCTCGCGGGAACTCCAGGACTCGGACTGGATCCGGACCCTGCTGGAGGTCCGGGCGGAGCCGCGCGCGCATCTGGCCAGCCAGAATCCCATACAGGTTCGCGCGGCCCTGGTCCTGCTGACGCCGGGCCCCCAGGACCGAGCCCGACTTCAGGAGCTCCTGCTCCATCAGGCCTTCGACCTGCGCCTCCAGGCCGCCGTGACCTGGGGCCGCCTGGACCGGGAGGCTGCGCTGGACTGGCTCTTCGAGTCTTGGACGCCGGGCGACGCCACGCGCTTTGCCCAGGTCCGCCGGGCGGTCGAGACCCTTCTCGGTCGCCGGGTGGCACTGCCCGTCCACACCGCCTGGCAACGCCAGCGTGCCGTGGAGGTCTATCGCCTGGCTGCGGACCTGACCGGGGTGCACCGGGCCCGGGCCCTGCAGCGCCTGCCGGGCTTGAGCCGCGCGGCAGCCACCGGGTCGGGAGCCTGGGCCGTGGAGGCCTTGGCCCTGTACCCTCCCGAGCTGGCCCTGCCCGGCCTGGCCGAGGCCCTGGGCAATCCCGAGGAAGCCGTGGTTGGTCGGGGCCTGGCCTTGCTGGAGGAGGCCCTGGCCCATCCCAGCCCCGCCTTGCGGCGGGCTGCGGCTTCCCCAGCGGGCAGCACGGCGCGAGCCCGGCTGGCGGGCTTGAGCCGGAGGACTTTTTCCAGCCCCGAGGTGGGGGAGATGGTTCGCCTGCAGGCCGGTGAGTTGATGGCCAGGCTTCGGGTCCTGGGC
>DCTU01000063.1:0-205 GCA_002329445.1 bacterium UBP9_UBA1432
CAGGAACTGGTCGAGCTGGGTCTCTTCGCGACCCGTCAACAGGCTGAACAGCACCGCGAAAAGTCTTCGCGGGTTGCGTACCAGGGCCACGGCGTAGAAGGCGGCCAGCATGGCTTTCTGGGCCGTCAGGAGGAAGCGTCGGCCCATGGAAGGGTTGAAGGTGGCCTGCAGTCGTCCGCCTCGGGCCAGGGCCGTGTAGCAGTAG
>DCTU01000063.1:293-5551 GCA_002329445.1 bacterium UBP9_UBA1432
ACGTTGACCCGGGCCACCAGGCCCACGCGACTGGCGGTGCGGATGGACTCCAGCATCCGGTCCAGGTTCACCCGCTTGCGGAACACCCGGAGCATCCTGGTCGAGCCGCTCTCGGGGGCGTAGGTGAGGTTTCGACACCCGGCCGCATGGATGGCCCGCAGGACCTCTTCGTCCAAGGCCTCCGAGCGGGTCCCAGAAGGCAACTGCCAGGTGACGTTCAGGCCTTCGGCCCGGAGGTGGTGGCAGAAATCCAGGATCCAGTCCCGGTGCAGGATGGCAGTGAGATCGCAGAAGTTGAAGTTCTGGGCGGCATAGCGCTGGACGTAGGACGTCATCTCCTGGACGACCTGGCGGGGGGGGCGCGTCCGGTACAGGCGAGACCACATCCCGGGGGCTGAGCAGAAGCTGCAGTCGTAGGGGCATCCCCGGCTGGCCAGGACCGGCATGGCCCGGCCGCGGTTCACTCCGAATCCGTCGGGAGCCGACAGGTAGTTCTCCAGAGGAAAGAGCTCCCAGGCCGGCCCCGGAAGATCTTCCGGGTTGCGGCAGCGCTCGACCGCCGGCCCCGGTCCTGTCCTGGCCGAGACGACGCCCGGAATGGCCTCTGGATCGCGCCCCTCCAGCAAGGCCTGGACCAGGGCCACGATCGTGTGTTCTCCTTCGCCTCTCACGCAGTAGTCGACCGCCTGGGACTGGCGGAAGATCCAGGGCCAGAAGGAGGTGGCGTTTTCGCCTCCGAGGACGATCTTGAGGTGCGGGCGGGTGGCCTTGAGGAGTTCGACCAGGGTGCGGAGGATGGGCCACTCGTGCAGATACATGTGGGAGATGCCCACGATGCGGACGCCCGGGTCGAGGCGCTCGACGATCTCCTGGACGCTCAGGCCGATCAGGATCAGGGGGCCGATGGGGCTGGAGAGCGGGTGGCGCCGATCCAGCCCTTCGGCGGCGGCGTCCAGGATCTGCAAGGAGACCCCGGCCTCCCGCAGGGCCCCTGCGATGCAGGCCAGCCCGATGGGGGGAGCCGCACCGGTGCAGCTCAGGCTGCCGGGAACCTGGAAGAGGGGAGGACGCACCAGGGCGACCTGGGGAGGGGCATCCTGCCCCCCCCCAGGCCCGCTCAGATCTGGAAGGTCTGAGGGTTGTAGGGTGCCCAGTTGTCGGAGATCTCGGCGATCTGGCGCTTCTGTGCCGCGGCCCATTCCTGCAGGCTCTCCTGGTAGTTCTTCAAGGCCAGGGCCTCAGGGGTGGAGGCCAGTTGCGCCCGGGTCAAGGTCCGGCGGGCGAGAACGTCGTCGCGAACCTCATCCACCCGGCCGTACAGGTCGCGGGGCATGGTCTGCTTGAGCTCCTGGGCCCGGGTCCGGATGTTGGCGGTCTCCTCTTCGACCTGGGCCTGCTCGGACAGCTCCTGGAAGCGCTTCTGCCCGTCGGGCTGCGAGAGGAGCTCCTGCATCCTGGTGGCGTCGCCGGTCAGCTCGGCCAGTCGTGCGCGGGCGGAGCCAGTGGGGGGAGTCTTGTCGGCCGAGATCTGCGCGTCCTGGAAGGCTTCCAGCCTGCGTCGCTCGTACTGCTGGCGCACGACGGCCTGCTCGGGGGTTTCTGCCCCATTGACCGCCACAGGCTCTCCCTCGGGGCCGTTGGGCCACTCGTAGTGCCTCTCTCGGAAATAGGCCGCCTTGTCTTCTTCCAGGTCCTTCTCGCCGCGTTCGGCAAACAGGCGGTCCCGCTCTTCGAGGGTGGCGGTCGTCTCCTGGAGGGTCATCATGATCTGGCGCAGCTCGTCGAAGTTGACCCCGGGGACGGCCATCGTGCCCGTGTTGCCCATGGCCACGCTGGGGTCCAGATCCGGGCCCATGTTCACGAAGAGGTTCTTGGGGTCGATCTGCTGCATCCAGCCGACCATGGTCGCCAGGTTGCCCATGTTGGCCAGGTTGCCCATGCCGCTCAGTCCAGCAATCATCTCGGTTCCTCCTTGGAGTCCGGTGGCCACCCCGCAGGGATCCATGGGGATGGCGACGCCGACAAGCTCAATCTGGAGAAAATTCGCCGCGGATCAGGTGGGGACCTGTCTGGTTCGAGGGGTGAATCCGGGTCAAGGCGTCGGCATCCAGCGCCCCTGCAGGACCAGTTCCTCGGGCCAGGGTTGGAAGTCCAGCAGCTCCAGGACGGCCCCCGGGCCCAGGGCGGTCACGGGCATGTGGGAGGGCAGCAGGACGTCCAACGGGACTGCGCGCAGGCCCTCGGCGATCTGCCGACGCAGGTGCTCCTGCTCTTCGGCTCCGCGGCTGCGCAGATGCCTGGACAGGAACTCGATCCTCTCCAACTCCGGGCGGAAGACCAGGCTCAGAGGCGGTCCCGGGCGGCTCTCCAGCCCCGCCACTCCACCCAGCCGGGCCCCCGGTTCCCAGCCCGAGAAGGGTCCCAGCTTCCAGTGCACCTGGGCGACCAGATCCCGGATTCCCAGGACGCCTCGGCCGTGATCGGCCCGGTAGTCCAGTTGGAGCTCGGTGATCTCCACCGCGTCGATCTCCAGTTGCATGAAGAGGACCGGCTGGCGGACCCGAGCCTGCGAGGGGAGAGCCTGGCGTAGCGGCAGCAGGGAGGGGACCTGGCGCTCCAGGACGTCGGACATGGCCTCCGCCGACAAGGCAACGGCAAACCCGCCGGGCTCGCGGAGGCGGTCGCGGAAGAGATCGGGGCCCGACTCGCGCACCCCCGGTGTCGTCGGACCCGCCACCACCACCAGCCCGGTGCGCCGGTCCCCTGTGGGCAGGGTCAGCACCTCCATCCGGGACAGATCGCTGGCGCGCACCGCGCCGGAGGAGACCAGGTCCTTCCAGTAGGCCCCCGGGACGGGGACCCGGAATCCCCGGGCCAACCCGGCAGCCAGCAGAGCCTGCAGGTTGGCGCTCACCTCGGCGGGCAGGGCCAGCGCCAGGGGCCGGGTCAGGCGCAGGCGCAGGCTGTCCGGCACCAGCTCGAACTCCAGTTCAGCCCCCACCAGGGTCGGGCGGCTCAGGACCTCCCAGTGCCCTTCGATTCGGGGCATCTCGTGCCC
This sequence comes from bacterium UBP9_UBA1432, assembly GCA_002329445.1. Lineage (GTDB taxonomy): Bacteria > Vulcanimicrobiota > Xenobia > Xenobiales > Xenobiaceae > Xenobium > Xenobium purgamenti. Next base: position 3,352 of record DCTU01000063.1, read on the forward strand.
CAGAAGGCGGGTGGCCCCCGTCAGCGAGCCGTACAGGCGAACCTGGCCTGGCGTGCAGTCCAGGAGCGTCACCCCCAGGTCCGAGACCGCCAGGCGGGTCCGGCCTTCGGGATCCGTCCAATGGAAGGCCTGGGGCTGGCTCTGGCGGAAGCGGGTCAGGGCCTCCTGCAGGAAGCTCTCGCCCAGTTGGGCCAGGACCCGGACGGGTCCTCGTCGGGCGTGGTCTTGTCGCGGCGGCGCCAGGCGGACGTCCATGGCCTCTGAGCCTGCCACGGTGGCCTCCACGGTGCACAGGCTACCCGCAACCAGAGCCGCCCAGGCCGCCGGGGGCGGGCCCTCCCATTGCAGGTTGACGTCCTGGTGCCGGCCGCCCCCCATGGCCAGGCGGACCTGCGGAGGATCCCGGGAGAGCACTTCACCCTGAAGGCGTCCTCGAGTGGCTCCTGCGGGGGCATGGAGGGCTGAAGGCCCCTCGTCCAGTCGCCTCCGGAGGGTGACTTCACCCGGGGTCCATCGTCCGGCCAGGCGCACCGGCAGACCCTCCAGCCCGCGAAGGTGCGCCACGTCGCCGCGAAGCACGTAGCGCTGCGGCTGGTAGACGGTGTGGTCCAGCTCCGGCAGGATCCAGGCGCTGCCCTCCTGGAGGATGACCAGGCGGCGGTCCGGGGCCGCCAGGGCGGAGGGGCTCCAGGCCAGCGCCAGGACCAGGGCCAGCAGCGCGGCCCGGATCAACTTCGAGCCTCGCGCCATCTCAGGGCCACCGCTGCCAGGACGAAGTGGAGGGCCAGCACCGGCAGCAGGATTCCGAAGATCGACCCGGGGGAGATCGCGAAGTCCACGCCGGCGAAGGGCAGGCCCAGTTCCTGCAGGCGCTCGTTGAGGCGGGCCAGGCTGGCCAGTCCGCCGAAGCACCAGCGGCTGACCGCCAGCAGTGACAAGGTGTTGAGAGGCTCGGGCATGTTCTCGGCCCGGATGAAGGCGCCCGAGAAGACCAGCTGCAGGATCAGCACGACCGAGACCAGGCTCATGGATTGCTCGGCGCTGGCCGTCAGGCTGGACATGATCAGCCCCAGCAGCACGCCGCCCAGGCAGGCCGCGAACAGGAAGAGGAAGGCCTGGAGAAGCCCGAGGCCGTCCAGAGCCAGTGGGATCCGCAGAAGGATGGTGGCCAGCAGGATCGCGCTCTGCAGCAGCCCCAGGAGTCCCAGCAGCAGGACCTTGGAGAGCAGGTAGGGCACGAGCTGCAGGTTGACCAGCCGCTCGCGGTGGAAGATGGGCAGCTCCTTGACCACCTCGCGGCAGGAGTTGATGACTCCGAACATCAGGCAGCTCATCATCAGCAGGAAGAGCAGGGTCTGACCATCCTGGATCGGGAACAGGCCCCGGCCGCTGAACTCCTGACGCAGGCCGAAGAGGTCCGGCTCAAAGAGCAGCGCCAGGATGACCCCGATGATGGGGGCCTGACCCAGGAGGAGGGTCAGGTTCTGTCGGTCCGCCCTCAGCAGCCGGGCGTAGCGTTCGAGAAGGACGCCCAGTTGCCGGCAGGAGGCCAGGAACCTCACGCCGGGGCCGGAACCGGGATTTCCGACCGGGCGGGAGTGGGCCGTCGGTCGCTCGGGTTCCTGGGAGCGGGCCGTGGCCTGGAAGCGCTCGCGCCAGCGCACTCCCGCCTCGACGGTATCCAGGGCCAGGTAGATGTCGGCGAAATCCTCCACGCCGAAGAACTCCAGCGCCTGGCGGGGGGGGCCGAAGAAGGCCAGGCGACCGCCAGGGGCCAGGAAGGCCACCTGGTCGCACAACAGGATGTTCTGGGTGGCGTGGGTGATCAGGATGACGGTTCGACCGCCCCGGGCCAGGCGGGCCAGGAGCTGCATGGTCTTCTTCTCCATCCCCGGATCCAACCCCGAGGTCGGCTCGTCCATGAACAGCACGCCGGGCTCGGTCAGAAGCTCGACGCCCACACTGACCCGCTTGCGCTCGCCTCCGCTCAGGGTCCCGATCCGATTCTGGCGGCGGTGCCCCAGGCCCATCGTGGCCAGGACGAAATCGACCCGGCGTTGGATCTCGCGCTGGTCGGTGTCCGCCGGCAGGCGCATGCGGGCCGAGAAGTGGAGGGCCTCCTCGACCTCCAGGTCGCGATGCACGATGTCGTCCTGGGGGACGTACCCCAGCAGGGAACGGAAGAGGTCGGTCGCCAGCG
>DCTU01000076.1:0-478 GCA_002329445.1 bacterium UBP9_UBA1432
GGTCGAGGTCCGGGCAGGCTCCCACCATGTCCTCGGTGGCCATCCGGGTGGCCAGCAGGCTCTGGTGGGCATCCCGCAGGATCAGATCGGTGATTTCCACAAGTCGGCTCATGCGCTTGCGCTCCTCGTGAACTGGGGGGTTGGAGTCGGTTCAGGAAGCCGCGGGAGCGGCTCCCTGAAGCTTCTGGAGGATCCTCTCAGCCGCCTGGGGGATCACCGTACCCGGCCCGAAGACCTCCAGGCAGCCCGCCTCGTGCAGGGCCGCGTAGTCCTGCCGAGGGATGACCCCGCCGGCCACCACCAGGATGTCGGGCCGGCCCAGACGAGCCAGTTCCTCGATCAGTTGGGGGACCAGGGTCTTGTGTCCACCGGCCAGCGACGAGACGCCCACCAGATGGACGTCGGCATCCACCGCCTGACGGGCGACCTCCTCGGGCGTGCCGAAGAGCGGAGCGACGTCGACGTCGAAGCCCATGTC
>DCTU01000076.1:541-2355 GCA_002329445.1 bacterium UBP9_UBA1432
CGGTCGGTCTGCTCGAGCACCTTCTGGATGGCCTGCTGCTCGCCGGCCTCGCCGGCATAGACCCCGCGCAGGCCATGGGTCTGGCTGGTGTGCCGCCCGAAGACCTTCTCCAGGGCCAACGAACACTCGCCCACCGTTGCCCCCACGCGAACGGCCTCCAGGGTCAGCTCCAGGAGGTTCCCCGAGCCCTCGGCCCCGGCGGAGAGGGCGGCCAGGGCCGCCTCCACGGCGGTGGAATCCCGTTCGGCGCGAAGCTCGCTCAGTCTCTGGAGCTGGCGCTCGCGGACGGCGGTATTGTCCACCTCGAGGATGTCCATGGGCTCGGAAGCCTCGTCCACCTGCCAGCAGTTCACCCCCACGATCCGGTCCCGGGAGGCATCGATCCTGGCCTGCTTGCGCGCCGAGGCCTCCTCGATCCGGCGCTGGGGAAGGCCCTCCTCGATCGCCTTGGCCATCCCACCCAGGGCCTCGACCTCCTGGATGTGCTGCCAGGCCCGCTCCACCAGGCCGGCGGTGAGGGACTCCAACGCCTGGGATCCACCCCAGGGATCCACCACCGGCGTGATCTCGCACTCCTCCTGCAGCACCAGTTGGGTGTTGCGGGCGATGCGGGCCGAGAAGTCGGTGGGCAGGGCGATGGCCTCGTCCAGCGAGTTGGTGTGCAGCGACTGGGTGTGCCCCAGGGCAGCGGCCAGGGCCTCCACGGCCGTCCGGGTCACGTTGTTGACGGGGTCCTGCTCGGTCAAGGACCATCCCGAGGTCTGGCAGTGGGTCCGCAGGGCCAGCGACTTGGGGTTCTTGGGGTTGAAGGGTTGGATCAGGCGGGCCCACAGAAGCCGGGCCGCGCGCAGCTTGGCCACCTCCATCCAGTAGTTCATGCCGATGCAGAAGAAGAAGGACAGGCGCGGGGCAAACTCGTCCACCGAGAGGCCCGTGGCCAATCCCGCCCGCACGTATTCCAGGCCGTCGGCCAGGGTGTAGGCCAGTTCCAGGTCCAGGGTGGCTCCGGCCTCCTGCATGTGGTAGCCCGAGATCGAGATGGAGTTGAACCGGGGCATGTGGCGGGAGGTGTAGGCGAAGATGTCCGCCACGATCCGCATGGACGGAGCCGGCGGATAGATGTAGGTGTTGCGGACCATGAACTCCTTGAGGATGTCGTTCTGGATGGTCCCGGTCAGCTTCTCACGCGGCACCCCCTGCTCTTCGGCCGCCAGGATGTACAGCGCCATGATGGGCAGGACGGCCCCGTTCATGGTCATCGAGACCGACATNNCAGGGGGATCCCCCCGAACAGGACCCGCATGTCCTTGATCGAGTCCACCGCCACCCCGGCCTTCCCGACATCGCCCAGGACCCGCGGGTGATCCGAGTCATACCCCCGGTGGGTGGCCAGGTCGAAGGCGATCGAGAGGCCCTTCTGGCCCAGAGCCAGGTTCCGCCGGTAGAAGGCGTTGGACTCTTCAGCCGTCGAGAAGCCGGCATACTGGCGGATGGTCCAAGGACGGACCGCGTACATCGTGCAGTANNGGCAGGCCCGAGAGATAGTCGACGTGGTCGAGTCGGGCCAGGTCCACGGCGGAATAGCGGCGCTTGACGGAGACCCCCTCCGGGGTCTGCCAGGGGCTTCCCTGAACCGCCTGGCTGTGGTCCAGCGCTTCCGCCTCGTCTCGATGCGAAACCTGGGTAAAGTCCACGTTGTTCATCTACAGAGCCTCCAGGCGGGCGAGGATTCCGCCCGCGGTCTCGACGCGGTCGGCGTCGCGGTGGATGAAGAGGTCGGTGCCGCGGCTCCGCAACCCGTCGGCCTCGGCGGG
>DCTU01000076.1:2404-2607 GCA_002329445.1 bacterium UBP9_UBA1432
GGATCCTCGGCGCACAGGACCAGGACGTCGACCTCCGCGCGCTGAGCCTCGGCCAGGGCCTCGGCCACGGAGGAGAAGCCTGCAGGGCTCTCGGTCCTGAAGCCGGCGGCCCCCAGGAAGGTGACGCAGAACTGGGCGCGCACGCGGCTGGTGGCCGACCCGCCCAACGGCGCCATCAACGCCCGGACGGGCCGACCGCGTCG
>DCTU01000372.1:0-517 GCA_002329445.1 bacterium UBP9_UBA1432
GCCAACCTCTCTCGGGCCACCTGGGCATCCTGGAGACCCGAGAGCTCGATCTGCTTCTTCTCCTCCTCGACGCCCTGGATCAGGCACTGGTAACGCTGGAGATGGGCCTTGGCCTCGAGCAGGATGGCCTCGGCCTCCTCCATGTCCTGCCGGGCCTTCTCCTCGCGCTCATGGGCCACGACCCGGAGCGGATCGACCAGGAAGACCTTCAACAACAACAAGAGCAGGCCAAAGTTGACCAGCCCGACTCCGAACTCGAATCCATTGGTCACGAGGAGGCCTCCCGAAGGCGCTCGAGCACCCTCTCCCGCTGCGCCGGACCCGCCATGGTCTCCACCAGGCGGCCGGCCACCGCCATCGAGAGCTCCGGCACCCGCTGGTCCAGCTCCGCCTCGGCCCGCGTGCGCTCGCCCAGGATCTCGTCGTGTGCGGCTCGGACCAGGGACTCGGCCTCGGCCCTGGCGGCAGCCAGACGCGCAACCCGGGCTGCCTCCGCCTGCGAGCGGGCCTGCTGGAC
>DCTU01000372.1:571-1320 GCA_002329445.1 bacterium UBP9_UBA1432
TCCTCCACCCGGCCCATCGTCAAGGCGTCCCTGCGGTTGCGGGACTGCTCGAGGGGCCGATAGAGGACGCCCTGGAGCAGCAGGTGCATCACGTAGAAAAGCAACACCTGCGACCCGAAGACCACCGGGTCGAAGCCCAGGTTATGTAGGACGGAGTGGATGATCTCCATCGTTGCCTCCGCGGTTGAAAGGGACTCTCAGGAAGGCGGCGCCGCCGCCACTGGGCTCAACCGGCGTGGCCGATGGCGATGAAGGCGATGACCAGGGCATAGATGCACAGCGACTCGATGAAGGCCAGGCCGATCAGCAAGGTGGTGCGGATGGTCCCGGCCGCCTCGGGGTTGCGCCCGATGGCCTCCATGGCCTTTCCGATGGCGTTCCCCTGCCCCAGCGCCGTACTGATCGTGCCCACGCCGATGGCGAAGGCCGCCGCGAAAAGCGCCATGGCCTGCTTGCTGAGGAAGCCGACGGAAGCGCCAGCTTCTGCCTGGGCCATCGCCGGAGCAGCCGACAACACCACCAGGGCCAGGGTCGCCAGCACGCGACCATACTTGCCGAATCTAGCCAGCATCTTGAAGAGACCTCCTTGCGCCGTATAACCGAATCTCAAGCCGCCTGCCCGACAACGAGCCTGGGGAGGGGTACCCCTCCCCAGGCCGTCCAGGCCCAGGGCGGTTCCCTCCCGGAAGGGCGGGATCCTGCCCCAGGGCTCAATGGTCCTCCGCGACCACGTGAGAGATGTAGGACAA
>DCTU01000372.1:1419-5095 GCA_002329445.1 bacterium UBP9_UBA1432
GAGGTCAACTGGGTCTTGACCTCATGCTCCCCGAAGATGTTGCCGTACAGCCGGATGGAAAGCGAGATCAGCCGGGCGAACTCTTCGACCACGTTCAAGACGATGAACAGACAGGCCAGAAGCGGGACCAGCAGGTAGCGCATGGCCCCGGACAGATCCCGCCACAACATCGGGGTTGGTTCCCAGAAATGCGAGAGCCACTTGACGAAACCGGCGATCCCTCCGCGGCGGTGGCTTCCGTGGACCGAACCCGGGTGAACCTCCAGGTTCTTCCTCAGACCATAGAAGTTGAAGGAGAGGAAGGAAACCACAGCCAGCGCCAGGGTGGTGTTGAACGAGACCGAGGGGGCCTCGAAGAGGGGGTGCCCGACCACCTGCTTGCCGGACTCCTGGGAGTGGAGGGCGACCGGGCGCGCCCCTGCCTCGGCGAACTTCGGCACTGGGAGCAGCCCCGACCAGTTGGAGGCCAGCACGAACAAGAAGATGGACATCGCGAAGGGGACGTAGCGACGCCCCTGGGGGCCCATCATGTCGCGGGCCATCTCATCGACCCAATCGTACAGATGCTCAACGACGGCTCCCAGTCCGGTTGGAACCAGACCGGAGCGCCTGCGGGCCACCCAGGCCAACAGGACCACCACGGCCACCACAACGGCCGTGGAGGCCACCAGGGTGCGATTGGCCGGGTCAGCGAAACCAGCCTCCCCGGTCGCCGCTGCAGAGGCCAGGTATACGGCCCCCAACGCGTGGATCATGCGGATATCTCCTTCGAGCCCTCCTGCGAGCGCCCCAGCAGCCAGAAACCGAGCCGGGCCACCCAGACCGTGGCCAGCAGGCCACCCGCCAAGCCAACTGGGGAGACTCCCAGACCGATCGCGGCGCCCCCCGCCAACGTCGTCATGGCAAAGCGCCCTCCTGCAAGCAGGGCCCAACTTCGCGATGTGGGGCCAGACCCCTCGCGGCCGGACAGAGCTGCCAGCATCCTTTGAAAGGCCAGCAGGTGGACGAGGCCCAGTCCCAACCCGACCGCAAATCCCCAGCTCACGAATCCTCGCGCAGCAGCGGACGGATCAGGAGATAGCCCACCCAGCCGGCCCCGGCGGCTCCCAGCAGGAGGCTGAGCGGCAAAGCCCAGGACGCGCCGGTGTGGGCTTTGAGAAGGCCACCCAGGACATAGGCGCCATACATCACGGCGACCAGACTGACGCCCAGGGACATGACCAGGGCCATGGCCCGGCCGAAACCGGGAGCGCCGGCCTCCCGCCTCTGGCGGAAGGCCTGGATGCGTCGCTGCAGCTCCTCCGGCGTGGCCTCCTGCAGGTCCTGGGGCGCTTCGTCCACGTCCTCACCTCCGGTCCCTGCAAACCTTCAGGTGCGAGGGGCAAACTCCTCCGGTCGGGAGGCCTGCCTGCCGAAACGATGCAGCAGGGCCTCCACCGTCCGGCGGGCCGCCTGTCCATCTCCATAGGGGCTGGCGGCCTGGCTCATGGCCCGGTAGTGCTCGGCGTCCTGCAGCAAGCGCGCGGCCTCGCGTCGGATGGCCGGGCATTCGGTTCCCACCAGTCGGGCATTGCCCGACTGGATGCCTTCAGGCCGCTCCGTCGTCCTGCGCAGGACCAGGACGGGAACCCCCAAAGACGGAGCCTCCTCCTGGATGCCGCCGGAGTCGGTCAGGATCAGGTGGGCGTGGCGCATCAAGCGAACCAGATCCGGATAGCTGACGGGCTCCAGGAGGTGGATGCGCTCGCGCCCCTGCAGGGCCGGGATCACCACCTCCCGGACGCGCGGATTCCGATGGACGCTGAAGACCAGCGCCACGTCGGGGAACTCCTGCACCAGGTGGACCAGGGCCTGGCAGATCTCTTGCATCGGCGCGCCGAGATTCTCACGTCGATGGGTTTCCACCAACAACATCCGCTGTCCAGGTTCCAGGCGGACCAGATCCTGGGGCGGGCCGGGCGGCAGCTGCTCGAGGATCAACCGCAGGGCATCGGTGACGGTGTTGCCCGTCAGGTAGATGTCCTCGGCGGGGATCCCCTCCTCCAGGAGGTTCTGGCGGGCCCACGCGGTGGGGGCGAACTGCATCTCGGCAATCCGCGTCAGCAGGCGTCGGTTCATCTCCTCCGGGAAGGGATCATAGCGGTCGGCGGTGCGCAGGCCGGCCTCGATGTGCCCGACCGGGACCTTGTGGTAGCAGGCCGCCAGCCCGGCCGCAAAGGCCGTGGACGTGTCGCCCTGGACCAGCAGGGCATCGGGCCGGTCGCGCTCCAGGACGGGCGAAAGCCCCTCCAGAACCCGGCTGGTGATCCCTGCCAGGCTCTGGTTGGCCCGCATGATGTCGAGGTCGACTTGAGGCTGCAAGCCGAAGAGTTCCAGGACCTGGTCCAGCATCTCGCGGTGCTGGGCGGTGACCACGCAGGTGGCGCGGATCTCCGGGTTTTCGCCCAGGACGCGGACCACCGGAGCCATCTTGATCGCTTCCGGCCTGGTGCCGAAAACGGCCATCACGTGCAGTTTCGAACTCATCTCGGCAGACCTCGTCACTTCACTGCCAGGGCCAGGGCCAGACCAGCCAGCCCGAACAGGATGTTGATGAAGTAGATGACCGCCACGACCTGGCGCTGGGTCAGACCCAGGCCCAGCAGGCGGTGGTGAAGATGCTCCTTGTCGGGCTGGAAGATCGGCCGGCCCGAAAGGCTGCGACGAACAATCGCCATGGAGGTATCGAGAATGGGCACCCCCATCAGGCAGACGGGAACGATCAGGGCCAGGGTCGCGGTGCTCTTCAACAGGCCGACCACCGACCATCCCGCAAACATGATCCCGAAGAAGAGGCTGCCGGTATCACCCATGAAGATCTGCGCCGGGTTGAAGTTGTAGCGCAAGAAGCCCAAGGCACATCCGGCCAACGTCGCCATGACCAGCGCGACCACGACCTGACCCTTCAAGAGGCTGACCCCCAGAAAGACCAGGGCCGTGGTCAGGGCGACCCCGGCCAGCAGGCCATCCAAGCCATCCAACAGGTTCAGGGCGTTGGTAATCCCGACGATCCAGAACAATGTCAGCAAGACGCCCTGCCAGGGCTCCAGGAAGACCACTCCCAGCAAGGGAAGGCTGAGGTAGTCGATCCGGATGCCGAACCAGATCATGAGACTTCCGATGAGGATCTGGCACAGCAGCTTGACCTTCGCGGGCATGCCGAAACGGTCGTCCACGAGGCCCACGACCACGATCAACCCCCCGGCCAGCAGCATCCCCATCAGGTGCTGGGAAAGACGGGGCGTCAAGGCGGCGCGCAGGGGTTCGAACGCCATCAACATCACGCCCAGGGTGATCAGGAACCCGAAGAAGACCCCCAGGCCTCCCCACAACGGCATCGGGACCTGGTGGACCTTCCGAGCATTAGGTTTGTCCAGGGCGCCGGCAAAGAAGGCGAGCCGCTTGACCGCGGGCACCAGGAGCAGGGTGGTCAGAATCCCCAGCGAGAAAGCCACCACGAAGACCAGACCGGACATCGCTTGCCTCTTCTCCGGCCCGGGCGCCAAAGCATCCGCCGCGCCACGAGGGAGGATTCATGGTGTTGGACCCTTGGGGAGGTCCGTGCCGCCGACCGCGCAGGCGGCCCCGGGCAGACTCGCAAGATTCTATCACGGAAGTCAAGCAGGGTAAACCGACC
>DCTU01000102.1 GCA_002329445.1 bacterium UBP9_UBA1432
GGGAGAGGCCTGAACAGGGGGCGGGGGCCGCGTGGCGGGTGGAGGCTGGGGAGCGCGCGCCGGTCCCGAGGGGGGAGGCTCCGGAACCGGGGGAGCGACGGGGTGAGACGCTGCGGGGACGGGCTGGGGTCCGCCGGGTCGGCCGGCGGCCTTCAAGGGAGCCAGGTCCATCAGGATCACCGTGTGCCCGGTCTTGACGGTGAAGCTCTCCTCCCTGGGTTCGTAACCCACCTTCGAGGCCGAGAGCAGGCAGACCCGACCGACCTCCAGGGTGCCCGCAGGCAGCATCAGGATGCCTTTCCGGTCGGCCTGCCCGACCGGACGCCGGTCCAGGTGGACCGCGGCCCCCGGGACCGTCGAGACGGTCACCTCGGTGTGGCGGACCAGGACGGTCTTCAGGGTGACCCGCCCTCGGCTCGGTTCGAGCAGGATCGAGCGGGTGCGGGTGCTGTGCAGGTCGGCGGCGATCTCCAGGGTCAGGAGCCGGCCCTTGGGGATCTCCACCTGGCCCTGGCCGGCAGGCAACTCGGCTTCGCGGATCACCTGATCCCCGTCGCGGATCTTCAGCCGGACCGTGCTCTCGGCGGGGCGCAGGCCGCGGACCTGCACCGCCAGGATTCCGTAGCCCGGATGAGTGATCTCCTCGTCCTGTGCTCCGGGGGCGGAATAGACCACCTCGTCGGGTGGGGGGCCTGCCTGCNNCCACCAGCCACCCCAACCACGCCAGCAGGCCAAGAAGTGCGGGGACCAGCCAGCGCAGCCGGGGCGGTGCATCCTGGCTTACGGAGGGCCCCGCCTCGATCTCCGCCCAGAGGGGGGCCAGGTCGGGGGTGGGGGAGGTCGATCGGGGGGCGGAAACCAAGAGGTCCGGATCCAGCCAGGCCTCGAGGTTGCCCACCGCCTCGCCGGCCGACCGGTCGCCTTGGGGCGTCCCGGCGCGGCGCAGTCGCGAGGCGATCCACTCCAGGTCGCAGGACAGGTCGGGACGCGCGCGGCGCAAGGCGGGGCCTTCGGGGGCCGGGTCCTGCGCGGTCAGCAGGAAGGCCAGGACCTCGCCCAGGGCCCGCAGGTCGCCGGCCGCGTCCAACGGCGCACCGGGAAGCGGCTGGCCGGTCTCCAGGCCCAGCAGGAGGACGCGCCCCGTCTCGGGGATGATCCGGATCGTGTCCGGATTCAGGTGCCCGTGGGCCAGGCCTCCACAGTGGGCGGTCTGGAGCGCTTCGGCAACCTGCAGGACCGTCTCGGCCGCTTCCAGGGGGTCCATCGCCTGCCCCTGGAGGTGTTCGCGCAGGGTCCACGAGCCCGGGTCGGTGAAGACCAGGCAGAGCGCCTCCTGGCTGTGAAGGCTGGAAAGGGGGCGGGGGATGGCGGGGTGCTCCAGACCCTCCAGACGCCCGATCCCCTGCTGCAGGCGCTGGCTGTCGGGCTCCTTCCAGGCCTCGGCGGGATAGACCCGGATCAGCACCGGGCCTTCCGGGCCACGGGCACGCCACAAGAAGCTCTGGGAGGATTGGTCGAGGAGTTCGGGCTGCTCGAAACCCTCCAGGAGGAGGCGGGCTGGCACCGCTCAGGTCGCGTCGGAGCGCTGTCGGATCTCGGCCAGGCGGTCGCAGGCTGCGACCAGCAGGCGGGTGCCGGCGGAGAGGTGGAGGGGTCGACCGTCCAGGACGAACTGCTGCAGCTCGTCCAGGGCCTGGCGGAACTCGGCGATGCCCTGGCGCAGGTCCAGGATGGCCTGCCGGACCTCCGCCGTCGGCTCTTCGTCCTGGGAAAGTCGAGTCAGTCCCAGGTTGGCGGTGTTGAGCAACTGCTCGGCCCAGGCCAGGACCGAGGCGAATTCGTCGGCTCCGATCTGACCGGTCTCGGCCTTCTGGCAGGCCGAGAGGATCCGCTGAAGGTTGGCCGGACCCTCGGCTTCGGCGGCAAGCGTCCGGGGAGACGGCTCCACCGGGCGGACCAGCATGGCGCCGCATCCGGCACAGACGCGATCGGTGGCCAGGTTCGCGGCGCCGCAGCGCGGGCAGGGGGTCTCGCTGTCACCCTGCTCGATCTCCGTCAGGATCCTCCATGCCTCGAACAGCAGGTTGGCACCCGTCTCCATCTTCTCGATCCCTCGAGGCAGCAACTCGCGGCGTTCGATGCCCAGGCGCAGGAGGGGCAGGGATCGGTTCAGGCGGTCGAAGCCGTCCCGGGCCACCGGCACCTGCTCAGCCATCCGGATCGGGCCTTCCAGGGCCGCCTCGGCGCACTGCTCGAAACGGAAGTAGCTCTCGGCCAGTTGAGGTTCGAACCAGGCCTGGGCTCGCACCAGCAGATTGGGGTCCAGGCCGTCAACCACGGCCCGGGCGGCGTGGATGACCCAGTTGACCTGAGGGGACGGGGTTGGACACTCGATCAGCGCCTCCCCGATGCTGTCCTGGATCTGCTCGACCAGCAGCAGGCAGCCCTCGCGGAATCGGACGAAGCCCTTCTCGAAGACCTCGAGGTCGTGGTCCTCGAGATACATGTCCATGTCCTGGATCCCGGCCAGGGCCTGGCGGCTGGCCTGGGCTCCTCGGTTCGCCCGGACGGGGTCGGAGTCGGCCTCGAAGGTCTCGATCCCGAGGGTGAAGTGCTCCCACAGGCGGTCCAGGATCTCGTCGAATCGCTCGTCGTCCATCAAGCCCTGGCGCAGGGCCGACTGCACCTTCAGCATCAGGTTCAGGGCCGGGTGGGGCTCGTCTCCGTGGCTGAGGTAGGCCCATTCGTATCCCAGAAGGGACTGGTGCAGGGCGATGTAGGCTTCAGCCAGCGACCCTGCGGCTGCCTGCAGGACCTCGGGATCCTGGCGCGTCAGCCACACGTGGGCTCCGTCCAGGGCTTCTCCGTAGGCATCGAAGGCGTCCATCACCGCCTCGATGGCCTCGGGCAGGGTGTCCAGCAGGCCCGGCTCGTCCTTGACCTGGTGGTAGAACGCGTCCTTGGCACCGGTCAACTCGAAGCGGCACGCCGTCAGGGCCTGACGAAGGCTCTGAGCGTCCCGCCTGCCGGCCGCAGCCTCCAGGCACAAGGCGATCAGCCGGTTGGTGTTCTCCGACGGGGTGGGGCCCGGATCCAGGCCGGCTTCTTCTGCGGAGGATCCTGGATTGAGGGTCTCTTGAACGGACTCTTCCAAGTCTCTGGCTCCGATCGCCTTCTACCGGGTTGTCTGCCGCCCGGCCCCGAGAGGGGAAGCTGGACGGGTCTTCAGCTCACGAAGCGGCGGACGGCTTCGGACTGCAGCCCCGGCACGGGGACGCCCAGGGCCCCAGGCTGCGAGGCCTTCGAACCCAGGCTCTGCATGAACTGCCGGGCTTCCCCGTTGCGGACCCTCTCGCGGTCGGTGAGCTCCTTCATCCAGTCCTCGCTGGTGCGGTCCTCTTCGGTGGCCTTGAACAGGGCCCCGATGCTGCCTCCCATGGTGGCTGAGAGGGTGGTCCCGATCAGGGTGGCCATGGCCGTGCCGGCCCCGGGCACGACACTGCCCAGGATGGCGCTGGCAATTCCGCCGATGACCCCCAGCGTGGCGGGCGCGGCCTGGGGCATCATCCCCGGTTGCGAGATGGAGGGGGTGCTTGGACCGATCAGGGGCTGCATGGCGGACTCCAGCGTGGTCTCTTCTCAATATCCTGAGGTTGGGAGTCTTCGTCAAGACCCGGGAACTCCCCTGGCCGCTGAGGGGACAAGCCCGAGAGGGGCGAAGGAGGGATGTCCCGGCGGTCCGAACCCGGGTGGGGAAGGGTCTACCAGGATTCTGGCGGCGCCCCTCGGATCTCCGGCCGTGGCCCGGAGGGTCTGGAGGACGCGTCGGGCCGGAGCGGTGCGGAGGTTCGTCTTGCGGATTCATCCCCAGGTGCAGAGGGCCCTGGAAGAAGGTCGGGCGGTGGTGGCCCTGGAGTCCACCATCATCTCGCATGGCATGCCCCATCCCCGGAATGTGGAGACCGCTCTGGCGGTGGAGGAGGAGATCCGGGCTCGCGGCGCGCTCCCCGCCACGATCGGGATCCTGGAGGGGGAGCCGGTGGTGGGACTGACCCCGGACGAGATCGCGGGGTTCGGCCGGCGAGAGGGGGTCGTCAAGGTCAGCCGCCGCGACCTGCCGGTGGTCATGGCCCGTCGTCTCTGGGGCTCCACCACCGTGGCCGCCACCATGATCCTGGCCGAGCGGGCGGGAATCGAGGTCTTCGTGACCGGCGGCATCGGAGGCGTCCACCGCGAGGCCGCGCGCACCTTCGACATCTCGGCGGATCTGCAGGAGTTGGCCCGGACCAACGTCACGGTCGTGTGCGCAGGGGTGAAGTCGGTCCTGGACCTGCCGGCCACGCTGGAATGCCTCGAAACCCTGGGAGTCCCGGTGATCGGCTATGGCAGCGACGAGCTGGCGGCCTTCTACACCGCCACGAGCCATCTGCCCCTGCAGGTCCGGGTGGACCAGGTCGCGGAACTGGCCGGGATCGTCCTGGCCAAGCGCGAGTTCGGCCTGGAGGGTGGGCTCCTGGTCTCCAACCCGATCCCTCCGGAGCACTCGCTGGACGAGGCGACCATCTCGCGGGCGATCGAAGAGGCCCTGCTCGAGCTGGAATCCCATCGCCTCCAGGGCAAGGCGGTCACCCCCTTCCTCTTGGAGCGGGTGCGCCGGGCCACCGGAGGGAGGAGCCTGGAAGCCAACATCGCCCTGATCCTGAACAACGCCCGCCTGGGTGCGGAGCTGGCCCTGGAGATCGCCCGTCGGAATGCGTGACGGGGTCCCCCGGAACGGGTGGCAGGGCTTCCCGAGGACCCGTCGAAAACCTGCCGGGTGACCAGCCCATGAGGCCCTGCGCGCAGCAGTCCGGCGGAAGGCTGGTCTAGTAGTATTTCCGGGAGAGCACGGTGGAGCATGAGCGAGGGTCATCAGGCGTCGCCTGAGAATTCGCAGGCCGGGGCGACCCGGCCCCGGGCGGCTTCAGGCCCGGCCGGGCACCTGAATCCGCCGTCTGGCGGGTCTCGGGAAATCGGACCCGAGGTCGCGGATGCACAGCCCGCCCCCGAGACGGCCGTCCAAGCCGGAGAGGACGAAGCCGCGGCGCCGGCACTCCCGCCGCCTCCGCCTCCGCGCGGGCATCTGAAGATCTATCTGGGCTATTCCTCACACACGGGCAAGACCTGGCGTCTGCTGGAGGAGGCTCGTCGGCGTCAATCCCGGGGCGAGGACGTGGTGGTGGGTTGGGTCCGTCCCCAGGACCGCCCGGCTCTGGCTCCTCTGCTGGAAGGCCTGGAGGTGCTGCCCCTGCGCCGGGACTCCCTGGATCTCGAGGCCGTCCTGCGGCGCGGTCCGGGGGTGTGCTTCGTCGACGAGCTGGCCCATGACAACCCGCCGGGCAGTGTGCATCCCCAGCGCTACCAGGACGTGGAGGACCTGCTGGGGGCGGGGATCGACGTGGTCACGGCCATGAACATCCAGTACGTGGCCGATCTGCGCGAGCAGATCCTCAAGGTGCTGGGCAAGGCCCCCGCGGTCTCGGTTCCCGAGGAATTTCTGCGCAAAGCCGACGAGGTGGTGCTGGTCGACGCCAGCGCGGGCGTCGTCCGGGGCCGTTCGCAGCAGGCCGGCCTCCTGCCGGCTCCCGAGAAGACCTTGCTGGCGCTGCGGGGGATGGCCCTGCTCTATTCGGCCGAGAACGTCGAGGAGCTGGTTCGCGACTACCGCCACGAGCATCACATCGAAGAGACCTGGGAGACCCAGGAGCGGGTGCTGGTCTGCCTGACCGCCAACAGCCGCGGCCCCCACCTGATCGATCGCGCCTGCAAGGTGGCCGAGCGGTGGAACGGCGAGTTGTGGGCCCTGTACGTGACCCCGGACGCACGCTGGTCGAACCTCTCGGAGGCGGAGGCCGAGACGGTCCGCGGCTTCCTGGGCCTGGCCCGCGCCAAGGGGGCCAGGGTCCAGGTCGTGGAGGGAGCCGAACCGGCCTGCAGCATCCTGGCCTTTGCCCACGAGCACGGCGTGACGCAGATCTGCCTGGGTCACGCCGCCGCCTATCCGTATCGCGGAGCCCTCTCGGGAACCGTGGCCGGTCGCATCATGCACGGCGCAGCGGGGATCGACGTCCACCTGATCGCCGATGAGGGGGCGGCCCAGCGTCAGTCCACCAGCGTGTCCAGCGACGCTCCCAGCCTGCCCTTCCTGGCCCGCCTGCTCTCAGCCACCCCGCGTCCGGAGAGTCGGGGGCATCTGCGCGTCTATCTCAGCTACGCCCCTGGCAGCGGCAAGTCCTGGAGAATGCTCCAGGACGGCGGCTTTCTCAAGGGACAGGGCCAGGATGTGGTGGTCGGGTACTGCGACTCCCACGACCGACCCGACCTGGTCGAGGTCCTGCGCAACTTCGAGACCGTCCCTCCCGTCCAGACGCCTGAGGGCCTGCCCAACGGACTGAACGTGGCGGCCGTGGTGGCTCGGCGGCCCCAGGTCTGCCTGGTGGACGACCTGGCGGCGGCGACCGCCGATGGACGGGTCCGCTGGGAAGAGGTGGAAGCCTTGAGGGATCGGGACATCCATGTGTTCGCCACGGTGGATGTCTCGGGCGTGGAAGGCTTGAAGGACGCCGTCGAGAGGATCACCGGCCTGGAGGTCTCCAGCACCGTTCCGGACTGGCTGCTGGACGAGGCCGAGGAACTGATCTTCGTCGACGTGGCGACCCGGGCGCTTCTGAACCGGGTCCGTCGGGGAGCCGTGTTCTCGGGAGGGGAGATCCCCGACGACCTGCGGGGACTCTTCAATGAAGGGAGCCTCGAGGCCCTGCGCGAGCTGGCCATGCGGCTGGCCGCCGACCGCGTCCAGGACCGTCTGGCCGCCCTGGAAGGCAGCCGGGCCGCTTCGGCGGACAAGGAGGTCGTCCTGGTCGCCGTCGACGCGCGCCCCGGCTCGGCCCGAGCCGTCCGGCGGGCCCGTCGGTTGGCAGATCGTATGGGAGCCTCGTGCTTCGCCGTTCATGTGGCTCCCGACGAGGACTGGACCGGGGTATCGCTGGAGGATCGCGCCCGGACCCAGGAGCATCTGGGTCTGGCCCGGACCCTGCACCTGGAGACCCGGATCCTGCACGGGTCGCACGTGGCCCGGACCCTGGCGGATTTCGCCACCCGGCATCGGGTGACGCGGCTCTTGCTGGGCCGCAGCCGCAAGACCGGCTGGCGCGAGTTCTTCCAGCGCAGCCTCCTCGAGCAGATCATCCGCCTGTGCCCCTGGCTGGACCTGGTCGTGATCTCCGAGCGCTCCTAGAGACATCCAACCTTCCGAGGCCTTCCACGTGCATAGCCGAGTCCACGCTCCCTCGACATTGAAGAATCCCCACCGCGCCCGGTATCTGGCAGCCCTCTCACTGGGGGCCCTGGGCGTGGTGTATGGCGATATCGGCACCAGCCCGATCTATTCGATGCGCGAGGCGCTGCACGCCTATGGAGACCACCCCGGGCCCACCCAGGTCCTGGGGGTCGTTTCCCTGATCTTCTGGGCTCTGATGGTCATCGTCTCGATCAAGTACATCGTCTTCGTCCTGCGGGCGGACCATCACGGTCAGGGAGGGGTCCTGGCGCTGACCACCCTGGTCAACAGGATGTTGCCCAAGCATCGCAAGGATCTTCCTTTGCTGATGTTCATGGGGCTCTTCGGTGCGGCGCTGCTCTTCGGGGACGGGATGCTGACCCCCGCGGTGTCGGTGCTGAGCGCGGTCGAAGGTCTGAAGATCGCCACTCCGGTGCTGGAACCCTTCGTGGTGCCGTTGACCGCCGGGATCCTGGTGGGCCTGTTCATGGTCCAGCGCCGGGGCACCGAGAAGGTGGGGCGGCTCTTCGGACCGGTTGTGCTGATGTGGTTCGCAACCCTGGCGCTGCTGGGGATCCCCCACATCCTGCGCGCGCCCGAGGTGCTGTGGGCAGTGCTGCCCCACCACGGGGTGGATTTCCTGCTGCACAGCGGGTGGACCGCCTTCGGGGTCCTGGGCTCGGTCTTCCTGGTGGTCACCGGGGGCGAGGCGATGTACGCCGATCTGGGGCACTTCGGGGCCCGGCCGATCCGCCTGGCATGGTTCGCCGTGGTTTTGCCAGGATTGCTCCTGAACTACTTCGGCCAGGGGGCCATGCTGCTGCACCACCCTCAGAACGCGTCCGACCCCTTCTATCTGATGGTGCCGCGCTGGGCTCTGTTCCCCGTGATCGGGCTGGCCACCTGCGCCACCGTGATCGCCTCCCAGGCCTTGATCTCCGGGACCTTTTCAGTGACGACCCAGGCCTTGCAGTTGAAGTACCTCCCGCGTCTGCGCGTCGACCACACTTCGGACCGACTGGTAGGCCAGATCTACGTGCCGTTCATCAACTGGGCGCTGATGATCTGCTGCGTCGGTCTGGTCCTGGTCTTTCGCAGCTCCAGCAGCCTGGCGGCGGCCTACGGGGTGGCCGTGACCCTGGACATGGTGATCACCAGCACGCTGCTCTACTTCTTCCTGCGCTACGGGTTGAAGTGGCCGCGTTGGAGGGCGGGCGGGTTGTGTCTGTTCTTCCTCAGCATCGAGACGGTCTTCCTGGCCGGCAACATCGTCAAGATCCCCCACGGTGGCTGGATCCCGCTGGTGGTGGCCGGGCTGATGTTCCTGGTCATGTCCACCTGGCGGCTGGGGCGCAAGCGGATTGCGGCCCTGCGCTCGGAGGTCGGGGTTCCCCTGGAGACCCTGGTCTCCAACCTGACCTCCGAGGAACTGGTGCGCGTGCCGGGCACGGCCGTCTTTTTGCACTCCGACCCGACGATGATGCCGCCGGCCCTGCTGCACAACATCCAGCACAACCAGGTCCTGCACCAGAGGAACCTGATCGTGGCCGTCACCATCGAGGACCAGCCCTACGTTCCGGCGGGGGAGGTGGCCCGCGTGGAGGAGGTGGGTTCGTCCTTCTTCCGGGTCCTGCTGCGCTTTGGCTACATGGATCGTCCGGACGTCCCCCGAGCCCTGCATGGCCTGCTCATCGGGGGCCAGCCCTTCGCGGCCTCCGAGTGCAGCTACTTCCTGTCTCGTGAGACCATCCTGCCTCGCCACTGGTTGTGGTCGGGGATGGCCACCTGGCGCGAGAAGCTCTTCGCTCTGATGGCTCGCAACGCGACGGACGCCACCGCCTACTTCTGCATTCCCCCGACGCTGGTCATGGAGGTGGGCTCGCAGATCGAGATCTGAGGGGCTCAGGCCATCAGCATCGCCAGGGTGAAGCCTCCCCACAGCAGAAGCGTGGCCGCAGCCGCCTGGACTCCCAGGCTGATTCGTCCGCCCAGCAGGTAGACCAGGGCCATCACCGGGTAGATGATCGCCAACAGGAGCGTGCCGGAGGCCCCTCCCGTCAGCAGGGCGCCTCCCAGGGTGGTCTCCTCGCCCAGGACCCCCCCCAGGACCATCACGAGCATCAGGGCCCCCAGGATGGCCCAGCCCCACCAGAAGCCTCCCTGGGGACGAGGGGACGGCGAGGTCTGCGGCTCAGGAGCGCGAGACGCCACCGGGTGGGGGCGCGCCGGCGCGGGCGTGGGATGCCACGCGCCCGAGGCGCCGTGTCGGCCTGAGCCGGCGGGCGGTTGCGCGGGGGCGGCAGGCCTGGGCTGCAATGTTCCCGAGGCGCCGTGTCGGCCT
>DCTU01000119.1:0-5345 GCA_002329445.1 bacterium UBP9_UBA1432
GCCAGAGGGTGGCTAGTCTCGAGCCAGATTTGA
This sequence comes from bacterium UBP9_UBA1432, assembly GCA_002329445.1. Taxonomy (GTDB): domain Bacteria; phylum Vulcanimicrobiota; class Xenobia; order Xenobiales; family Xenobiaceae; genus Xenobium; species Xenobium purgamenti. The sequence continues at coordinate 34 of DCTU01000119.1, forward strand.
TCCCCTGGCCGGCGCAAGCTTCACGCGCCAGACCGGTGGGTGATGGAGGACTCGTCGACGTGCAGCCGCCCCTGGAGATCGTCTATCGCGACCACGCCCGCATTCCGGTCCTGGAAGAGAAGATCCGCGAGCAGGCCGGATGTCTGGCCCGAGACTGTCATGACCTCTGCAGTTGCCGGCTGACCCTGGAGACTGCCCGGGGGCGCTGTGCAGCCGGTTGCCGGGTTCGCCTGGAGATGCTGACTGCGCCGGGCGAGGAGCTGACCGCCGCCGGGGCCGCTGTCGAAGATGGGGCCCTGGAACAGGCCCTGGATCGGCTCTTCGAGGATGCCCGTCAGCAGTTGACCCAGGCCAGCCAGCGCCATCACCAGGAAGCGACGGAGCTTCGGATGGCGGTCCTGACCGCTTTGTAGCCGGGTCGATTCAGGCCCAGTCCTGGGCCTGCCTGCGGATCCTCTCGTCGTCCCCGTCCACCATCTGACCACTCCACTCCCGCGGGGCCTTCAGGGCCAACCAGGCCAGGGTGAGGCCCGCGCTCTGGGGGCTCTGCAGGGCCCCCCGGCGGGGAAGGTCCAGGAAATAGCGTCCCCAGGGATCGGGCATCCGAGGCGCGGCCTCCCGGCGGATCTCTTCCTGCATCCCGGTGTCCACCACGCCCGGCGAGAAGCACAGCGTCGTGATCGAGGGCTCCTCCAGGGCCAGGACCCGGGCCAGTTGGGTCAGGGCCGCCTTGGTGGCGCAGTAGGCCCCGAAGTGCGGCAGGGGCTGGATGGCCGCGCCGGTGCTGACCTGGATCACCCGCCCCTGGCTGTCCCGAAGGGCGCCGAGGGCGCTGCGGGTCAGGGCCAGGGGAGCCAGCAGGTTCACCTCGACGGTCCGGCGCCATCGGGCCAGATCCGTCTCCGAGGTCGGACCCGTCGGGCCCAGGACGGCCGCGTTGTTGATCAGCGCGTCCAGGCGGCCGAAGCGCTGCAGGGTCTCCTGCACGAAGCGGGCGGACGCCTCGTGGTCGGTGACGTCCAGGGCGCCGAGGAGGACTTCGGTGGGCAGCTCGCCGGCCAAGGCCTTCAAGGCCTCCTCGGAGCGGGCCAGCAGGGCCAGGCGGGCTCCCCGGGCGGCCAGGGCGCGGGCTGCTTGCGCACCGATGCCTCGGGACGCTCCGGTCAGCAGGACGACGGGAGAGGTCTCAGGATCGCGCAGCATCATTCGAGCCTCCTACAGGATTCCCAAGGTGTTGAGGATGCCGGGGATGGCCATGGCCAGCGCGATGCCGACGCCCACCAGGGACTCGCCGGCGATCACGCCCGAGCAGATCGGCACCACGAAGCGTTCGGCCAGGGCCGCCCTCTTCTTCTGCAGGAGGGTGGCGATCACCGCCCCCAGGAACATCGAGAGCGAGTTGTAGAAGGGGATCACGAAGGCCAGGCCGACGCCGGTGGCCGAGGGGATCAGGTGCCGGTGGCGGGGGAGGGCCTTCTCCAGCAAGGGCAGCGCGATGCCCACCAGGCACCCGATGGCCATCCCGGCCTGCGCGGTGGGGTGCAGGGCGCTCAGGCCGTTGGCCAGCAGCTCGGCCACCTTGGCCCAGACCTGGGCCGAGGGGGCCGGCCAGGTGTCGCTGCCCAGGATGGCCGCATTGGGGACCAGCAGGTAGAAGGCCGGCACCACCACCAGGGTGCCGGCAAAGATGCCCGTGAACTGGGCCAGGAACTGCTGGCGGGGGTTGGCTCCCAGCAGGTAGCCGCTCTTGAGGTCGACCAGCAGATCGGCCGACGAGCCGGCTGCCCCGGCGGTGACGCTGGCGGTCATCAGGTTGGTGATCATGTTCGAGGGGGCCAGGAATCCGAAGGCCAACTGGGTGATCTTGCCCATGGCACCCACGGGGGTGATGTCCGATTCGCCGGTGGCCCGGCAGGCCACCAGGGCCAGGAAGAAGGTGGCCAGGACGGCCACCAGGCCCATCCACCAACTGGTCTGGAAGGCGAAGTGCAGGACCAGGATGCAGCCCAGGCCCGAGACGCCGGCCCCGGCCAGGAACCACCAGGCGGGCACCTCGATGGCCTCCAGGGGATCCTCCACCGCGCTGCGCTTGCCGAAGATGGCCGTCAGGCCGCTGAAGGCGCGCAGCATCGTGCGCCACTCCATGGCGAACATGGTCAGGCCGGAGGCCACCATGATCGAGGCGCCCGTCCAGGTGCTCCAGCCGACGATGGCCCGATAGGGGCTTTCCGCCAGCATCCTGGGATCGATCGCACCCAGGGAGGTCATCCAGGGGGCCAGCACGCCATAGCAGACCAGGCCGCCCAGGACCATCGACCAGGTGACCCGCCAGCCCACCAGGGCGCCGGCGGCGATCATCACGCCGCTGAGGTCGAAGTTGATCGTCCACATCCCCAGGGGGCGGCCCGCCAGCATGCCGGGCAGGTTCAGGTGGGCGGGGATCCAGGCCAGGGCGTCGCGAACCAGCGCGATGAGCCCTCCGGCCAGGCCCGCCAGGCCCAGCGAGCGGGCCTTGCTCATGGCCTCGCCGCCGTGGGAGTGCAGGCTGCGCAGGGTCTCGGCCGCGGCGATGCCGCTGGGGAACTTCAACTGCTCGACGTTGATCATCTGTCGCTTCATGGGGATGGCCATGAAGACGCCCAAAGCGGCCAGGAAGAGGGTCCACAGCGTCAGGATCTCCCAGCCGATGTGCACCCCGGTGATGATCAGGTAGGCCGAGATCGCCGAGACCATCGTGCCTCCGGTCGAGTAGCCGGCCGAAGAGGCGGTGGACTGCATGCAGTTGTTCTCGAGGATCGACATCTGGGTCGGGAAGAACCTGGGGAAGAGCGTGTGGAGCGAGGTCCAGATCGCGTAGGACAGGATGCATGCGGTGATGGCCACGCCCAGGGCCCATCCGGTCTTCAGGCCCACGTACAGGTTGGACAGCGACATCAACCCGCCGATCAGCGAGCCCATCAGGATGGCCCGGAGGGTCAACTGGGGGACCCGGTCTCCCTGGTAGACCTCCCGCAGCCACTTGTGCTCGGGATCGTCGGGCAGGGGATCGGCGTGGTTCGGCTCTTCGGGGGGCGTCGGGGTGGGGGCGGGGTCGCTGGGTCGGCTCAAGACATCTCGCTCCTGGGGGTGGAAAGACTCCAGTCTACGATAGGGGCGCGGGCGACCCGGCGGTGTTACGGTGCGGTGAACAGGCCGTGGGGGGACATCGATGCGTCGGAAGCGAACCTTGTCCGACCACTCTCCAGACCCGCAGGAGATAGCCATGCATCCACTGGTCCAGCGCCGCGCCCTGCTGGCGAAGCGATTCCCTGAGACTCCGGTTCTGCTCTTCAACGGGAGCGAGCGACCCCGGAACTATCCCGGCAACCCCTATCCCTTCCGGCCCGACAGCCACTTCCTGTACTTCTGCGGAGTCCTGCCGCCCGGCGCCGTGGTCGTCCTGGATGGGGGCGAGGCCCATCTCTTCATGGAGCCGGTCACCCGCGACGAGGCGGTGTGGTCCGGGCCTGGACCGGATTGGGCCGAACTGGAGCGCGCGCTTCAGGCGCGAATCCACCCCCGGATGGAATTGGAGGCCTTCCTGGACGGCCTCGGGCGCTCGCGCCTGGCGACCCTGCCCTCCCAGGACCCCGCCGCCGCAGCCGAGCAGAGCCGTCTGCTGGGACGCCGGGTCGACCTGGAGGGCGACTCGCCGGACGGGCTTCTGGCCCGGGCGGTGATCGAGCTGCGCCTGCGCCACGACCCGGCGGCCCGGGAGGAGCTGCGCCGGGTCTGCGCGGTGACCGTCCAGGCCCACCTGGACGGCATGGCCGCCACCCGGGTCGGAGGCGACGAGGCCGAGGTCCTGGCGGCCATGATGTCGGCCTGCCTGCGCCAGGGCTTCGGGACCTCGTTCCAGCCCATCATCACGGTCTCGGGCGAGCGCCTGCACCAGCCGCACGTGGGCGGCCTCCTGCGCGAGGGGGACCTCCTCCTGGCCGACTTCGGGGCGGAGGCCGCGACGGGCTGGGCCGGAGACGTGACCAATACCTGGCCGGTCTCGGGGACCTATACCCCGCGCCAGCGGGACGTGTACTCGGTCGTCCTGGAGGCCCACCGCCGCGCGGCGGCTCGGGTCCAACCCGGAGCCCGCTATCGCGAGGTCCACCTGGAGGCCTGCCGGGCCACGGCCGAGGGGTTGGTGGACCTGGGACTGCTGAAGGGAGACCCCGAGGACCTGGTCGAGCGCGACGCCCACGCCTTGTTCTTCCCCCACGGGATCGGCCATCTGATGGGCCTGGACGTGCACGACATGGAGGACCTGGGTGATCGGGCCGGGTATGCCCCGGGGCGAACCCGGAGCACCCGCTTCGGCCTGCGCTGGCTGCGTCTGGATCGGGACCTGGAGGAAGGTTTCGCGGTCACCATCGAGCCCGGGTTCTACTGGATTCCCGAGCTGCTGGAGGACCCCGGACGCCGCCAGGCCTATGCCGACTGCGTCGACTGGGACCAGGTCGAGAGGTTCCGCGAAGTGCGCGGGATCCGGATCGAGCGGGACTATCTGGTGACCGACTCCGGTCATGAGCTTCTGACTCCGGGCCTTCCCGACGAGCCCGAGGCCGTGGAAGCTGCCGTGGGAGGCAGGTCTTGAGCCGTTCGCCGCGCCCGCAGATGGTGCTGCGCACCTACGAACGCCGCAGCTCTGGCGTCCCCACCGGGGAATATCTCACACGCCGGTATGACCTGGCGGGGAACCCCTTTGCGGTCTTCTGCACCCATCCCGACTGTCCCCACTGGCTGGAGGGGGTCTCGGCGTTGCCCCACTGGTCGGAGGACTGCCCCGAGAACCTGGGGGTCTTGCGCTGTCCGGAGTGCGGCGCCCCGGTGGTCCGCCCCCCGCGCAACCCCGACGCCCCTCCGGACTGAGGCGGCCGCGATTCCGCTCGGACCCGCGGTCCCGGGGCGGAAGGATTTCCCGGCGCAGCCCGCCGAAGGGGCCGGCCACGTTCAGGAGGAGAGACCATGCCCGAGACTTCCTTTGATGTCGCAATCCTGGGAGGCGGGCCCGGCGGCTACGTGGCTGCGATCCGGGCCGCCCAACTGGGCATGTCGACCTTGTTGGTCGAGAAGGACCCTCAACTGGGGGGCACCTGCCTGCACCGAGGCTGCATTCCCACCAAGGCCCTGCTGGAGACCGCCAGCCGCCTGGACCAGGCGCGCCAGGCCGAAGAGTTCGGGGTGATGCTCTCCGGGCCGCCCGCCCTGGACATGGGCCGGGCCCATCAGCGCAAGAAGACCCTGGTCCGGCGCCTGGCGATGGGCATCGAGGGCCT
>DCTU01000119.1:5406-6245 GCA_002329445.1 bacterium UBP9_UBA1432
CAGGTCCACCAGGCCCGCCACGTGATCCTGGCCACCGGCTCGACCGTGGCGGTTCCCCCGGTCTTCCCGGTGGACGGCGTCCGGGTCCTGACCTCCGACCACATGCTGGAATACCCCGAGATCCCGCCCCGTCTGGTGGTGGTTGGAGCCGGGGCCGTGGGGATGGAGTTCGCTTCGATCTACTCGCTCTTCGGATCCCAGGTGACCGTGATCGAGATGCTTCCCCGGGTCCTGCCCCTGGAGGACGAGGACATCTCGGCCGAGGTCGAGAGGATCTTCCGCAAGCGGGGCGTCGCCTTCCACACCGGGTGCGCCATCGAGCAGGTCGAGGTGGGCGCCGACTCGGTGCGCCTCCAGGGTCGGGGACTTCCCGCGGGCCTGCAGGCCGAGATCCTGCTGGTGGCCGTCGGCCGCCGCGCCAACACCGAGGGGCTGGGCCTGGAGTCGGTGGGCCTGGAGCTGGAGCGGGGGCGGATCCCCGTGGACCACTTCATGCGGACCCGGGTGCCCGGGATCTACGCCATCGGAGACCTCGTTCCCAGTCCCCAACTGGCGCACGTGGCCTCGGCCGAGGGGATCCTGGCCGTCGAGCACCTGGCCGGACTGGAGCCCCATCCGGTGGACTACCGCTTCATCCCGTCGGCCACCTACTGCCACCCCGAGGTGGCCAGTGTGGGCCTGAGCGAGGCCGCTGCGGTGGCTGCCGGGCACGAGGTGAAGGTGGGCCGCTTCCCGTTCGCTGCCTTGGGCAAGGCGGCCATCATGGGGCAGACCGAGGGCCTCGTCAAGGTCGTCGCGGAGGCCCGCTTCGGCGAGGTGTTGGGAGTCCACCTGGTGGG
>DCTU01000262.1:0-13833 GCA_002329445.1 bacterium UBP9_UBA1432
GACTTGGCCCCCCAGCCGATCTCCGGGGCCAGGAAATACTCCCAGATTCCGAGCTCCTCCAGCCGACGTCGGGCCAGGTCGGAGTCGTTGCGGCTGGCCAGCGAGTGCAGGATGCCGCGCTGGTCCAGGGTCTGCAGGGTCTCGAGAACCCCGGGGCGCAGCCGCCCCCCCCCGCCTTCCAGCAGGACCCCTTCCCAGAGGGTCTGGTCCAGGTCCCAGACCAGGCACTTCACCTTGCGCTCTTCCAAGGTCTAGGCCTCCGGATCGGGCCGCAGATCGCCTCGGGCCTGGCCGGCGATCAGGCCCTGGAGGACCTCGCTGGCTCCCTCGATGATCTCCATGGTCTTGGCGTCGCGCAGGTAGCGCGAGACCGGATGCTCGGCGCTGCAGCCGCTGGCGCCATGCACCTGCACCGCGTCCTGGGCGGCCCGCATGGCCATGGTCGAGGCGTGGTACTTGGCCAGCAGCGTGTCCAGGGTGCTGCGGGGATGGCCCGCGGCGCGCGCCGCGGCGGCCTGCAGGCAGAGCAGACGCGAAGCCCGCACTCCCACCACCATGTCCGCCAGCATGCGCTGCACGAGCTGATGCCCCGCCAAGGGCCGGCCGAACTGCTGGCGGGTGGAGGCGTGACGGACGCTGGCCTCCAGGCAGGCCTGGCCCAGGCCCACGCAGCCCCAGGCCACGCTGAAGCGGCCCAGGTCCAGGGCCGAGGCCATCACGGGAAAGCCGAAGCCGGGACGGGCCAGCACGCGCCCGGGTGGGATCCGGCAGTCTTGAAAGCGGATCTCGGCCAGCATGCTGGCCCGGGTCCCCAGCATGCCCCGGATGGGGGTCCGCTGGACCCCGGGGGCCGACCCGTCCACCAGCAGGGCCAGGGTCTGCTCGCCGTGCCGGGCCAGCACCAGAAGCAGCGTGGCCACCTCGCCGAAGGTGATCCACTTCTTGTGCCCGTTCAGGACCCAGCCCTGCCCGTCTGGGGTCGCCGTGGTCTGCACGGAGCGGGCGTCGCTGCCCACCTCGGGCTCGGTCAGGGCGAACGCCGCCAAGGCCCGCCCGGAGGCCAATTCGGGAAGCCATCTCGCTTTCTGCTCGGGCGTCCCCCAGGCGCCGATCGCCTGGCAGACCATCCCATGCACGGTCAGGAGGCTGCGCGCCGAGGAACAGGCTGCCCCGATCTCTTCGTTGAGGAAGCCGAAGGTGAGAGGGTCCAGCGCGCTGCCCCCGTGGGCTGCGGGGACCAGGGCCCCCAGGTGGCCCTGGGAGGCCATGAGGGAGATCACCCCCTCGTCCAGCCTCTCCTCGCGATCGAAGCGAGCGGCGTGGGGCTCGACGTGGCGCCGGGCGAAGGCCCGAAAGCCCGCCCGGGCAGACTCCTGATCGGCCGTCCACAGGTGGGGTTCCACGGGTTCTTCAGGCCTCGCCGCGCTTGCGGGCCACGAAATCCAGCACCGACTGGATCGAGCGGAAGTTGGCCATGTCGAAGTCCTCCTCGTCCAGGACGACGGAGAACTCCTCCTGCACGAAGTTCAAGAGTGAAACCAGGTAGAGCGAATTGACGAAGCCACCGGCGAAGAGATCGTCCTGGTCGCCCAGGGACGAGACGTCGCAGAGCTTCCCCAGGAAGGCCCGCAGGGCGACCCGACGCGGATCCGGGTTCAAGGCGCACCTCCCAGGCCCGGATGGACGAAGAAGCCCTGGCCGCTCTTGCGCCCCAGCCTCCCCGCCTCCACCATCCGACGCAGGAGGGGACAGGGGCGGAACTTCTCTCCCAAATCCCGCGCCAGGACCTCCAGGGACTGCAGGACGGTGTCCAGGCCGATCATGTCCGCCGTCTCCAGAGGACCCATCTTGTGACTGAAGCAGCCTTTGAAGAGACGGTCGATGTCTTCCGGGGCCGCCACTCCCTCGGCCACCAGACAGATCGCCTCATTCACCGTCAGCATCAGGACGCGATTGCTGACGAAGCCCGGCGAGTCGGCCACCTCGATGGCGGTCTTGCCCAGGCCGGCCAGGAAGTCGCGCGCCGACTGAAGGGTCTGCGCGCTGGTGTAGAAGCCACGGATCATCTCGACGGTGGCCTTCAGGGGAACCGGATTCATGAAGTGCAGGCCCACGACCCGCTCGGGTTGGGGGACCAGGGCCGCCAGCCGGGTGATCGGGATGGCCGAGGTGGCCGAGGCCAGCAGGCTCTCGCCCGGGCAGAGCCGGCCCAGATGGCTCCAGGCGGCCTTCTTGGTCTCCCAGATCTCGGGGATGGCCTCGACGAGCAGAGGCGCCTCCGCAAGATCCTCGACCTCCAGCGAGAAGGAGATCCTCTCCAGCACCTGCTCCAGACGGACGGCCGGGCCGCCCAGCAGGCGCTGGAGGGGAACCGAGCGGGCCAGCTCCTGGCGGGCCCGGGAGAGCGCCTGGGGGGTCACGTCCACCAGCACGACCTCATGGCCCGAGGCCGCGGCGCTCTGGGCCAGGCCCGCGCCGATGATCCCGGCCCCCAGAATCCCGATCCTGCTGCGCTCTTCCATGGGCTACGTGCTCCGTCGCCCCGCCTTCCCGGCTCTATGGGGGAATCCTCCCCTCCGGGTCACCCGTCCCAGGAGCGGGACCTCAGTAGTCGTCCCGGCCGAACTCCCTCTCGCAGCGGTCGGCGGCCTGGGCCACGGCGAAGACGCTGGCCTGGAGGTCGGCAGGAGCGAAGCTGTCCAGCAAATGGTCGACGCTGGCCATCACCAGGGCATACCGGTCGTTCTCGACCAGGCCGTAGCGCGCCAGGGTCATCGTCTCGTTGGCCCGCAGCAGGTCCAAGGCCAACCGGGGCAGGAGCGCCTGGAAGGCGGCCTTCTCCATCTGCAGGCCGGGCGAGAAGACCGTCACGGTGGGGCGTCCCGCGTGGCTGGAGTCGCGCACGTAGACCCCCTGAAGCCGCCCCTGGCCCAGATCCACGCCCAGGAAGAACCGACGGGTGTCCTCCTCCAGGCGCCCCACCAGGCCAATCTGCGCGGCCAGCTCGGCCACCTTGCCCAGGACCTCCAGGCTCGAATCGCGTGCCGGATCATGTGCCATCGGGATGCTCCTTTCGGGGTACCGGGAAGCCTTCGCCCACAAGACCGGGCGTCCTGTGCGCATGTCGAGAGGGCTGCGTGGACCCAGGCCGAACAGGGGCGCACCTTCCCATGGAGTCCTGAAGAATGGCGCGTGCTGGCCAGGTCCTGAAAATCGGAACGATGACCCTGACGGTCCGAAGATGCGACGACGAGGTCCTGGAGGTCGTGGCCCGCTACCCGCCCGGAGACCCGGCACCGCCCGAGCACTTCCACCCCACCCAGACCGAACGCTTCGAAGTGCTGGAGGGAACCCTCGAGATCGAGATGGAGGGCCAGCACTTCACCCTGGAGGCCACCCAGTGCCTGGAGATCCCTCCGGGTTGTCGACATCGGATCTGGAATGCCGGAGAAGAAGATGCCAAGGTCCTCTGGGAGACCGCCCCCCCCCAGAAGACCGCCGACTTCTACGAGGTGCTGGCGGAGTTGACCGACCCCACCGGCCCGCTCCACTCGGCCCCCCCCAACCTGCCCCAGACCGCCGTCCTGATGGCGGAGTACGACCGTGAGATGCGGCTGACCCATCCCCTGCGACCCGTCCAGAAGCTCATGACGAGCGTGGTGGCGCCCCTGGGCTGGCTGATGGGCTACCGCTCGCGCCCCCAACGAGGAACCCCGGAAGCCCCGGCCGATCCCTGACAGAAAGGCCTTCCCCCCGGAGGCGGGGCTGAGTTCAGGTCCGCGGCACCAGGCCGTAGAGCAGGGCCTCCACCATGGGCTCGACGTCGCTCCGTCCAGGTGCCTTCTCCAGGTGCTCCATGGCCAGGACGTTGTACAGGCCTCGGGCTACCCGGACGGTGTCGTGGGGCATGAACTCACCCCGATCGATCCGGCCCTGGAAGAAGCTGGCCAGGAGCTCGGTCATCTGCTCCCTGGTCTGGCGCAGCGCCTGGGCCACCGTGGGGAAACGGCCGGCAGCGCGCATGCACAGCCACATGACGTCGCGGTGCTCCTCCATGAAGGTGGAGATTCCCCGCAGCATCCGCATCAGCACCTCGGAGGCGCTGCCCTCCAGATGGCCATCGAGCAGGGGGCGCAATCGGGAGAGCGCGTCGAAGTGGCTCACCACGGCAACCAACAGGTCTTCCTTGGAGGGATAGTAGTGGTAGAGCAGGCCCGCCGAGACTCCGGCCTCACGGGCGATGTCCTTGGTCGTGGTGCCCTCCAGGCCCCTCTGGGCGAAGAGGCGGGCCGCCACTTCCAAGAGCTGCTCGCGTCGGAACTCGCGCTGGCGTCCCCGGGAAGCCCCCATGTGGGACAGGTCCGAACTCATGGCGAAGGCTCCGGGGTGACGGCCTCGTCGGGGGGGCTGGCCGGAGGAAGGAGCACCGGCACCCGGTCTTCCGAGCTGCCCTCGCGCAGGAAGAGCGGGCCGGGCGGCTCCACCGGGAACTCGCCGGAGATGGCCCGGTTCCAGGAGACCGCCGCGCCCAGGTAGCCATAGCGGGCCGCCAGCAGGGCCTGACGAGCGGAAACCAGGGCGGTCTGGGCGTCCAGCAGTTCGGTCGAAGTGGACAGACCCGCGCCGTAGCGGACCTCCGCGACCCGGGCGGCCTCGGTGGCCTCCTCCAGCCCGATCCGGGCCTGGGTGATGCGCTGCCAGCGGCTGGCCAGGTTCAGGAAACTGTCCTCGACGTCCAGGCGCACGGCCCGCCGCACGGCCTCCAGGTTGGCGGCCAGTCCGCGGACGGCCTCGCGGGCCTGTCCGGCCTGGGCCCGGGCCGCCCCGCCGTCATACAACGGCATGTTCAGGACGACCCCGGTCACCCACTGATGGCCCGGAGACATCCCCGCCGAAGTCTGGCTGGTGAACTGCGACTGAAGCGCCACGGTCGGGTTGTCCTGGCTCTCGGCCAGCCCGATCCGGGCCCGGGCGGCCTCCAGGCCCCAGAGCAGAGCCTGGATCTCGGGTCGGCGAGCCAGGGCCTGCTGCATCGCCAGGTCCATCTCGGTCGGCGGAGGGGTGTCGAAGGGGACCGGCTCCAGGACCAGGTCCGACCCCGGCGGCAGACCCATGCGGCTGGCCAGGCGCGCCTCGGCCACCTGCTGGGCGTTCTGGGCCTCCAGGAGCTGCTGGCGGGCTCGGGTGGCCTCGGAGCGGACCCGGAGCACGTCGAAGCGGGCCACGGTCCCCGCCTCGAAGAGGGCCTCGGCATCGCGCAGGGCTGCCTCGCGGGCCTCCAGCCGCTGCTGGGCGATGGTGACCTCCTCCTCAGCCAGCAGCGCGACCAGGTAGATGTTGGCCGTGGAGGCCAGCTCGTTGGCCAGCAGGCCGCGATACTCCTCCAGAGCGGCCCTTTCGGCCATCTGTCCGGCCAGCACCGCAAAATGAAGCCGCCCGAAGGTGGCCACGGCCTGGCGCAGGACCAGGGCCGCCTTGTAGCTGTCCTGGGGACTGACCACGAAGTTCCGGCCCGAGAGCGAGGCCGCCACCTCCCGGTCCAAACGGGAATAGGTGCCCTCGATTCCCAAGGTGGGGTTGCCTGCGCTGCGAGCCTCCTCGGTCGTCCAGCGGGCCCCGTCCACCCGAGCGCGCGCCGCCTCCAGCTCCGGGCTGGAGTCCACGGCGGCCTTCAAAGCGCCGCGGAAATCCACCTTCAACGGCTCCTGCGAGCCCACGGTGGCTGAGGCCGGGGCCTCCGGAGGAGCCGTGGAGGTCGGCTCGGCGGCGGCAGGCCCGACCAGGGCCAGAGCTGCCAACACGGGCAGGACCAGGCGGCCTACCAGGCCGCGAAACCAGGTGCGGTTCATCACGAATGCTCCCTCTCATCGGACTGGAAGAGACCGTATACCCGATCTCGGACCAGGCCCAGGTTGCGGACGATGCCTTCGAAGGTCAGATAGGCCGTCGGAATGACGAAAAGGGTCAGCAGCGTGGAGGTCAACAGACCTCCGATCACCGCCACGCCCATCCCCGACCGGGATTCTCCTCCTTCAGAAAGGCCCAGGGCCACCGGCAGGATTCCCACCATGGCCGCCAGCGCGGTCATCAGGATCGGGCGCAACCGGACGGGGCCCGCCATCAACATCGCCTGATGGGCCGGGACCCCCTTGGCCCTCTGCTGGTTGGCAAAATCCACCAGCAGGATGCCGTTACGGGTCACGATGCCCACCAACATGATGAGCCCGATGATGGCAAAGATGCTGAAGGTCTTGCCGGTCAGGAGAAGGCCCAGGAAGACCCCGACGATGGCCAGGGGCAGGGTCATCATGATGGTGAAGGGGTGGATGAAGCTCTCGAACTGAGCCGCCAGGATCAGATAGATGATCACGATCGAGCTGGCCAGCGCAAACATCAGGTATTGGAAGGACTCGTTCATGATCTTGGTCATCCCGGAGGCGGCGATCTGATAGCCAGGATAGGCCTTCATGACGTCCTTGGCCAGGACCCCGAACTTCTCGGCGGCATCCCCGACGGCGATGCCAGGGGCCACGTTGGCCATGATCGTCACCGAGCGCATCCGGTTGTAGCGCTTGATCGAGTTGGGGCCCAGGCCCTCGACCACGTCCACCACGCTTCCCATCTCGACCCGCGAGCCGCCCGGCGTGCGCAGGACGATGCGGCGGATGGCCTCGGCATCCCGGCGGAAGCTGTCGTCGGCCTTGACCCGGATGTCGTAGCGCTGCCCGTCGATCTTGAACTTGCTGATGTCCACTCCGCCCATCATGGCCTGCAGGGCCACCGCGATCTGGCGGGTGTCCACCTTCACGTCCGCCGCCGCGTCGCGGTCCGGGTAGACCGAGACCTGCGGCTGGATCAGCTCGAGGTCATCGCTGATGTCCATGAAGGTCGGGTCCTGGGCCATGCGGCGCATGATCTCGTTGGAGATCCTCTCCAGCGTCAAGAGGTCCGCGCCCTGCAAGGTGAACTGCAGGTCCACGGTCCGGGTCCCACCGCCCCCCATGTTCGAGATGTTGGCGGGATAGGCGATGACGCCCGGAATCCGGTTCATCTCCACCCGCAACTGATCCATCAACTCCTGCTGGGAGATGGTACGGTCGTGGCGGGGAACCATGTCGATGAGCAGGTTGACCTTGTTGATCTGTCCCGTCTGGTCCCCGACGGTCGTGACGTATTGCCGGATTTCCTTGTGGGTGGCCAGGATCTTCTCGGCCTCGCGGGCCCGACGATCGGTCTCGGTGATGGAGGTGCCGATCGGCGTCTCGAGGTAGACCTGGAACTGACTGCGGTCATCCGAGGGGGCGAACTCGAACCCGACCTGGCCGGCCACCACCAGGCCAGCGGCGAAGGCCACCACGGCCAGGACCAGGACCCCGACGCGGGTGGCCCGGGTGCGGATGGCCGCGGTCAGCAGGACGCGATAGGTCCGGTCCAACCAGTCCAGGAAGGCCAGGACCATCCGCGAGAGCACCCCTTCATGCGTGCCGGAGCGCAGCCAGCGGGCGCACAGCATCGGGGTCATGGTCAAGGAGACCACCAGCGAGAGCGTGATGGCCAGGCCCACGCTGACACCGAACTGATAGAAGACCCGGCCGATGACGCCGCCCATGAAAGCCACCGGCAGGAAGATGCCGGCGATGGCCATGGTGGCCGCCAGGACCGCGAAGGCCACCTCGCCGGTTCCGCTGGAGGAGGCGGCGGCCGGTGCCTGGCCCTCGTGCTCCATGTGGCGGTGGATGTTCTCCAGCACCACGATCGCGTCGTCGATCACCAGTCCGACCGAGAGCGACATGGCCAGCATGGTGATCTGGTTGACCGTGAAGTCCATGAAGTACATGAACCCGAAAGCCCCCAACAGCGACGTGGGGATGGCGATCACGCTGATCAGGGTCATGGTGCCGTGGCGCAGGAACAGGAAGATCACCGCGGCCGTGAAGGCGGCGCCGAAGACCAGGTCAAAGCCGACGCCGTGCACCGAGTCCTTGATGAACTTCGAGTTGTCGAAGACCACCTGCAGCTTGACGCCCGGGGGCATCAGAGCCTGGAGCTCGGGGATCTTCTCGATCACGGCCTCAGCCACGCCCACGGTGTTGGCGCCCGACTGCTTGCGCACCCCCAGGGCCACGGAGGGCTGCCCGTTCAGGCGGGCGATGGTCCGCAGGTCGGCCTCGCCGTCCTCAACCCGAGCCACGTCCTTCAGGCGGATGGGGGCCCCGCCCCGCCAGTCGACGGCCATGTTCTCCAACTCGGCCAGGCTGGCGAACTCGCCCTTCATCTTGATGGTGGACTCGGCCGCCTCGTTCTCGATGCGGCCTCCGGGCAGCTCGACGTGCCAGGCCTGCAGGGCGGCCACCACCTGGGCGGGCCCCACGTCGTACTTCCGCATCCCGGCCGGGTCCAGCCAGACCCGGACGGTCCGCTCACGGAAACCGCCGAAGTACAGGCTGCCGACCCCGGACAGGCTCTGCAGCCGCTCCTTGATCACGTTGTCGGCCAGATCCGAGAGCTGCTGGGCGTCCGCGTCTCCGTAGACGGCCAGCCAGATGATCGGCGAGGAGGCGGGGTCCACCTTCTGCACGATGGGAGGGTCGATCCCGGTGGGAAGGTCCTTCTGCAGCTTGGAGATCTTGTCCCGGACCTCCTGGGCCGCCACGTCGATGTCCCGCTCCAGGAGGAACTGCACCGTCACCGAGCAGTAGCCTTCGAAGGACTGGGAGGTGATCGCGTCGACCCCCTCCAGCGTCCCGACCTCCGACTCGATGAGATCGGTGACGTCCTGATCCATGACTTCCGGGTCGGCGCCGGGCATGGTGGTCACGATGTTGACCACCGGGATGTCGAAGTCGGGCATCAGGTCGACGCCCATGCGGGTGTAGCCCATGGCCCCCACCGCCAGGAGGGTGACCATCAGCACCGTCGTGAAGACGGGGCGTCGGATGCAGAAATCCCAGAGGCTCATGCCTGGCTCCCCTCTTCCTGACGGAGCTCCAGAAGCCGACCATCCTGGAGCTGGTCACCACCCGAGACCACCACGGTGGACCCTGCAGGGATTCCCGTGACCACGGCCTCCAGCTCGGTCTGGAAGAGCACCTGGACCGGCAGACGACGGGCCTTGGCGTCCTCCGCCAGCACCAGGGTGATCTCCTCCCCCTTCTTGTTCAGGGCCGCTCGAGGGACCACGATGCCCTCGACCTGGCGCAGAACCAGCCGGGCAGAAGCATAGGCGCCCTCCACCAGGTTTCCGTCGGGGTTGGGAATCTGCACGCGCACGGTGATGGAGTGGGTCGCCGGATCCGAAGCCGGAATCACGTCCACGACCTTCCCCAGCACCGTCCCTGCGACCGAGGTCTGGACCTGGACCGGGGCATGTCGGCGCACGGCGGCGCGGTGGCGCTCGTCCAGGGGAGCCACCATGTCCAGGGTCGAGTTGTCCACCACCAGGAACAAGAGCGTCCCGCTGTTGTTGCCCAGCGCCTGACCGGGCTCGACCGCGCGTTGGACCACCGTCCCCGCGATGGGAGAGCGCAGCACCGTGTCCCGGAGATCCACCCGGACCGATTCCAGGGCCGCCTGGGCCTGCTCCACCGCAGCCTGGGCGGCCTGGACTTCGGACTCACGCATGCCGACCTGCTTGCGGTTGGCCTGGGCGATCCTCACGCCCTCCCGGGCGGCCTTCTCGGCACTGCGAGCTGCCAGAAGCTGCTCAGCAGCCACCTTCGCTCGCAGCTCGGCCTGCTCCACGGCGTACTTGGAGACCGCGCTCTGGGCGAAGAGGTCCCGTTGACGCTGCAGGTTGTGGACCGCGTCGTCATGCTCGGCCTGGGCGCGAGCCGTGTTGGCCTCGGCCTGGTAGACCGCCTGCTGGACCCGCTGCACCTCCAGCTCCGAAGACACGTCGGTCAGCCCCCGGCCGGTCCGGGCCTGCTCCAGCCGCGCGCGAGCGGCCTGGAGGTTGGCCTGGGCCTGCCGCTCCTGCGCCTGCAAGGAGCTGGACTCCAGGATCACCAGGGGCTCACCGGCAGCCACCCGGTCCCCCTCGCGCGCCCGGACCTCCAGGACGCGACCTCCGATCCGGGAATGGACCTGAGCCTTGTTCAAGGCACGCAGGTGCCCCGTCATGAGGACCGCCTCCTCGAGGACTCCCTGCTTCGCCAGGGTCACCTGGACCGGCGCCGCAGCCTCGACGGCGGAAGCAGCGGCTTCCGGGACGGCAGGTTTTTCTCGGCCGCAGCCGACCATGAGCAGGGCGACCAGGGCCAAAAGGGGGAGATGGGAGACTCGCATGGGAGAGGCCTTTCTGTTGGCTGACTGTTCATTCAGTCAATCTGATTCGAGGCAGTCTAGCACATCTCAGGCTGACTGAACAGACAGTCAACCGGACTAGTGCATGCGGCCCACGAGGCGGAGGCCCGAACGGAAAAGGCGGAGGCCCCAGGAGCCGGAGAGGGCCTCCCGGAGCCTCAGGATCGCCATCGGGTCAGGAGACGGCGCTGCCGTCCGGGGGAGGCCCGGATTCCGGACCGGGAAGCTCAGTTCTGGTTCCGAGGATGTCGGGGTCGGGAACCTTGACCGTCAACACCGGACAAGGCGAGCGACGAGCCACCGCCCGACACTTGCTGGCCAGTTGCAGGCCAGCCACCAGACGCCGTCCCCGGGTCGCCTGCACCAGAAGGTCGACGCGGTACTCCCGGGCCGTGCGAAGGATGGTCCGCGTCACCGGGCCGCTCTCCAGCAGGACCCGGTCGGCGGGGACCCCGACGCGCCTTCCGATCTGCTCGAGGAAACGCAGGGCCGAACGGCGCCGAGGGAAGGTGTCCCCACCGAAGACCCCGGGTTCGAAGACGTGCAGCAGCATCAGCTCTGAACCGAAGGCCCGAGCGATGGCGCCAGCGTAGTCGACAGCGAACATCGAGCGAGGTCCCAGATCCGTGACGGCCATGATCCGACCGAAGCGCACCGTCGCGGAATCCTCCGAGCTGGCCACCTCGGAATCGGCCAGCAGCCGCTGGTCGGGATGCTTCAACGTCAGCACCGGACAGGGCGACTGCGAGATCATCTGCCCCGCCGTGCTGCCCAGGACCTCCCGGGCGGCTCCGCGCAACCCCCGGGTGGCCATCACGACGATCGACCTCTGTTCGGTTTCCGCCAGATCGACCAGGAACTCGACGGGCGATCCGATCCCCAGCACGGCGCGGGCTGGAACCGGAAGAAGGCTGGCCCCGAGCTTCTCCATGCGCCCGGTGGCCCGGGCCAGGGCCGCCTCGCTCGAGCATGCGTGGGCCAGGACCACCTCGGCGTTCCAGCGGCGGGCCATCTCCCGCGCGAAAGGAATCGCCACCAGGGAAAGCTCCGACGAATCGACCGGAACCAGGATGCTCTTGAGACTCAACATGGTGCCCCTCCTCCTTCGACCATCCTGTTCATGATCTACCCCGGTGCGCCGTCCGGCAAAGACGGCGCACCGAGGCGCCAGGGAGGACCGGATCAGTCCTCGCTGGTCATGATGAACAAGGGAGCCATCTCCATGCGCTCGTATTTCGGGCGCAGGCGCTCGGTGTTGTAGTGCTTGTCGACATTCACGATCTTCTTGGTGGCCGTCACCACCTCCAGGGGCACGTTGTCGTAGCGCCCGTTGCGCAGGACGACCAGGCGCCCGTGCAGACCATCGAGGATCAGGTCGAGCGCCAGGTTCCCGTAGGCCATGGGGACGATCGAGTCGATGGCGTCCGGCGAACCACCCCGCACGGTGTAGCCCAGCTTCTGGTCGATCACGTTGATCCGACGGCCCCGGTTGTACTTGGGCGAAAGCTCCTTCAGCCGCGCCGAGACCAGCTCGCCGATGCCGCCCAGCTTGGCGTGCCCGTAGGCATCCTTCTCGCCGCTGCGGAAGATCATCTCGCCCCCGGTGAACATGGCACCCTCGGAGATCAGCACCACCGAGTAGTTGCTGGGGTTCTTGGCCCGGTCCTCGACCAGCAGTTCACACAGGTGGTCGATGTCAAACTTGTGCTCGGGGATCACGCAGCGATTGGCTGCCCCTGCCATCGTGGGAAGCATGGCCGTGAACCCGGCGTAGCGCCCGAAGACCTCCATGACCAGGAACCGCTCGTGCGATCCCGCCGAGGTGCGCAGGTCGTTGGCCATGTTGATGGTCCGGGTGACGCACGTCGAGAACCCGATGCAGTAGTCCGTCCCCGGGACGTCGTTGTCCATGGTCTTGGGGATGGCCACGCACTTGACGCCCTCCTGGGAGAGGCGCACCCCGTAGCTGAGGGTGTCATCCCCGCCGATGGGGATCAGGTAGTCCACGCCCAGCCAGTTGAGGTTCTTGATCACCTCGGGGGTGAGGTCGTTGAGCTCCTGGTTGTATTTCTCGCGCAGGTGCTCGGGCACGTTCACCTTGGGCACGTGGCTGGGACGGGTCCGGGAGGTGTGCAGGAAGGTGCCTCCGGTCCGGGCCGCACGGTTGACCACGTCCTCGGTCAGCACGGTGTAGCAGTGGGAGTTGTCCGCGTTCTTCTCGCGCACGATGTCGATCACTCCAGCCCAACCTCGGCGCAGGCCGATGACCCGGAACCCTTCGCGCAGCGCGCGGATGGTCACCCCTCGGATGGCAGGATTCAGGCCCGGGACATCGCCGCCCCCGGTCAGGATGGCGATCGTGCCTCGAGACTTGTTCACATTTGCCATGTCGTTACTCTCCCTGGGTTGCTGGAGGTCTGCATCCCGACGGATGCTTGGGACGCTGAGGTGGATCAGCTCCCCGCCCCGCCCCTTTCGTCGACTGCCCGGAGGATTCCCCGGTCACCCACGGATTCCGTGGGCAGGAATGCCAGGAGCACAACCAGAAAGGCGCTGCGTGTTCCTGCTGACCGGCTTCTGGGAGGGTCTGTGGTCGGACTACGCGACCCTCGTCCGGCGCGGGATGGCTTCCTGGACCGCCGTCGAGGCCCACGGCTTCCCTCCGGGAGGGACCGAAGAGGTCCTCTTCCAGATCCTGGGACTGGAGCTGGTGGCCCTGGTCCTGGCAGCGCTTGCCTGGCACTTTCTGACCCGCCACAGGCCTGCCCCGAGCAGGACCCGACAAGCCTGGCGCGCGCTCCTCGCAGCCCTGGGATTCCTGCTGGTCTGCTTCCTGGTCCTGGAAGCCGCCTTGCGCTCCCATGTGGCCCACCGACCCCCAGCGACCTTCATCCCCCATCCCTACTACCTCTACCGGGGGAACCCGAACCAGACCGTCCGCTTCCTGTACCCGCTGCCCATCCGACTGAACTCCATGGGTCTGCGCGAGCGCGAAATCCCTCTGACGAAAGGGCCCGATGAGTTCCGGATCCTGGTGACGGGAGACTCCAACGCCTTTGGACAGGGCGTCCCGGTCGAGAGCACCTGGCCCCGCCGGATGGAGGCCCTGCTTCAAGAGCGTCACCCGGATCGCCGGATCACGGTGATCAACCAATCCATGCCGGGCTACTCGCTGGCCCAGTCCTGGTACCTCTATCAAGAGATCGGGAGTCGCTACCACCCGGACCTGCTGGTCGTGGGTTCCCACGGATGGACCGCCCGACCCGAAAGCGCCGATCTGCGTCGCTACCTGGCGGAAATCCCCCCCCTGCGCAGCCTGCACGTCCTGCTGTACCGATCCATGACCTACCTGACCCTGCGCAAGGAGCTGGCTCGGCTGCGGGCGCACCGGACCGGTCAGGCTCCGCCCGAATTCAACCGACCCACCCAGGACCCTCGAGAGTGCGCCCGGTTCCTGGAACGCTTCCTGGGCGAAGTCCGAACCCGGAACATGGCGGCCCTCTTCGTGGCCCCCTCGCCTCCAGACCGGGA
>DCTU01000262.1:13843-21763 GCA_002329445.1 bacterium UBP9_UBA1432
CCGGACCGGACGAACCCATCCGCTTCACCGAGTGGCTCCGGACCCTGCCCCGGGAACAATGGACGCTGAGCGCCTCCGACCAGCACTTCAATGAGGCCGGCCATGAGAGCATCGCCCGCCAGTTTGCCGACGCCATCCTCGAAGGTCGCCTGATCGAGCGCCCGTGAACGGAAGGCCTTCCCGACCAGGACATCCCCGCCTGGCCACGGAAGATCGCCTGGCGGGACGGGGGGTCTGAGCACTCAAGACCGGAAACCGGCCTCCGGATCATGCCTGACGGGATGGAATCGGCCGATCCCGGGAGGCTTCCGGCCGGGACTTCCCTCCCGGAGATCCCGTTCGAGGAGTCCTGCCCGTGCGCGCGACCTTGAAAAGGCACCTGGTCCTGCTGTTCCTGCTGATCCTGATGAACCCGGTCCCGGCGCGGGCCACCCCGGCCCCTCGCCCTGAAGCCCTGGGCCCCTGGACGGTCCAACTGCTGGAGGAGGGTCTGGTCCACCTGGAACTGGGCCCCGAGCCCGGGGCACCCATCCCGATCAGCCCCTACGTCGACGGCTGCGACTACCCGGGTCGCTACCCGGGGGCCAGCGCGCGGCGCGGAGACGACGCCCTCACCACCTCGAGGATGACCCTGCGCCCTCGCGGGCGCTCGCTGGAGGTCCTCAACGCCGGCCGACTGGTCCTCACCCTTCAAGCCACCGAGAACGGCTACCGCCTGGAAGCACCGGAAACCCGCAACCTCCTGGGACTGGGCGAACAGTTCCCGCCCGAGCGCGAAGAGGTGGAAGGGACCAACCTGACCCGGGTGGGTGGAAGCGACTGGATGGGGCGGGAACGCCTCTTCTGGAAGCGCCACTCCAAGCCCCATCCCTTCGGGAACACCCTCTCGCGCTTCCTGGGCGGCAACGTGGGTAACGCCAGCTTCCCGGTCCTGTACGGCACGGGGACCCCTTGCTGGATGCTCTTCCTGGACGACCCGGCCCGCCAGCGCTGGGACTTCCGACCAGGAGCCGGGGAAACCTGGACGGTCGAGACCGACTCGCCGCACCGCCGGCTCTTCCTGGCCCTGGGCCCGGACCTGCAATCCCTGCGCCGCACCTACATGGGCCTGGTCGGTCGCCCTCCGGTGCCCCCCCGGGCGGCTTTCGGGCTGTGGGTCTCGGAGTACGGCTTCGAGGACTGGGCCGAGGTGGAGGACCGGCTGGCCGGTCTGCGCCGCCATCACTTCCCGGTGGACGGCTTCGTGCTGGACCTGCAGTGGTTCGGAGGCGTCGAGGAGGACTCTCCACACAGCCGGATGGGCAGCCTGCGCTGGGACGAGACCCGCTTCCCGGACCCCGCGCGGCGCCTGGACCGATTCCGGAAGGAGGATGGGGTCGGGCTGATCCTGATCGAAGAGCCCTATATCAGCCGGGGCCTTCCCGAGCACTCGGAGCTGTCGCGCCGGGGCTACCTGGCCCGACAGGCGCCGGATTCAGGCACGCCCTTCGCGGTGACCGACAGCAACTGGTGGGGCCAGGGCGGGATCCTGGACCCGACGAACCCCGAGGGACGCCGCTTCTGGCATGCCTGGCGACGTCAGCCCTTGGTGGACGCCGGGGTCCTGGGGCACTGGATCGACCTGGGTGAGCCGGAGTGCCATGGAAGCCCGCTCCCGGACGGCCAGGTCGCCACCCCCTTCTACCAGCAGGGTCCCCATCCCAAGGTCCACAACCTCTACGCCCACCAGTGGGCCCGCGGGATCTGGGAGGGCTATGCCCGACATGCCGTCGACCGTCGGGTCTTCCTGCTCTCCCGCTCGGGCGGTCCGGGGATCCAGCGTTTCGGGGCTGCCATGTGGTCCGGCGACATCCCGGCCACCGAAGAGAGCCTGGCCGAGCACTTCAACGCCCAGACCAACCTGGCCCTGTCCGGGATCGACTATTTCGGTTCCGACGTCGGCGGCTTCTTCCGCGAGGTCTTCCCAGGCACCCCGGAGGAGCTGGAGGCCCTCTACACGCGCTGGTTCGCCGCGGCCTGCGCGATCGACGTGCCCATCCGCCCCCACGCCTTCAACCTCGAGAACCGCCACGCCACCTCGCCGGACCGCATCGGGCATGTGGACTCCAACCGCGAGAACCTGCGCTGGCGCTACCGGCTTCTCCCCTACTACTACTCGCTGGCCCACGAGGCGGCCCGCAGCGGCCAGCCCCTGGTCGCCCCTGCCGCCTGCTGGTTCCCGGGCTGGGAGTCTCCCGCGGCCCTGGCCGGGCACGTCAAGATGATCGGTCCGGAGCTGCTGGTCGCCCTGAGCGCCGACCTGCGGGCCGAACGGATGGACCTGGAGCTGCCGCCCGGGGACTGGATGGACCTGCGCACCGGGGCCAGGCTCCAAGGCCGGACGGATTGGTCGTTGAAGCGCGACGGGCGCTTCGAGCTCCCGCTCCTGGCGCGGGCCGGCTCCATCCTGCCGATGATGGTGGTGGACCAGGACACCATGAATGCACAGGGACGCCGCCTGCACGGTCCCCCGGTGGCAGACCTTCTGCTCCGGGTCCACTCGGCCCCCCGCGCCGGGCGCTTCCTGTTGACCGAGGACGACGGCGAGACGCGGGGCTGGCGCCGTGGAGAGCTGGTCACCACCGAGTTGACCCGCGAACTGCGCCAGGACGAAGAGGTCGTGCGGATCGCCCCCCGACAGGGGACCTGGTCGGGTGCGCCGAGCCGACGCGCGGTGAAGGTCGAGCTGGTCCCCCCCCCTGGCATGGCCGTCCGCCGGGCCACCCTGAACGGGACTTCCTTGAAGCTGCAGCGTCAGGGCCACCTGGTGGTGGTCCACACGGATCCCCTGGACCCGGGCCGGCCCGCCGAATTCCGCTTCCGGCTGGCCTCGTCGAGATGAGGCCCCCAAGACCGGGGCGGCAGGGAATCGGCCCGGAACATGGGAATGATGAATCGTGAGGGCCTGATGCGGAGGTGACTGGCATGACGGCTTGTTCCCGGGGTGGGCGCGGTGCAGGCTTCAGCCTCGTCGAGCTCCTGTTGGCCGTGGCCATCCTGGCCAGCGCGTTCCTGCTGGTCATGGGGATGTTCCCGATCTCGTTCCGGGGCATCCATCAGGGCAAGCACCAGGTGATCGCCGCCCAGCTCGCCCAGGCCTACATGGATCGCGAACGCACCAGGCCCTTCACCAGCATGTCCAACGGAACCTACACCGACCGGGTCTCGGTGGTCGTCAACGGGGTCACGAGCGCGACCACCTACACCACGGTGGTGACCATCCGCCCCAGCCCCGTCGGCACGGCCAACAAGGCCGTCCTGATGGTCCAGACCCAGTGGCTCCAGGCGGAAGTGACGGGCACCACGCAGGCCCGCAGCGTCACCATCGAATCCAGCCGCACCAGGGCCTGGTGAGGAGGTCCGCGATGAGAACCCGACACAAGCAGGCCGGGGCCACCCTGATCGAGGTCCTGACCTACATGGCCCTGGCCTCGATGGTCTTCCTGGCCATCTACGGCATCTTCATGGCCGGGCGGCGCTACTTCGAGATCGCCCGGGCCTCCATCGAGGTCCAGCAGGCCCTCAACACCGTCGGGTTCCGCCTGACGCGCGACCTGATGGAGACCCACGCCGAGACCGTCCAATCCTATCCCAACACCAGATACACCAGCATTCCGGTGGGGATCGTCTTCCTCTCGGCGCGGGATGACCAGGACGTCTTCCAGTACGAACCCACCTACGGGATGCCGATGTGGCAGAAATACATCGGCTACTATCTGGACACGGACCCCAACTACCCGGACAACCCCCGCATGCGGGCCCTGTACGTGGCCGAGGTGAAGCCCTCGGGCTTTCCGAAGATCCGCGCCGAGAAGGGCACGGTCAACAACGTGACCACGGCCACCATCCGCAGCAGCGGCCAGAACCGGCGTCTGCTGGCCCACGGCATCATGGCCCCCACCAACACCCGGCCGCGCGGGGGATTCGACTGCTACGCGCTGATCAACGGAGCCCAGCATCACCAGAACTTCACCAACCCGATCTACGTGAACCTGGAGATGATCAACACCGCGGCCGGGGTGGCCCGGACCGGGGGAGCCAACAGCAACGAGAACTCGATCACCTCGTTCCTGAGGATCGAAGGGCGCTCCTGAACCCGCCCGGCCGCCGGGCCTGAACCGGGGAGGGACGAGCCTCCCCCAGGCCGGAGGCCCGAGAGCCCCTGGACAAGACACCGGCCCCGGCTTGGAGCCGGGGCCGAGCCCGAACACAGGACCCGGCAGCCCCGGGTCCGACCACGGGTTGCGAGCCGAGGCTCAGCGCACCTGGATCTGCCAGCTCGTGGTCCGAACCGGTCCCCGCATCGAGAAGCCCAACCAGGTCAGGTTGTCGAAGACCGAGGGGTCGAAGACCACGTTGAGGTTCTTGGCGTCGGTGTCGCCCGAGGCGCTGACCCCGGCCTTGGCGATGATCGAGCCGGTCAGGGTTCCGCCTCCGTTGACCTGGATGTCGCCATCCTGTGAGTAGACCAGCCCCGCGAAGCTGCTGGTACCGTTCTGGCGGATGTCCCCGCCGGCCAGCATGTGCAGGCCCTGCCCCTGGGCCCCGTTGAAGCGCACATCCCCCGTAACGAACAGGAAGTTCTCGTCGGGGGGAAGTCCGGAGGTGGACGACCCCGACGGCGGCGGATCGGTGTCCTGGTTCAACGAGCCACCCACCGTCAGATCGCCCCGGACGAAGAGGTGCACCCCCTTGGGGATCGTGATCGATCCGCCGCCGCTGGCGCGCAGGTTCCCGTCGACGTAGACGCTGACGGGTCGGGGCGAGAGCACGACCCCGTCGATCACCAGGTTGCCGCTGCCATCGTTGCTCATGTCGTGGAAGCCCCCGCCGGGGATCTGGATCGTGGCCGGTCCCCCATAGGGATGGGCCCCGCCCACGCCGGCCGTGCTCTGGCTGCGGACCACCTGCAGGATGGGCAGCTCCGGGATGGTGACGGGGTCCTGGTCGAAGAGTTGAGGGCCCGAAGAGCCCGTGACCTTGATCGTGCCCGGGCCGTCGCGCGAGAAGACCATCCCGTCGACGGAGGCGGCCTCGACATTGGGGTTGTAGGAGGTTCCGGTGGTCGAGTTGCTGCGCACGTTGGCCTGGCCGGGGATCGGCCCGGTCACGTGGTTGATCTCGATCTTGCCGTCGCTGGTGACGGCGTAGGGGTAGCCGTTGGTGACCAGGGCCACCACCCGGACCGGGTCCTGGCTTTCGGCCCGGGGGACCTCATCGGCCGAGGCGACCAGCAGGGCCATCCGGGCCGGCACCCTCATCCCGTTCCAACCGGTCACGGCCGAGTCCCCGGCCAGGTTGTTGGTGCTGTAGGGCTCGCCCGAGGCGGAATTGAAGGTCCACCAGTAGTGGCAGGCCTTCAGCGAGGTGGTGTAGGTGCCCGCCCCATCGGCCGAGGCATCGCTGACCCCCCGGCCATACTGCCCGTTGGTGGAGGCCCCGTCCCCGTAGATCCGGTCCATCAACTCGTGCAGCCCGCCGTTGGCGGCGTGGACCAGGGTCGAGGTGTCCCCCGTCCGACGGATCTGGTTGAGGTTGTCGATCCCGATCGAGCCCAGCGCCAGCCCCATGACGACCAGGATCATCAGGGTCACCAGGGCCACGGCCAGGGCCATCCCTTCCTGCCCGGAAGACCGCCCGGTTCGCACGGTGTTCATCTCCGTCTCCTTCCAGCTCGAGGAGGCTTCCACAAAGAGCCGGACGCGGGCCCTTCCAGGCCCGTCACCGGCGGGACCCTGCTCCGCGGCCGAGAGGCCTTCCTCCCGGCTCCACGCCGAAGAACCCTCTTCGAAATTTCGTCGCCTGAAGCCGGTGGCCTGCCGACCCTCATCCCAGGATAGGGCACCCGGCCCGGGTCCTCTGTATTCCCGCACACCAAAAAAAGGGGCGTCCCGGTTCCGCCGGGAGTGCAGCCCTGCCCCACCGGTCCGCGCCCTCGGCGGGATCCGTTGCAGGAGGGACGAAGACCTCCCCATGCCCATGACCCGTCGCCACCTGTTGCGCCTGGGAGCCGGTGTCCTGGCCCTGCCCTGGATCGCGCCGGTCCTGGCCGGCCCGGCCCGGCCCTCCCGGACAGACCTGCTGGAAGAGATCGAGCGCCGAGCCTTCCTCTACTTCTGGGAGCAGGCCTCGCCACGGACCGGACAGGTGCGGGATCGGGCCCGGACCACCGGGCGCGAGGAGCGCCGCATGTCCAGCATCGCGGCCACCGGCTTCGGGCTGACCGGGCTTTGCATTGCCGAAGCCCGGGGCTATGCTCCGAGGCCCCTCCTGCTGGAGCGCGTGCGCACCACCCTGCGCTTCCTGGCCCATCAGATGCCCCATGAACACGGGTTCTTCTACCACTTCGTGGACATGGAGACGGGCCAGCGCTGGGGAGGATGCGAGCTCTCCTCGATCGACACGGCCCTGCTCGTGGCCGGAGTCCTGACCTGCCGGCAGCACTTCGAAGCCGACCCGGAGGTCGCAGAGCTGGCCGATGAGGTCTTCGGACGCGTGGACTGGCCCTGGATGCTGGACGGCGGCGACACGCTCTCGATGGGCTGGACGCCCGAATCGGGCTTCCTGGAACCGCGCTGGGACCACTACTGCGAGCTGATGATCCTGGTCCTGCTGGGGATGGCCTCGCCCACCCACCCCCTGCCCGCCGAGTGCTGGCAGGCCTGGAGGCGCCCCTGGGTCCACTTCCATGGGCTGGACTACATCTCGGGCAACCCGGTCCTGTTCACCCACCAGTACTCCCACGCCTGGGTCGACTTCCGGGGCCTGCGCGACCAGCACGCCGACTACTTCCGGAACTCGGTCCTGGCCACCCGCGCCCACCGGGCCTTCTGCCTGGACCTGGCAGATCGCTTTCCCCACTATTCCGAGGACATGTGGGGCATCACCGCATCGGACTCGGCTCAGGGCTACGTGGCCTGGGGAGGCCCCCCGGCAGACGCCCGGATCGACGGCACGGTGGTGCCCTGCGCCGCGGGAGGCTCGATCCCCTTCCTGCCCGACGAGACCCTGCGCGTCCTGCAGCACCTGCACCGCCACCACGGCCGACGGATCTGGGGACGCTACGGCTTCGCGGACGCCTTCAATCCGGCCACGGGCTGGGTCAACCCCGACGTCCTGGGCATCGACCTCGGCATCACCATGCTGATGGCCGAGAACCACCGGACCGGCCTGGTCTGGGCCACCTTCATGAGGGATTCCCGCATCCAGGAGGCCATGCGCCTGGCCGGCTTCCGCCCGGCCTGAAGATCCCCGACCGGCAAGTCGACAGGTGCCGGGAAGCCATGGGAGGAAGGCCCGGCTCTCCGTCGAATTTCCCGCGGCAATTCCAAGTCTGTTTGAGATGGGGGCCTTGTCATGNNTGTTGGGGACCTGCCCCGCCCAGGCCTACCTGGACCCCGGGACCGGCGGGATGATGCTGCAGTTGCTGCTGGCCGGAATCGCCGGGGTGGGCATCTGGCTGAAGATGAACTGGAAGCGCCTGACCCTGAAGCTGGGCATGCACAAGCCGGAACCCGAAGGCAAGGAATAGCGGCACAATCCGTCGGGGAGGGTTCGGCCCCAGGGGCCCGACCCGATCGACGGCTGGCCCCTCGGCATGTCCCAGAATTCCCGGCCCCTGGTCTGGCATCCCTTCCTGTTGGCCCTCTACCCGGTCGTCTTCCTGTATGCCGCCAACGCCGGCGAGGCCCGGCTCAACCAGGTCTGGTTCCCTTCCGCCCTCCTGGAGCTTCTGGCCGGAGCCCTGATCCTGCTGGGCCTGGCCCTGTACCGCGACCTGCGTCCGGCAGGTGTCCTGGCCTCCGCCGTCCTGGTGGCCTTCTGCTTCTACGGCCATGTCAGCCGGCCGCTGGGCCAGGTCCACCTGGGGGAGATGACCCC
>DCTU01000262.1:21797-26022 GCA_002329445.1 bacterium UBP9_UBA1432
GCCTCCGTCCTCCTCGTGGCCCTGGCCCTTCTCCCGGCCGGCCAGGCCTGGCTCACCCGCCCTCCCCGAACCGCCCTGGCCTCCGAGGAGGCCATCGCGCAGCGATCCCCGATCCGCCCGGACTCCCGGACCCGGCCGGACATCTACGTGATCATCGCCGACGAGTACGCCCGCAGCGACACCATGCGCAAGACCTTCGGGGTGGACGACTCGGCCTTCCTGGACAGCCTGCGGCGCATGGGATTCGTCGTGGCCCGGGGCAGCCAGTGCAACTACTCGCGCACCACCCCCTCGTTGGCCTCCTTCCTCAACATGGAGTATCTGCCGGGTCTTCAGCCCGACGACCCGCTGGACCCGCCGCGCGATCCCCAGTGGGCAGACATGATCCGCCGCAACCGGGCCATGGCCTTCGTCCGCGGCCAGGGTTACCGGACCGTCTCCTACGTCTCGAGCTGGACGGCCACCCAGGGGATCGAAGACCTGGACGTGGAGGTGGACTCCACCCCGCACTTCAACGAGTTCACCGGGCTCTTGATCCGGGGTTCCTTCATCAGCTTCCTGCAGGACGTCCTGGGCCTGGCCAACCTGGATCCCGAGGCCGCCCATCGGACCCGGGTCCTGGACATCCTGGACGACCTGCAGACCCGTCCCGGGGACTCCGACCGCCCCACCTTCACCTTCGCCCACGTCCCGGCGCCCCATGAGCCCTTCGTCCTGCGCGCCGACGGCAGCCTCATCCCCCGCGAAGCCAAGGAGCGTCTGGGTTTCAAGAACACGTTCTTCTATTCGACGCCCGACGCCCAGGAGCGGATGTACCGTGCCTTCTACCCGGACCAGGCGCATTTCGTGGCCGGTCGGCTGGAGACCATCGCCCGGACCCTGCTGGAGCGGCCCGGGCCCAAGCCGATCATCCTGATCGCCTCCGACCACGGCTCCTGGCTGAGCCTGGTCCGGCTTCCCCACCAGGAGCGCTACGAACCCTCACCCGCGGTCCTGGCTGAGCGCTATCCCAACCTGGTCGCCCTGCACATGCCGGGCGTGAGGCAGGAGGACCTGGACGGGATCAGCCTGGTCAACGTCCTGCGCCTGATCCTGCGCGAGGGCCTCCAGGCCGACCTGCCTCCCCTCCCCGACCGCTTCTTCTTCGTCGGCAAGCACCTGCGCGAGGTCACCGAGCCGGTGCTGCGGAACCGCCAGGCGGCCCTGCTCCAGGCCGAAGCAACTCCCTGAGCCGCGGCCCCCACTCGCGACGCAGGTCGCGCCAGATCCCACGCAGGGGTCGGGACTGGTGGACGGCCCGCATGGAATAGAGCCGATAGCCCCGCAGGAAGTCCTCCCACACGCGGAGGGTCCTGCCCCCGGGATGCCGGAGCAGGACCTTCATCGAGGGGCGATCCTCGCCGGAGACGGGGTCGGGGTGCAGGCTCAGGGCATAGTCCGCAGGCCATTTCTCACCCAGGGCCCAGGCCGTCCCCGGGAGGCGGTGGCGATCCATCTCGCCCAGCAGACGGTCGAGAAGAGCCAGCCAACCGGGATCGGCGGGGCTGCCGAACTCGCCGATGAAGCCCGGGACCCCGTTGGACTCACACCAGTCCGCGAAGACCTGAAGGCGCCTCCGGGGCCGCTCTTCGAGGTTGGGGTCGCGCTCCAGCTCCTGTTCGTAGGACCGCCCGAAGGACGGCGCGGCGTTGAGATAGCAGTGGGCCTCGTAGGCCACCCGCCCCAGCGGATCGCGGATCCACGCCTGGTGTCCGTGACACATCACCCAGATGTGGGCTGCCGACCAGTTGCTTCCCGGAACCAGGATCCAGCGGCGATCCCCCGTCGCTCGGATGGCCGTGACCGCGTCCTGGGAGGCTTCCTCCCAGCGGCGCGTCACGATGTCGTGGGGCTCGTTCATCAAGCCCCAGGCGAAGATGGCCGGGGCGTCTCGGAAGGCCTCGGCCATGCGCCGCCAGAAGTCGGCCAGGAACGCGGCGGGGAAACGGGGGTCGCCGACCACCAACGTCTGGAGACGGCCGTCCGAGCCGACGCGGGTGAAACGCGCGTAGTTGTGCAGGTCGGGGATGACCTGCAGGCCGCGGCGATCGGCCTCCTCCAGGTAGGCGCGCAGGGATGCCACCGCCTGGGCGTCCAGGGGTCTGCCGGGAACCGGCTGCATCTGTTCCCAGGCGAAAGGGAGCCGGACCAGTTTCAGGCCTTTGCCGGCGACGTACTCCAAGGTCCGGGAAGAGGAGAACGCCAGCGGGTGGCCTTCGGGGAGGGGCAGGGGGATGAACTCCCCTCCTGCGTCGTTGACTCCCCGAAGGACCGGATCCAACCCCAGGGCGACCCCATGCAGGCCAGGGATGATCAGCAGGAACAAGACCAGGCCGCAGGTCCCCAAGAACCTGGCCCCGGGCCACCTGCACCGGTCATGCCGTGGCGGCGCATCGCTGGGGAGGGAAGCGGCACAACGAGGGCTTCGCATCCGGATCCTTTCGACGGCCGTTCTTCGGGGTGCAGACGCTTCTCCTGCCGAACGCGGGCCTGCCCGTGTGACCCGGATCATACCTGTTCAGGCTTGGGGAAGGGTAGGATGCCCCGGACGCGGAAGGACCGCCTGCACTCCGGCGCTTTTTCCACAGCGCGACACGGTGCGCCCCCCCCGAACGCTGATTCGGGGAACCCCATCCCAAGGCCGGGAGCCGAACATGAGCACCCAAGAGAGAATCGAACGCCTGCGCCAGACCCGCGAGCGACTGCGCCAGGGCGGCGGCCAGGCCCGCATCGCCAAACAGCGGGCTGCTGGCAAGAGCACCGCGCGCGAGCGCCTGGGACTGCTCTTCGACCCCGAGACCTCCCAGGAGTTCTTCCTGTATTCCCGACATCGCTGCACCTCCTTCGGCATGGAGGGCAAGGAGCTGCCGGCTGAAGGAGTCGTCTGCATGTCGGGGGCCGTCGAGGGCCGCCAGGTCTTCGCCGCCTCCCAGGACTTCACCGTGGCCGGCGGCACCGTCGGTGAGATGCACGCGGACAAGATCTGCCAGATGATGGACCTGTCCTTGAAGTGCGGCGCTCCCTTCGTGTTCATCAACGACAGCGGCGGAGCAAGGATCCAGGAGGGCATCGACGCCCTGTCCGGCTACGGGCGGATCTTCTTCCGCAACGTCCAGCTCTCGGGCGTGGTGCCCCAGATCGCCATCGTGGCCGGGCCCTGCGCGGGCGGAGCCGCCTACTCGCCGGCCCTGACCGACTTCATCATCATGGTCCAGAAGACGGGACGCCTCTTCATCACCGGCCCCCAGGTGATCAAGGAGGTCACGGGCGAGGACATCTCGGACGAGGAGCTGGGTGGGGTTCAGGCCCAGATGAACTACAGCGGCGTCGTCCACTTCGTGGCGGCGGACGACGCCCACGCCGTGGCCATCTGCAAGAAGCTGCTGAGCTTCCTGCCGGCGAACAACACCGAGGACCCTCCGGATCTCAGCGACGGCTCGCTGACCTTCGCCTACGACCCCCTGCTGGACAAGATCATCCCGGACAACCCGCGCAATCCCTACGACGTTCGGGACGTGATCCGACGGATCGTGGACGCCGGCGACTTCCTCGAGGTCCAGGAGCACTTCGCCGCCAACGTGGTGGTCGGCCTGGCCCGGATCAATGGCCGCACGGTCGGCCTCATGGCCAACCAGCCCAACGTGATGGGGGGCTGCCTGGACATCGACGCCTCGGACAAGCTGGCCAAGATGGTGCGCTTCTGCAACGCCTTCAACATCCCGATCGTCACCCTGGTGGACGTGCCGGGCTTCCTGCCCGGGATCCGCCAGGAATACGGAGGGATCATCCGCCACGGCGCCAAGATCCTCTTCGCCTACTCGGCGGCCACGGTGCCCAAGATCACCCTCATCCTGCGCAAGGCCTACGGCGGAGCCTACCTGGCCATGAGCGGCAAGGAGCTGGGCGCCGACCGGGTGGCCGCCTGGCCCACCGCCGAGATCGCCGTGATGGGGGCCGAGGGAGCTGTCAACGTCATCCATCGCGAGACGCTGAAGAAGGCCGAGAACCCCCAGGAGACGCGTCAGAAGTTCGTCGAGGAGTACCGCGAGACGTTTGCCTCGCCCTTCCTGGGCGCCGGACGCAACCTGATCGACGACGTGATCGAGCCCGGAGATACCCGCCGCTACATCAGTCTGGCCCTGGAATCCCTGCGCACCAAGCGCGAGACCAGGCCCCAGAAGAAGCA
>DCTU01000262.1:26169-27363 GCA_002329445.1 bacterium UBP9_UBA1432
TCGTCGAGGCCGGGATCAGCCCGGAGATCGTGGCCGCCATCAGCGCGGCCCTGTCGGTCTCACTGGGCGAGCACACCCGGATCCACCACATTCGATATCGCCGGGGAGCCCCCGAAGCGACCTGGTCCCGCGAGGGCCGGCTCAGCATCATGGCCTCTCACCGGCTTCGCTGAAGGAGTCCAACCCGTGAAGAAGATGCGCGTCACTGTCAACGGAGTCTGCTATGACGTCGAGGTCGAGATGATCGAGGACGACGAGCAACCCGGAACCTCTTACGGCTACGCGGCCACCAGCCTTCAGGCGCAACCCGCGGCCCCTCCTCCCTCCCGCCCGGTGCCTGCACCGGCGGCCCCCCGCCCGGTCGCGGGAGGCCCCGGTGGAGTCGTCGACTCGCCGATCGCCGGGATCGTGGTGGAGGTCAAGGTGGAGCCGGGAAGCAACGTCACCAAGAATCAGCCCCTCCTGATCATCGAGGCGATGAAGATGAACACCAGCGTGAGTTCACCCACGGAAGGCCGGATCGCCCAGGTCCTGGTCAAGGCGGGCGACCACGTGGTGCAGGGCCAACCCCTGGTCAAGTTCGAGTAGGCCGCCATGGAGGAAGCCGTCACCTTCTGGGCATCCACCGGATTCTACAACCTGACGATCGGCCACGTGGCCATGATCTGCGTGGGCCTGTTCTTCATCTTCCTGGCCATCCGGAAGGGCTTCGAGCCCATGCTCCTGGTGCCCATCGGTTTCGGCATCCTGGTCGGCAACATCCCCTTCCAACTGGGCAACGAGATCGGGATCTACGAGCACGGCAGCGTCCTGAACTTCCTGTACTGGGGCGTCGTCAAAGGGGTCTACCCCCCGTTGATCTTCCTGGGCATCGGGGCCATGACCGACTTCTCGTCCCTGATCAGCCGTCCGAAGCTGATGCTGTTGGGAGCCGCCGCCCAGATCGGCATCTTCGGCACCCTGATCGCCGCCGTGCTGATCGGCAGCGAGTTCACCTGGCTGGGGCTGATGGACCCGGCGGATCCCGAGCGCCTGCTCAAGGCCGCGGGCTCGATCGGCATCATCGGGGGCGCCGACGGCCCCACGGCCATCTTCCTGACCAGCAAACTGGCCCCCGATCTGCTGGGGGCCATCACCGTCTCGGCCTACTCCTACATGGCCCTGGTGCCGGTGATCCAGCCGCCCATCATGCGC
>DCTU01000111.1:0-6429 GCA_002329445.1 bacterium UBP9_UBA1432
CTCCTTGGACGGATGAGGCGAACCGGTGGGGCCATCCGGGCCGTGCGGCCGCGTGTCCAGACGCAACTCCCGGGCCACCAGCACGGCCAGGGGAAGAGCCTCGTGCGCAAAGTATCCCGGACGAGGCAGGTTCATCTCGAAGGTGAGGCCCACCTCGTCGGGTTCCTCGGTCAGGTAGCCTCGGAAGCAGGCCTCCACCCCCGTGTCCGGGTTGAGATAGCGGAAACACGGCTGTCCCTGCTCGGCCAAGCCCGGGTCCAGGACCATCCCGTCCAGGTTCTGCAGGGTCCGCCGGATTTCGGACCAGGAGGGCGGCGAGGCATGGCCGCAGACGCAGTAACGCAAGCGGAAGACTTCCGGAGCGGGCGCGGGCAGGCGGCCGGAGCGTGGGTCACGGACGCCGCCCGCCCCCAGGGGCTGCCCGTTCCCCACGTGGGTCGGCTCCGAGGCCCTGGGGGGCCGGTGTGGACTCCCTCCCCTCCTCCTCTTCCTGCGGCCGGTGCCGCCAGCATCACGTTCCAGCATGGTCTCGTCGCTTCATTCCACAAGATTCCCGGCGATCCTGGCGCGCCGCCAGGTCCGAAGGGAGGGAAGGGCGAGTGGGATGCGTGCAGAAATGCAATTCCCCGCGAGGGAGTCTGGAGCAGCATTGAACAATCAGGGTCGAAACCTCCGCGTCAGCCGCCTCGACAGCCCGAAGCCGTCGACTTCCGAGGCCGGCAGGCTGAGGGAAGGGACGGACTTCTGGCCCATCCTGGACGACCCCTTTCCCTCGCCCGGCACGCCCGAGGAGGACCAACGCTTTGCGGCTTTGCAGACGCGCCTGAAGACCCTCTGGCAGAACCTGAGCGCGGACGACCACGTCGAGCAGGTTGTAGTGGTCGTCCCCTCCCTCTCGTTGGACCCGGAGGAGTTGAGGAAGCTGAAGGGGATCGAGCACTACGAAGAGCGCCTGCTCTTCCTGCTGATCCTGCTGGGGATGCCACGAACCCGGGTGGTCTTCGTCAGCTCCCAGCCCATCCACGAGGGAATCGTCGACTACTACCTGCAGTTGTTGCCCGGGGTTCCCTACTCGCACGCCCGGCGCCGGCTGCACATGTTCAGCGCCTACGATTCCTCGCCCGACCAGCCGCTGACGCGGAAGATCCTGGATCGCCCGGCCCTGCTCCACCGCCTGCGCGAGTGCGTGCGCGGCACGCGGAACGCCCACCTGACCGTCTTCAACGTGACGCCCCTGGAGAAGACCCTGTCGGTGGCCCTGGGCATTCCCCTGCTGGGAGCCGACCCCGCCCACCTGCACTTCGGTTCCAAGAGCGGCGCGCGCAAGATCTTCCGCCAGACCAAGGTGCTCTTCCCCGACGGCTTCGAGGATCTCCGGGACGAGGCGGATCTGTCTCAAGCCATCGTCGAGCTGCACGCCCGAAACCCCGACCTGCGACGGGTCGTCCTCAAACTGAACGAAGGGTTCTCTGGAGAGGGCAACGCCATCTACCCCCTGACGGCTCTCAAGGAGGTCTGGCATGCCCCCCGCGGTGACCGCCGACGGGCCGCGCGTCGGGTCCGGGAGACCCTGCCGCTGTTGACCAGGATGCAGGCCGAAGGTCTCTCCTGGGAGCGCTACCTGGCCAAGTTCAGGCAGACCCGGGGCATCGTAGAAGCCTTCCTGGAGGGTGAAGAGAAGGCCTCGCCCAGCGTCCAGATGCGGCTGACCCCCCTGGGGGAGGCCCAGATCATCTCGACCCACGACCAGATCCTGGGAGGAGAAGATCGCCAGGTCTTCCTGGGGTGTCGCTTCCCGGCCGAGGAGCGCTTCCGCCCGGCCCTGCATCAGGCCGCCCTGGAGATCGGCCGCTACCTGGCCGGCGAGGGTCTGATCGAGAGACTCTCGATCGACTTCCTGGCGGTTCCCGACGGCGAAGACTGGAAACTGTATGCCGTGGAGATCAACCTGCGCAAGGGGGGGACGACCCACCCCTTCCGGACCCTGCAGTTCCTGACCGGCGGACGCTACGACCCCGAGACCGGGTTGTTCCGGACCAGTACGGGAGTCGCCAAATACTACGTGGCCTCCGACAACCTGGTCTCGGAATGCTATCGGGGCATGACGCCCGAGGACCTGATCGACATCACGACCTACACCGGCCTGCACTACAACTCGTGCTCGAATACCGGGGTGGTCTTCCACATGATCGGAGCGCTCTCCCAATACGGCAAGCTGGGGGTGACCTGCGTGGGGAACAGCCCCGGCGAGGCCCAGGACTTCTACGACCGCACGCTGACAACCCTGGGAACCGTCTGCCAGTCGACCGGCTGGATGGTCTAGATCGACTCAGTCAAAGGCTGCCAGGACCTGGCGTTCCAGCCGATCCAGGTGCTCGAGGTCGAGGGCCGGCCCGTTCAGGACGATCTCGTCCACCCCCAGGGCCACGTAGGGCTCGACCGCCTCGATCAGTCGAGAAGGCTCCCCCAGCGGCAACGCTTCGGCCTCGTCCTCGGGAAGGTGCTGCCCCAGCCAGGCTCGGAGCTCGCGGGCCCGGCGCGGGTCTTCCACCACATCGCCGTACAGGGTGACGGTCCGGCGCACCTGTCCGGGGTCCCGACCCGCCTCCCGGCACAACTCGTCCAGAACCCGCAGCTTGTGCCTCACCTCCGACAGACTGCCAAAGACGTTGCCATACAGGTTGCAGGCGTCGGCGTGACGGGCAACCGTGCGCAAGGTGCGCTTCTCCCCTCCCCCAGCCACCAGCAACGGCAGATGCGCCTGGCGTGGTGGAGGCGCAAAAGGGGCTTGGACCAGACGGAAGAAGCGCCCTTGGAAGTCCGAGGGCCCCGGTCCGGACAGGAGCTGGCGAAGAACCTGGGTTGCCTCTTCCAGCCGATCAGAACGCTCGCGAAGGTCTCCCAGGGGGATCCCGAAGGCCTCGTGCTCGCGCTCATGCCAGCCGGCCCCCAGGCCCAGGTCCACCCGGCCCTGGCTGACGTGGTCCACGGTCACGGCCATCTTGGCCAACAACCCGGGCGGGCGGAACGAGGCCGGACTGACCATGCACCCCAGCCGAACCCGGCGGGTCAGGGCTGCCAGTGCTGCCAGCAGCGTCCATCCCTCCAGGATCGGACCCGCCTCGCACTCGTCCGCCGAAACCACGGTCAAGGGAAGCTCCTCGGCCGTGCAGGGAAGCAGGTGGTCATAGGCCCACAGGGTGCGCCAGCGTTGGCCGTCTGCCCGAAGGGCCGCGGCGCGCAGGACCTCCCAGGGCTGGGTGTTGGGGATCTCCAGGCCGAAGTGGATGCGGGGCACGGGGGTTGCTTCCGGGACGAGGAGGCGGACCCTTTTCGGAACGGCGAGAAGGTCTTCCCTTCCCCGGCGAGAACGCCGAGTCGATCCATCCAAGAGCGCCCGACGCCCGGGAGTCGCCCCGGCCGCCGTGGGAGAGCCTGGACCCGATCTTTCCAAAGCGCCCGGGACAGGGGGGAAAGATCCCGGTGCATCACGACCAGATCAGGAGCCGACCACCATGCCCGTCAACCTCAAGAACCGCCACTTCCTGAAGCTGCTGGACTTCTCCAGCGAAGAGATCCGCTTCCTCCTCAAGCTCTCGGCGGACCTCAAGACCGCCAAGTACACCGGCAACGAGAAGCCCCGCCTGGTGGGCAGGAACATCGCCCTGATCTTTGAGAAGGAATCCACCCGGACGCGCTGCGCCTTCGAAGTGGCAGCTCACGACCAGGGCGCCCATGCCACCTACCTGGGACCCTCCGGCTCCCACATCGGCGTCAAGGAGACCATGAAGGACACCGCTCGGGTGCTGGGCCGCATGTATGACGGCATCGAGTACCGCGGGTTCGGCCAGCACATCGTCGAGGAACTGGCCCAGCACGCGGGCGTTCCCGTCTGGAACGGCCTGACCGACGAGTTCCACCCCACCCAGGCCCTGGCCGACTTCCTGACCATCATGGAGCACACCTCCAAGCCCCTGGACCAGGTGGTCCTGACCTACATGGGCGATGGACGGAACAACGTGGCCAACTCGCTGCTGGTGGCCTCGGCCAAGCTGGGCTGCGACTTCCGCATCGGGGCCCCGGCCAAGTACCACCCCAACCCCGAGCTGATGGCCCGCTGCGAAGAGATCGCCTCGACCACCGGCGCCCGCCTGAAGGTCACCGACGACCCGGTCCAGGCCGTCGAGGGCGCGGACTTCCTGTACACCGACGTGTGGGTCTCGATGGGCGAGGCGGAGTCCCTTTGGGAAGAGCGAATCGCCGATCTCCGCCCCTACCAGATCAACTCCGAGTGCCTGCGCCGGACCGGCAACCCGAACGTCAAGTTCCTGCACTGCCTGCCGGCCTTCCACAATTCCGACACCAAGGTCGGCCGTGAGGTGGCCGGGAAGTTCGGCCTGGAGAGCGGCATGGAGGTGACCGAAGACGTCTTCGAATCGCGCCACTCGGTCGTCTTCGACGAGGCCGAGAACCGGGTGCACACGATCAAGGCCGTCATGGTGGCCACCCTGGGTTCCTGAGAGCCTGACACTCGCAGGGTCCCCTCGGGCTCCGTCCCGGTCCCATCACCATGGGCGCCAGGACGGGGCCCGACCACATGCTCAGGTCCCCCGTCCATCCAGAAAGGGTTCCCAGGCGCGCCCCGCCGGACGAGCCTGGAACTCCAGGCGACTTCGGCTGAGGGGATGGCGCAGGCCCAGGTAGGAGGCGAACAAGGCGATGCCTCCCTGGCGCAACGCGCTGGAAGCCCCGTATTTCAGGTCCCCGGCCAGTGGGCAGCCGAGATGCGCAAACTGGGCCCGGATCTGATGATGGCGCCCCGTCAGGAGGCGAACCTCCAACAGCGCCCGGGTCCTGCCGGTCTTCAGGACCCGATAATCCAGGATTCCGGGACGGCTCCCTTCCACCGGCTGGTCGTGGGCCAGCGACAGATTGCGCCGACCATCCCGCACCAGATGATGCTCCAGGCGCCCCTCTCCCGATGGCAGGTTCTGAAAGCCCTCCACCAGGGCCAGGTAGCGCTTGTCGACCTGGCGGGTGCGAAACTGACCGAAGAGGTCCCGGGCCGCGGCGCGCCCCCGGGCGACCGCCATCAGCCCCCCCGCAGGTCGGTCCAAACGCTGCACCGGGTGCACCGGATCCCCGGGAAGGCTGCGGGCCACCCAGTCCAACACCGAGAGAACGCCGGAAGGGTCGGGCTGGGACGGCATGCCGACCGGTTTATCCAACACCACCAGCACAGGGTCGGAGTACAGGATCTGGGGTTCCATCCCACCCCGGATTCGCTGCTGCACGCGCCCCGCCTGCGCGGTGGGAAGGCGAGATTCTGCTCCCGGGAAACCTGTCCCGCCCGGCAGGCTTCGGGACTGAATAATGATTGAAATTGGCCATTGGCCGTCGGTTAACATCCCAGACATCGAATCCAGGCGCCTCCGGTTGTTCAATGAGACTGTCAGAGATCAAGACCTCATCCGGCCCAGACGGGCCTTGCTTCCACGAATGGAGGACCCGGAAATGACCCTCAGCGTGACCGGCGCGGTCCAGCCCCAGATTCCTTCACAGGCCCTGGCCCCCAAGGCCGAGGCCTCCCCAGCCTCGACGACTCCTGAATTGTCGGTCGCCCCCTCGCGCTCTCTGGACAGCGTGGCCCTGGGCAACAACGAAACCGGCAACGCGATCGCCACCACCGCGGGCGGAGTGCTGGGCCTGGGCATGGTCATCCCGGGCCTGTATGCCGGCGTCCTGGGCGGAGCCGTCGTGGGAACGATGCTGGGCGCCGGACTGGGGCCCGCCGTGGCTTCGATCACCAGCAAGGGGGCCCTGGGATTCCTGAGCACCACCTGGCAGACCGCAGGCACCGCAGCGCGCGCCGGGATGTTCATCGGTGGGGCCAGCGGACTGGTGGGCGGATGGAAGACCGGAACCGGGATCGGCAACGCCCTGGGCCGCGTCTTCGGTGCCGAGAAGGAAGCAGAAAAGCCCTCTGCCCCGGTCAAGATGAAGGGTCTGAAGGGCGTCTATGCCAGCCTGGTCTCGGGCGGTGGATTGGCCTCCGGGGCGGTGGGAGGCGGAATCCTGGGCGCCTCGGTGGCGGCCTCCGGCAGCCTGATCAGCGGACTGGCCGGCCAGGGCTTCCAATGGGCGGCCCTCAGCGGTATGGGCTCAGCGGCCATGATCGGCGGAGGTATCGGTCTGGTGACCATGGGCGTCCTGGGCGGCGTCGGCGGCCACACCATCGCCAAGAACACCCTCAAGGCGGCCAGTTGGGTCAAGGAGAAGGTCACCGACCTGATCCACCCGCAGAAGCCGACCCCCCCTCCGACCACCGCCGAGGCCGGCAAGACCCGAACCGAATAGCCTGGTCGCTTCCCGACGCGAAAAGGCCCGCCCCTGGCGGGTCTTTTCGTCTTTCTTCGCGAACCTTGCGCC
>DCTU01000111.1:6448-7103 GCA_002329445.1 bacterium UBP9_UBA1432
CCCTGTTGTTCCTGGCCTGCACCAC
Source organism: bacterium UBP9_UBA1432 (assembly GCA_002329445.1). GTDB lineage: Bacteria > Vulcanimicrobiota > Xenobia > Xenobiales > Xenobiaceae > Xenobium > Xenobium purgamenti. The sequence continues at coordinate 6,474 of DCTU01000111.1, forward strand.
CACCGCCTGGGCCCAGTGGGGGGCCAGCGCCCCTTGGGTCCGACACACGCTCCCCTCCGACCCGGCCTACGTCCCATTGAAGGTCTCCTTCGAGTTGCCGGACTACATGGCCCGCTCGGCCTCTTCCGAGATTCCCCAATGGAAACACTTCACGGGCGACCTGGATTACTTCCAGGTCCTTTTCGGAGGGCACGATCCCACGATCGTCCGCGCTTCGGATCCTGACATGACCGACGAAGAAGCCAACCAGGTCCTTCGCGAGCGGACTTTGAAGCAGATCGCCGAAAAGCCCGAGACCTACCGCCTGCTGGATGCCGCCTTCCAGATCCGCTCGGCCGACGGAGCGCGGGTTCCCGCCATCCTGTACCAGGAAGTCGACTCTTCCGAGGATGTGGCCCTGCAGCGCAAGGTCCTCAGCGAAGCCCTGGCCTCGCTGCCACCCGCCGAGCGCGAGGTCGAGATCCGCAAGAACCTGGATGCCCTGTCCCAGGACGTGACCTTCCACCTGGCGGGCTTTGCCCGAGGCAAGAAGCTGCTGGTCACCGTCCACTTCACGAAGACCAACGCCGAGGCCAAGAAGGAGATCCTGAACCGCTTCCTGGCCAGCCTGATCGTCGGCTGAGAACCTCC
>DCTU01000289.1:0-1967 GCA_002329445.1 bacterium UBP9_UBA1432
AGCATCTCGCCGTGGGTGTAGATGTTGATGCCCTTTCCCTCGGTCTGCTTGAGGAGCTCCTCGAGGTCCTTCAGGTCATGTCCGGAGACGACGATCGCCTTGCCCTTGACCGGGGTGATGCGGACCGGAGTCGGCACCGGATGCCCATAGGCGCCCGTGTTGGCGCGGTCGAGAAGCTCCATGACCTTGAGGTTCCACTCGCCACAGCGCAGGCAGCGGGCCAGAAGGTCGCCCACCTCGAACCCGCCCTCCCCCAGGAAGCGCATCTCGCCCAGGAAATAGCGATCCACCTCGGGGTCCTGCTGGCCCAGGATGCGGGCGTGGACCGCATAGGCGGCGGTGCCCTTCAGGCCGTACAGGAGCAGCTCGCCCAGGCCGACCAGGTCCTTGCCCAGGCGGTCCATCCGATGGGGGATGGAGACCTCCTCGCCCTGTTGAATCATCCCCTCGAGCGTGGCAGCGGGGGTCCAGACGGCCGGACCGACCGGCTGTTCCGGCTTCAGGCCGCGGGCCAGGCACAGAGAATTGTACTTCTGGCGGACCTCATCGCGCAGCTCGGCGCCCTGGCGCAGGATCCCCGCCAGGCGTTCGGGGTCGAAGTTCACGTTGGTGACCGTGGTGAACAGGGCTTCCAGGACGTACTCCGTTGCGGCCCGATGGTGCTCCCCCAGGGCCTCGAGGCGGTCCGCCCAACTGGCCAGCCCCATGGCGGCATGCACCAGGAGGTCCTGAAGGGCAGCGGTCTCGGGATCCTTCCCGCAGACTCCGAAGGTGACGCAGCCGGTCCCCTGGGACGTCTGCTCGCACTGGTAACAGAACATGGACATGGTTGACTCTCCCCGATCGCGGTCAGTCCCTGGCCGCCAGGAGTCCGGGGCCTTGAGGCGCCTGCGGGCTTCGGCGTCTGGACTGGTTGCGGATTCCACCGCATGATGCGACCTGGAGGGAGCGAATTCCTTGTCCTGGATCAAGCTGGGTCATTGGGTGATCAACGAGCGGGGATTGGCCCAGCGGCGCACCAGGGTCCAGCTCATCTCGCCCCGGCGAAGCATTCCCAGGACCACGCCCGCCATCTTGACCAGGTTGCACCCCTGGGCGAACCAGGCCACCAGGCGGGGGTTGCGCTGCAGGAATCGGTTGTCGGCCATCCAGTAGAGCAGGCGGGAAGGCAGGAACTCCTTGGTGATCAGCACCAGCATCGCGGCCCAGAAGAGATCTTCGGGGGGGCGGGGAAAATCCAGGCTGACCCGGATCTGCTGGAAGGTCTTGTTGCGCTCGCCCTCCAGATCGGCCTCGGTGATCTTGCCTTCCGCCAGCAGCCGGCGAGCCAGCCGGGTGTTTGGGAAGACCACGATGCTGAAGAGGTAGAGCTGGAAGTGTCCTCGGGGGAAGCTCATCAAGAGCTCGAAGAGGTGGTGCTTGTCTTCCCAGGTCGATTCGACGTCGTCCAGGATCACCTGATAGCGGGCATCCAGACCCAGCCGGCGGAAAAGATGGACGCACTCCAGGATCTTCTGGTCGGTCACATGCCGATCATAGAGTTCATGGGTCACCCGATGGGTGTTCTGGATGCCCATGTAGACCACGTCCAGACCGCAGTCGCGCAGACGGGTGAAGAGATCCTCTCCCACCAGTTTGGGCTCGATGAAGACCTCGAAGGGAAGCCCGACCTCCTCGGGATAGCGCCGGGTGAACTCCTCATACCAGGCTTTGGAGTACAGGAAGACCTCGTCGTCGAAGCGGATCCTCTTCATCCGGGGAAAGACCCGACGAGCCTGCCGGATCTCCCGCAGCACCGAGTCCACGCTCCGGGTCCGGTAGTAGCGCCCCTGCCCCCTGTACAGCTCGGAGAGCTCGGAGTTGTAGCAGTAGGCGCACTTGAAGACGCATCCCCTGGAGTTCATCATCTGGAAGCAGGGGTCCGAAACCATGGGGTCACCCTGCCGCACCGAACGCCCCATCACGAA
>DCTU01000289.1:2031-2788 GCA_002329445.1 bacterium UBP9_UBA1432
GAGCAGTCGATTCCCAGGGACATCCGGTCCAGAAGCCGGATCAGGGTGATCTCCCCTTCGCCCCGGCAGACCAGGTCGGCTTCCTGGATGCAGCGTTCCGGGTCCAGGACGGCGTGGGTCCCCCCCCACATGATCTTCAACTCCGGGCAGTGCTGGCGAAGGACCCGGGTGATCTCGACGGCCACCTTGTGGTAGGCCGAGGCACGGACGGAGATCCCGACCAGGCCCAGGTCGTGCTCGCGCACCAGTCGGACCAGGTTGGCCAATTCCTGTGGACGGGGCCAATCCAGGGAGTTGTTTACCCAATCCTTGAAGTAGATCTCGACGGTCCGGTAGCCTGCTGCCCGAGTGCAGGCTGCCAGCACCCGCACAGCGTTGTTCTCGACGTCATACAGGGAGATCAGCCCCAGGTTGAGGCGCTCATCCCCCGGACCGGGGCAGATGGCGCGGGCCTCAGGTCCAGCGTGACGCATCCAGGGGGTCGATTCCAGGTGACCCGGCCTGGGCCCGGGTTGAGGGTTCGCTGCCTCCAAGTTGGTCTGCCTCCCGCTCGGCCGCTGACGAATGGCCCTCCCGAAACCGGGGACCGGCGGCTCCCGGGGCCCATTATGGCAGAACACCCGCAGGAAAAGAAAGGGGCTGGCCCGCAGGCTCCCGGCGACGCGGCGGTTCTCCGCGACGCGCCCGGGGAACCACGGAGTCCAACAGGTGCACGGGTTCCAGGGTTCCCCGCCCTCCCGGACCCCGATACCCCAAC
>DCTU01000360.1:0-5651 GCA_002329445.1 bacterium UBP9_UBA1432
GCCCAAGCCGGAGCCGGCGGTGTCTTCGGGGTCGCAGGATTTGCCGGATCGCACCTACAGCATGGTCTTCACCGGTCAGGATCTGGCCGAGATCCTGCGCAACCTTGCCGAGGACCTCGGGCTGCGCGCGGTCCTGGATCCTGCTGTGAAGGGCCCCGTGGCCACCACCATCGCCAACCTGGATGCCGCCAGCGCCCTGGAAGCCATCCTGCGGACCCAGTCCACTCCTTTCGCCTTCGAGGTGAAGGACGGGCAGTTGCGGGTGTTCCCCTCTCGGCCGCGCACCGCGGCGCCTCAGCCCCTTCCCCCCACCCCGGCTCCCGGGCCGGCGCCCGTCGTGACCCCTCCGACGTCATCCCTGCCAGACAACACGTCGCAAGCCCGGGCGGTCTTCCCCATCCACGGCCGCCAGGCCGGGGCCGTGGCAGAAGGATTGAAGGCTTTGTACCCCCAGGTCGTCTTCCAGGTCGACGAGCGCCTCAACGTGATCCTGGTTGAAGGGGAACCCGACCAGGTCGAGCAGATCCGCAAGGTGCTGAGCGTCTTCGCCCAACCGTGATCCGCCCGCGCGGCACCGGTCCCGGCGACTCCAGGGGCCGGGAGGACCCCGCCAGCCAAGATCGAAAGCCGACCCGTCGGGGGCTCAGGGTGCACCACCCCGGCTGGCACCGTGAACGGGGAGACGCCATGAGAACCGACCTGAGGCCTTTCGAGGAACTCCAGGAACTGGTCCGGGCCCATCCGGAAGATCCTGAAGCCCACTACGCGCTGGCGGTGGCCCTTTTCGAACAGGGCGACGACGCAGCGGCCTGTCGCGAGTGGAAGAAGGTCCTGAACCTTCAGTCCGACCATGCTCGGGCCTTGTCCTTCCTGGGAATCGTCTACCTCAAGCAAGGCAAGCTCGGCCTGGCTCAGGAGAAGTTCGAAGAGACGGTGCGACTCCACCCCCAGGATCACAACGCCTGGAACAACCTGGGGCTGGTCCTGGCCCGGCAGAGGGAGTTCGAACGCGCCCTCGAGTGCTGGAGAGAGGCACTGAAGGTCCAGCCGGACTATGGTCAGGCCTGGTACAACATGGGGCTGGTCCTGGCCAACCTGGAACGCCTGGAGGAGGCCATCCAGGCCTACTCCAACGCGATCGCCCTGAGCCCTGAAGACGTGTACCCCCACAACAACCTGGGCCTGGTCTACGCCCGTCTGGGGGATCTCGAGGCGGCCGAGCGCGAATTCCTGCGCGCCCTGGAGATCGACCCCGGCGACGTCTACGCCCACAACAACCTGGGCCGGATGTTCGAGCGCACCGGGCGGATTCCCGAGGCCCATCTGGAGTTCGAGCGCGCCCTCGAGATCGATCCCGATGACGCCTATGCGCGGAACAACCTGGGCCGCATCCTGGGCAAGCAGAAGCGTTTCGCCGAGGCCATCGAGCAGTTTCACCGGGTCCTGAAGACCAATCCCCACGACCCCGTCGCCTACCACAACCTGGGCCGCATCCACGCCCAACTCCTGGAGTGGGAACAGGCGGTGGCCTGTTATCGGCAGGCCCTGGAGCTCAACCCCAGGGACACCTACGCCCGGAACAACCTGGGCCGGGCCCTGCTTTCCCTGCAGCGGCTGGAGGAGGCGGAGGCGGAGTTCCGTCACTCCCTGTCTCTGGCCGGTCAGGATGCCTTTGCCCTGAACAACCTGGGCCTCTGCCTCCTTCGTCAGAATCGCCCCGAAGAGGCCCTCTGCGCCCTTCTTCGCGTCCTGGAGGTCTCGTCGGACCGACTCGATGAGCAGGTGGTCCTGGCCCACAACAACCTGGGCTTTGCGCTGCTCTCGCTCGGGCGCTACCAGGAGGCTCTGGCCCATTTCCAGGAAGTCCTGGAGATCAAGCCCGAGGATTCCTATGCACTGAACCACATGGGGATGTGCCACGCGCGGCTGGATCGTCTGGAGCACGCCATCGAGTGCTACCAGCGAGCCTTGACGCTCAATCCGCGCGACACCGATGCCCACAACAACCTGGGCCTGGCCTGGCTGGGCATGAATGAGGCCGACGCGGCCCTGGCTGCCTTCAACTCGGCCCTGGAAGTCGCGCCTCAGGATCCCTACACCCACAACAACCTGGGCCTGGCCTACGCCTGCCTGGGCAATCTCTCCGAGGCCATCAACTCCTTCCGCCTGGCCTTGCGCTACGATTCCAAGGACATCTACGCCTACAACAACCTGGGGATCGCCCTGGCGCGCCAGAAGCGGCTGGACGAGGCCATGGAGTGCTGGAACAGCGCCCTGCGCCTCGAACCACACTACGCCGAAGCCCGTTTCAACCTGGGCTTGGGCTGGTTCGAGAAGAGAAATCACGCCGAGGCCGTTCGCGAATTCCAGTACGCCCTGGAATCGGACCCCAACCTCCTGCCCGCCCGAAAGCACCTGGCCCTGGCCCACGCCCACCTGGGCGACGAGTCGGACGCGCGCACCCAGATGCAGTGGGCCTGCGATCTGGCCGTCCGGCGAGGGAACCTGGAGGAGGCCCGGCGCCTGCGAGAGGAGGTTGAAGCCCTCTTGAACCCGGGCTCCTCCCCGCACACCGTCGAAGCGCCGGCGGAGCCACCGCAGGCACCAGAGGCCGCCCCGCCGTCCATGCCTGAATCCCGTTCTCGCTCCAAGACGCGGGGCAAGCGCGGGCGGCGCCGCTGAGGCCTCAGCGGCGCCTCTCCTCAAGGCGCATCCGGGCAGGAACCGAGACACCATCGCTCAGCGTCGGCTCGGCCGAGCGCACGCGCTCGCGCAGGGCTTGAACCTCCTCCTCCAGGCGGGCCTTCTCTGCCCGGAGGCGATCCACCAGATTCCGAGCCTGGGCCAGTTCCTGGGAGCGTCGCCGAAGCGCCTCTTTGGAGGATTCGATCTCGTCCTCCTCCAGACCGGCCGTTCTGCAGGACTCCATGGAGTGGGACAGGTGTGCCAGGACGCCCCGAAGCTCCTCCCAGCGCCCCCTCCAGTAGGCCACCTCCTCACGAAGGCGACAGATCAGGTTCGGGTCGCCCTCAGGAAGGTTCTCCTGGGGAAGGGAGTCCCGTGGACCAGCCTGGTCATCTCTGGATGGTTGATCAGGCTGGCGAACCTGCTGATCAACCATCCGCCGACTCGGATGAACCGGTGGATCAACTGGTTGCGATGATCCATGGTCAATGCGAGTGGCATCCGCCTTGGCGCCCCGACAACTCAAGTCGGACCCGAAGCGCAAGAGTTCCTCCTCGGAGACCTCCCACTGCCTGCCAAAAGGCCCTGGCTCCAATGTTGCCAGGATTCTTCCCGAGCGGACATAGCGCCGGATGGTGGGTAGCGAGAGACCCGTCCGACGAGCCACTTCTCGCAATGGATGACCCACTGAAGGCCTCACTTGATCCTCCTCCATGATCTGGATCTTCCTGATCAGACCCTACCCTGTTCTCGGCAACTGATCAATCCCTGGCAACCTCTCGCATGATCAGCCTGATCCATGCTCTCAGGCTGCCGTCCCGAAATGAAGTGGGGCCCGCAGGCCTTCCAGCCTGCGGACCCCACCGCGTGCCCTCGCCGGGGACCTGGGGCAAGCGCCCTCAGCCCGGAACCACGTTGACCAGCTTGCCGGGAACGTAGATGACTCGTTTCGGAGCTCTCCCCGCCAAAGCGGAGGTGACCTTCTCCAGGGCCATCACCTCCCGTTCCACTTCGGCCTGGGTGGCTCCGGCGGCCACGCGGATCCGGTCGCGGATCTTTCCGTGGACCTGGACGATCAGGTCGATCTGGTCCTCGACCAGGTACTGCGGCTCCCATTTCGGCCAGGTCATCTGCCCCTCGAAGACCGAGCTCTGCCCTCCCAGGTGGTTCCAGAGCTCCTCCACCACGTGCGGAGCCACCGGCGCCATGGCCAACAGGTAGGTCCGGACCGTCTCCAGCGCGATCGGGGTCTCTTCTTTCTGGCGCCAGGTCCCCAGGGCGTTGAGCCACTCCATCAGGGCCGCCACCACCGTGTTGAGGTGCAGGCGCTCCATGTCCTCGGTGATCTTCTTCAGATAACGATGGTTCAGCCGGAGGATCTCTTCATTCGTCTCGGGGCCTTCAGCGAAGGGTCCCGGAATGACGAAATTCCAGACCCTCCGAATCCAGCGGTAGACGCCTTCGATACCGGAGTCGTTCCATTCGGCGTCCAGTTCGGGAGGCCCGATGAAGAGCAGGTAGGCTCGGAGGGCATCGGTTCCATAGCGCTCGACCAGGTCGTCGGGATTGACCGAGTTGCCCTTGGATTTGCTCATCTTCTCCAGGCGGCCCGTCGTGCCCACCCGGGTGATCATCCCCTGGTTGAAGAGGCGCTTGAAGGGCTCTTTGAAGTCGACCAGGCCCAGGTCGAAGAAGACCTTGGTGTAGAAGCGGGAGTAGAGCAGGTGCAGGACGGCGTGCTCGATTCCGCCCACATACATGTCCACGGGCAGCCACTCATCCACGTCTTCACGCCGCCAGGGCACGTCGGTCGCGTCCGGAGAGGCGTAGCGCAGGAAATACCACGACGAGCAGATCCACTGCGACAGCGTGTCGGTGTCGCGGCGGCCAGGCCCTCCACACCTGGGGCACTTCGTCTGGACGAACTCGTCGAGGTTCGCCAGCGGCGAGGCGCCGGTGCCCGACGGCTCATAGCTCTCGACGTGGGGCAGGAACACGGGCAACTGGTCCTCGGGCACCGGAACCGTCCCACAGGCGTCGCAGTAGACGATGGGGATGGGGGCTCCCCAATAACGCTGCCTGGAAACCAGCCAGTCCCGAAGGCGGTAGTTGATCCGGGCGCGGCCCAGGCCTTGAGCTTCGAGTCGCTGCACCACCTTGGTCTTGCCGGCTTCGGAAGAGAGCCCTGAGAAGTCCATGGAGTTGACCATGATGCCGGGCTCGATCGCGGGTTCGCTGAGAGGCAGATCGGGGAACCTCTCCTGATAGGCCAGGTCGAGGGCCTGCGGGGGCAGCGGATCGGGAAGCTTCCCGCCGGAGAGTTCGCAGGCCACCTCGGGGGCAAGGATGACCTGGCGGATGGGGAGGTTGAAGGCCCTGGCGAACTCCCAGTCCCGGGTGTCGTGGGCCGGAACAGCCATGATGGCACCGGTTCCGTAGCCCATCAGGACGTAGTCGGCAATCCAGATCGGGATGCGCTCGCCGTTGACGGGGTTGAGGGCATATCCTCCCGTGAAGACCCCGGTCTTCTCCTTCTGCTCCTGGCGCTCCACCTCGCTGCGGGTGCGCGTCCTGGTCACGTACTCTTCGACGGCGGCCTTCTGCTCGGGCGAGGTCAAGGCGTCCACCAGGGGATGTTCCGGGGCCAGCACCATGTAGGTGGCCCCGAAGAGCGTGTCGGGACGGGTGGTGAAGATCCACAACTTGTCGTCGCGCCCCTCCACGCTGAAACAGACCTCCGCCCCTTCGCTTCGGCCGATCCAGTCGGCCTGCATCTTCTTGACCTTCTCGGGCCAGTCCAGGCCTTCGAGGTCGTCGATCAGGCGCTGGGAGTATTTCGTGATGGCATAGAACCACTGCGGCAGATCCTTCTTGGTCACCACGCTGTCGCAGCGCTCGCACAGGCCGTCCTTGACCTCCTCGTCGGCCAGGCCGGTGCGGCAGGATGGGCACCAGTTGATGGGCGC
>DCTU01000360.1:5715-6531 GCA_002329445.1 bacterium UBP9_UBA1432
GCGGCCCGGGTATGGGGTTCGGGGTGGATCTTCTTCTTGATCGCCGCATTCTCGGCCGGAAGGCCGAAGGCGTCCCATCCCATGGGGTGCAGGACCCGGAACCCCTGCAACGTCATGTACCGGCTCCAGACGTCTGAGAGCACATAGCCCCGCCAATGTCCGACGTGCAGCCCCTCCCCCGAGGGATAGGGGAACATGTCCAGACAGAAGTACTTGGGCCTTCCCGGCTCGCGGGTCGCGCGGTGCAGGCCCTTCTCCTCCCACGTGGCGCGCCAGCGTGCTTCGATTTGTTTGGGGTCGTACAACATGAGGATCGCCGCCTTGGTCTTGGATTCAGAAGGCCAGCAGTTCCTCGCCAGACCCGGAAAACCTACCTTCAGGGGATCCAGGTCAGGGCCTTCGGTCCCTTCCCCACGGCCAGACGCCCCAACTGGCGACCGTCCTTCAGGTCCAGCACCGAGACGTCCCCGGTGTCGTAGTTGGCGACGAAGCAGGCACGTCCATCCGGTGAGAAGGTCAAGCCCCGAGGTCCGACCCCGACCCCGATTCGGAATCGACCGGACGGTCGCTCGGGATCGAAGACCGAGACGTCGTGGTTGATCGAGTTGATCACCACGGCCCGCCCGTCCGGCCCGACTCGGACCACGGAGGGCTCCTGACCGACGGGAACCCGATCCCGCGGGGTGAAGCGCTGGACGTCGTAGATCCCGACCTCCTGGCTCTCCGGAAGGGCCACCAGCACCCGGGTTCCATCGGAGGTCACGTCCAGTCCGCCGATCCGGTCGGCCAGTCGGTGCTGGCCCAGCAGTTGCCAGG
>DCTU01000360.1:6545-9854 GCA_002329445.1 bacterium UBP9_UBA1432
GGCATCAGACGGACCGTCTTGAAGGACGGCACGTGCAGTTCCAGCAGGGCCTGGAGCCGCGGGTTGAGGAGGTAGAGCCGCGATCCGTCCTTCGAGAAGGTCAAGGCCCGGGGGTCGCGCAGATGGTCGCTGCGCACCGGGGCCTGCAATCGGACGCTCAGCAGGTCCACCAGGGCCAGCCCGGCCCCGCTGGATTCGGCCACCAGCAGCATCCGGCCATCCGGAGAGACGGCCAGGTCGCCGGGATTCCGGCAGACGCTCAGGCGGTGCGTGACCCGGATGCTGCGGGCATCGATCAGGACCAGGGTTCCATCCAGCGCGCAGGTAACTCCGATCCGGGAGGCGGGAATCTGGGCCTCTCCGGGAAGCCCCCAGGCCAGGACCAGGGTGGTCGACAAGACGAGAAGAATGGCACGGATCATGTCGACCTTCTTCTCGCCCCCCCTCCGGCGGGCCTTCGTCTTCGGCCTGCTCCTCCTGGCCCTGGCGGTCGCTCCTGGCCACGCCGGAGTGCCGCCTGTCCCCGGCCGGCCCCTTCCCACGGCGCTCTTCATCCCGCTCGACGACCGCCCTTCGACCTGGTTGTTCCCCCAGCAGATCGCCCGCATCGGCGGTGGCCGGCTGCGGGTCCCTTCGCGCCACCTTCTGGGGAAGGCGTGGACGCCGGGAAGGCCGGAAGAGCTGGCTTCCTGGGCTCGCCAGGCGATGCTCGGGACCGAGAGGGCGCTGGTCTCGGTGGACATGCTGGCCTACGGAGGCCTGGTGGCCTCCCGGACAGCCGGGTGCACGACCGAACAGGCGTTGCAGCGTCTGGATGTCCTCCAGACGCTGCAACGCTCGGGAACTCCCGTCGTGGCTTTTGCCATCCTGCCCCGACTCTCGCTGCGGACTTCCGAGGCCCAGGCTCCCTACGAGAGGATCCTGGCCAACTGGGCCGCCTCGGGGGGCGAATCACCTCCGGAGAATGTCCCGGCCGCGATCTTCGAGGAGTATCTGGCCGTGCGTGGGCGCAACGTGAAGGTGGTGGCGGACCTGATCGCCCAGGTGGCCCGCGGAGACCTGGAGCTCCTCGTGCTGGGGCAGGACGACGCCGCCCCGCGGGGGCCACACCTCCAGGAACAGCGCGTCCTGGAACAGCAGATCCGCAGACTGGGAGTGGAAGAGCGGGTCCGGATCGTCTCGGGGGCCGACGAGCTGGCCATGAACCTGGTCGCCGGCTGGCTGGCCGGACGGGAAGGGGTCCAGCCCGAACTGGAGATCCTCTACTCCGAGGAAGGCGCCGGGGAGCGGATCCCCCCCTTGGAGAGCCGTCCCCTGGAGGAGGCACTCCAGGAGCACCTCGCCTTGAGCGGGGCCCGCTCTGGGACGGGTCGGGGGACCGTCCTGCTGGTGGAGGTACCCTCCGACAGGCCCAACGAACCACCCGCATTGGAAGCCGGAGCCGAGGACATGGAGCGAGCTGCGGCCTTCAGGAATCGCATGGAACGGGTCCGCGCCACCGGGCGCCGACTGGGGGTCGCGGACCTGCGTCTGGTGAACCGCGCCGACCCGGTCCTGGCTCGGGAGTTGCTCGAGCACCTCCCCCTCTGGGATCTGGAAGCCTACGCCGCCTGGAACACCCCCTCCAATGCCCTGGGGACCGCCGTGGCCCAGGCGGTGGTCCGGGAGGTGGCCCGGGTCCGGGGGCAGGGCTGGTCCACGGAGAGGATCCTGGAGAGCGAGAAGACCCAGCAGGCCTTCACCCTGGCCCGCCTTCTGGACGATTTCGCCTATCAGGCCGTGATCCGCCCGACCCTGAGCCAGACGGTGCGCGGGTTGCCGCGAGATCCGGACCCATTGTTGAACCTGTACGGCCCCGCGGGGGTTCAGGCCCGGGTCGAAGCGGTGGCCTGGGCTCGTCAGGTCTGGCAGGAGCGCCTGCTGGGAAGGCGATACTGGGTTCCCGCCATGCGCCGTTGGGTGGAGTTTTCGGGGATGCGCCTGGAGGTGGTGCTGCCCTGGCCTCGGGTCTTCGAGATCGAAGCCCGACTGGACCTGAGGCTGGTGCCCCGCGCCGGAGCACCGTCACCTCCACTCAAAGGGACCACCTCGTGACGGGACGGGGGAACCGCACGCCCGGCCGCGAACCCCTTTCGGCCATGCAACAGACCGTCGTCGTCATCAGCAAGCCCACGCTGGGCACCACGCTTCCCGAAGACACGGGCTTCGGAACCGAGATGCTGGAGAAGTTCCTCCACAGCCTTGAAAAGCACGCTCCGCGTCCGCGCGCTCTGCTCTTCATGACCGAGGGAGTCCGGGTGGCAGTTCGGGGAGGGCCGTTCGATCTTCCCGTGGGAATGCTTGGCGGACTGGGAGTCCGGCTGCTGTGCTGCCGGACATGCCTGGCCCACTACGGCATCGCGGAGGACCAGGTCCTGGGCGAGGTGGTCGGCATGGATGAGATGGTCCACGTCATGGGCCAGGCCTCCAAGGTCCTGCACCTCTGAGCCCCCGCCTCGCAACGCCCCGGTCGCCAGGGGGTTCAACCTCCTGCATCCGGGCTGTGCAAGAGTGGTCAACCCGGATGCAATCCGCTGAACAAGAAAGGGATGCCTTCATGAACGGCTCGATGCGTTCGCTCAAGATCCTCATCCTGGGGGGTCTCTGTGCCACGATCCTGGCGACAGGGGCCCTCCCCGCCCGGGCCCAGTACTCCGAGCTCGAGGAGAATCCCCTGGTCCCTGCGGTCTCGGAGGTCTATGGATTCGAGACCATCCAGACGGTCACCGTGATGCAGAACGTGGCGGAGGCCGACGACCTGCTGGTGACGCTCTTCCTGGCACGAGCCTCCGGCGAGGACCCGGTGGCCCTCAACGCGATGCGCAAGCAGGGCCGCAGTTGGAAGGAGCTCTTCATCCGGACCAAGGTGAACCCCGGGGTTCTCTACCAGGATCTGGTCGGAGTGGAGATTCCGGATCGTCATCCCGATTACGTCTGGGCCCAACGCAAGTACCGGGAGTGGAAGGCCAACCCCAAGGTCGGGTTGCCGCTCTATGACAAGACCGTCCGACTGCTGGTGGGCCTGGACTTTGTCGTGCGGCGCTTCGACCTGTCGCCTCTGGCCGCCATGCAGGCCCGCAGCGGGATGGCGTCCTACGTTCAGTTGATCCAGAAGAAACTGGGAACTCCGCCTGTCCGGTGAGGAGGAGCGTTCAGAGCGGGACTTCAGGCAGGTACTGCTCTTCCGCCAGGGTTCCGACTCCAGGAGGATAGGCGGCGTAGTCGTCCTCCACCACGTCCCGTGAGAGGTTGTGGAAGCTGCCGTAGCGC
>DCTU01000408.1:0-9581 GCA_002329445.1 bacterium UBP9_UBA1432
TCCCGTTCGCGGCGGGACGGGCCAGGCCGTTCCCGTCGAGTCCATCCGCCCGGGGCAGGGCGTGATGGTGCATGGGCTCTCCAACTCGGCGGGGATCGTCGAGGCCCGCCAGGTGCAGGTCACCCAGTAGCCCGGAGGTCTCAGGAAGGCCAGGCGTAGGCTGCGGAGCGGCGATTGGCCAGGACCGGCATGCTCTGCCGAAGCAGGCGTTGGGCATCCAGGTCCAACTCGGCCACGACGAAGCACTCGCGATCGGGGGCCTGGGCCAGGACCACGCCCCAGGGGTCGACGACCATCGAGCGTCCATACCAGCGCAGGCTCTTCGTCGAGGCGCCCACCTGCCCCGCCGCCAGCATGAAGACTTGGTTCTCGATGGCCCGGGCGCGCACCAGGACCTCCCAGTGGTCCCTTCCGGTCCTCTCGGTGAAGGCCGCCGGCAGGGCCACCAGATCGGCGCCTTGCAGGGCCAGGATCCGGAAGAGCTCCGGGAAGCGCAGATCGTAGCAGATGCTCAGACCCAGCTCCGGCCCCTGCCCAAGTCGGGCCAGGGTGGGGGCCTCTCCGGGGCGTGCCGTCTCGGATTCGTGGAAGGCGGCCCCGGGAAAGTCGCAGTCGAAGAGGTGGATCTTGCGGTAGATTGCCACCCGATGCCCCTCCGGATCGAAGAGGCAGGAGGTATTGAAGTGCCGGGTTTCGTCGGAGATCCGCTCCAGCAGGCTTCCCGCCAGCAGGTGGATTCCCAGTTCGCTGCTGAGCCCTGCCGCCCAGGTGCCGGTCGGGCCGTCCAGGGGTTCGGCAGCCTTCAGGCGCACCTCGGCCGGGCCCAGCGAGTTGAACATCTCGGGCAGGACCACCAGCTCTGCCCCGGCCGAACAGGCCTGGCGGATCCACTTCTCGGCCCGTTCCAGGTTGGCGTCCCGGTCTTGGGTGGAGGTCAACTGGATCAGGCCGACGCGCATCAGGGAACCACGGTGACGGTGACGTCGCGGACGCCCCACTGCAGGCACTGCGACAGCGTCGGCAACCAGACGTCGATCTTCCGACCTTGGATGGCGCCGCCGGTGTCGACGGCTCGGCCCCACCCGTATCCGGGGATGTAGATCTTCGAACCCATCGGGATCACCCGGGGATCGACCGCCACGGTACCCAACTGGGTCCGCGTGCCTCGGGCCGTGAAGCCGCGAAGGTGGTAGGCGTAGGCCTGGACTCGGACCTTGCGTCCCACCCCGGGCAGGGGAGGGGGGGCCTGGTGGTTGTTTCCGTGGGCCCGGGCGTTGACGGTCCGGGGCCGGGCGGCCGGGACGGGGCGGGCCTCGTCGGCACCCGACCTGGCGGCCGCCGTAAAGGCCTCGGTGACCAGACTCCCGGCCTGGTCCCGGGCCTGGGCTTCAGACTCTGTCGGGATCTGGGGAGTGGGCGCCGGATCCAGGTGTGGGGCGGTGGCGGAGGTGTGGGCCGCGCGGCCGGGGGCCTCCTGGGAGTCTTCCCTGGCCTGGGTGAGGCCCGGGGAAAACCATAACACCGCCACCAGCGCCAGGGCTGGCAGCACGCGCATTGAGTTCCTCCTCGTCCTGAATCCTGCCTGCTGTGGCATCTGGCGGCGGACTCATGTCATGCGGGCCGGTCTTGACCTGGAGACTCCCGGAGAGCCGGCCTCTGTCATGTCTGGTGCGACCGGATGAGGGGCCGACCAGGCGGGAGGGTTCGCCCCGGCTCCAATGCACTCCTCCCCGGGCTCTCTCGGGCGGGGAGGCCCAGATGAAACCTTCCTGTCGGCAGGAGTCTTCTGCTGCCGTGGGGGCCTTCTGGCCTCAGGCGGCTGAGTTCGAGGGCGGCCCAGGGGGGCACCCCCGAACTCAGCGCCCAGGAATCAGCCGGGAGGGCATCTCCTGGAGCTCGACCGTGAGCTGCAGGGTCTCCTTCTGACGCAGCAGGGAGACCTGAACCTTCTGCCCCACAGCCAAGGAGCGAATCCGCGCCTGCAGATCGGCGGCGGTCAGGGTGGGCTGACCTTCCAGCGAGGTGATCAGGTCTCCCGGCTTCATTCCCGCGCGGTCGGCGGGACTCTGCGGGAGGATCCGTCCGACCACGACGCCTTTGGTGTCCTGGGGCAGCTCCAGGTAGCGGCGCAGGGCCGGGGTGAGGTCGCCCATCTCGATTCCCAGGAAGGGGCGGACCACCCGGCCATGCTCCTGGAGGTCCTTGAGGATCCGCATGGCGGTCTCGGCAGGGATGGCAAAGCCGATCCCCTGGGCTCCGCGGATGATGGCGNNAGCGGGCCGCCGGAGTTCCCCGGGTTGATCGCAGCATCGGTCTGCAGGAGGTCGCTCAGGGCCTGGGAGGCATCGGCCAGGCGTCGCCCTCGGGCAGAGAGCACGCCCACGGTGGCGGTCTGTCCGATTCCCAGGGGATTGCCCAGGGCGACCACCCAGTCCCCGGTCCGCATCCCCTCTGAGCTCTCCAGGTGGGCCACCGGGAAAGGCTTGGGATCGTCGATCTTCAGGATGGCCAGATCGGTCAGGGGATCGGTGCCCAGGATCCGAGCCGGGAATTGCCGGTCATCGGCCAACGTCACGGTGATGCCCTGGGCCTGGCGGATCACGTGGTTGTTGGTCAAAACCACCCCGTCGGGGCTGACCAGGACTCCGGTGCCCATCCCCTGGGGGATTTCCTCCACCTGGGTCTCGCCCCAGTATCCGGGCCCGAAAGGACCATCCTGGATGACGCGGCGGCGGACCCGGACGGTGGTGTCGATGTTCACCACGGCCGGTTCGACCCGGGCCACGGCGTCGGCCACGCTGTCGGGTGGCATCCCCTGGGGCGTGGAGGACCGGATCGGGGCCGCGGTGGGCAGGGGGGCCGGTCCGGCCACGATGCCCGGCCGTGCTGGAGGCGCCTGACGGAACCAGACGGCCAACAGGATCAGTCCGGCTCCGACGACGACCCCCAGAAGGCCGGCCAGAAGGGCGATGAGAGCGTTCCCTCGGATGTTGAAACGACGGGTCATTGGAATGGCCTCCGGGCCATTGTCGAGCCACGCGCCGCCGGGGTGGGGCGCGAATGCTGGGGTCAGATGGCTAGCGCCTCGAGCCGGGAGCGGGCTGGGAATCCGGTCGGTAGACCACCGGAGCCTCGCGCCACAGGCCTTCCAGATCGTAGAATTCGCGCTCGCGGTCCATGAACAGGTGCACCACGACCACGCCATAGTCCAGCAGGATCCAGGCGCCCTCGCGCATCCCCTGGATGCTCTTGGGCTGAAGCCCCTCGGCCGAGAGCATCTCGTCGATGTTGCGCGCCACCTCTCGGGTCTGGACCCGCGTCGGGGCGCTGGCCAGGACGAAGTAGTCGCAGAGGATCGAGACGTTTTGAAGGTCCAGGACCACCACGTCATGGGTCAGTTTCTCGTCGCACAGGTCGGCGATGCGCCTGGCCAGTTCCAGTGTTTCCACTCTGTGTTTCCTTTCCATTCGGGCCCTCCCCGGGAGGGCATTGTTGCAGCCTTCGGGCCGGATTCCTGCTGCCGGGCTTCAGGCCGGTTCGGATGATCGGGGTCCGAGGGGCAGATACAGGCCCATCTTGCGGATGTGGTTGTAGACCGGCTCGCTGACCAGGTATCGGAAGGCCTGCCCCGCGCGAATCCGGGCCCGGATGTCGGTGGCCGAGATTTGCAGCCCGGGGATCTCCAACCAGCGGACCTTCCCTCGGTTGCTCAGGCCCAGTCCGTCCAATCGGGCCTCCAGGTCCTGACGGGTGGAACCGGGTCGGGCCAGGACCACGAACGAGTCCAGAAGGCCCAGGAGGTCGTCCAGGCGGTGCCAGTCCCCCAGCAGCGAGTCGGCCCCGGCCAGGAAGGTGAAGGTCCGCCCCGGTTGCTCCCGGCGCAGGGCCGAGACGGTGTCGAACGTGTAGGAGACCTCCGGGCGGTCCAGCTCGATCGGACTGCAGGTGAACCGGGGGTTTCCGCTGACGGCCATGCAGACCATCGCGTAGCGATCTCGCGCGGGTGCCATCTCCTGCACATCCTGGCGATGGGGGGGGACCTGGTTGGGGATGAAGTCCACCCGGTCCAACGCGAGGCGCACCCGGGCCTCCTCGGCCACGTAGAGGTGGCCCAGGTGGATCGGGTTGAAGGTTCCACCCATCAGGCCGACGCCGGGCATGCGTCGCTAGTTTTCCACCAGCCTCCGCAAGCCCTGCCCCGAAGTCCGGGGAGTGGGCGAGTCGTCGTGCCCCCTCAGCGCACGAAGGCGTTGGGCATGTACTGGGGCAGGATCGGGTCGTGGGTGTTGGGCCCGATGCTGACCGGCTGCAGCGGGAATGCCTTCAGGCTGAACTGCAGGAAGAACTCGTTCTGCACGCCCCGGTAGACCAGGCTGGTGATCGAGTCGTGGTCCTCGAGGTTGAGCTGGTAGTCCTGATAGGTCAGGCGGCTGTTGACCAGGTCATACACGCTCCAGTGGCTGAGCGACAGCCCCGGGGTGATCTGCATCTTGATGCCGGCGTCCACGTTGCGCCAGATCGAGGTGTTGGGGTCGTAGCTGGAGGCGGCGGTGATCCTCCAGTCCGGACCGGGCCGGAAGTCGACCCGGGGGGTCACGGACTGGAACTGGTCGTGACGCAGGTCGTACCCGCCCAGGATCGACACGCTGAACTTGTCTGCCTGGCTGATCTCCAGCCCCCCGGTCAGGTTCTCGAAGGGGTAGACGAAGTCGTGCTGGAAGGGCGTGTAGCCTTCGGGGAGCTGCCAGTTGTAGTCCAGACGCAAGGCGCCCATCTCACCCAGGTGTTGCAACCAGCCCACTCGGGTGGCCAGGACGTACTGCGATTCTCCGCTGCCATAGAAGAGCTGGCGCAACCCGCCGCCCACCATGAATCGGCCCGAGTCGTAGTCCAACGTCTGGTCGGGGACCTGCACGCGCAGATCGGCGCGTTGGGTCTGGAACATGCTGGGACTCTCCTGGACCTGGCCAAAAGAGGCGGCGGCCAGGATCGGCACGGGGCCCAGGTGCAGGGGGCGGCTGCGGAACGAGAGCTCGGGGTTCCGGTTCATGAAGAAGGTCTGCTGGCCGGAAGTGTTCTCGACCATCAGCTCGCTGTCGAAAAGCTCGCCGACGTGGCGCAGTCCGCCCAGGTAGTGGAACCTCTCGGTGCGGGTGAACCCGGTGGAGGCGGTGACCAGGTCGGCGGCCCAGATCGTCAGGAGTTCGGGAGTGAGCTCCTTGTTGTAGGACATCCTCCAGGTGGTGTTCCGGTCGGGACCGGTCTTGTTGAGGTTGTGGGAGAATTGCAGGGCGCTGCCCGGGGCGTAGCGGGTGGCGCTGAGATACGAACTGAGGTTGTCCGGCGATTCGAAGCCCGGGATCTCGGTGCGGTTGGAGTTGAAGTTCCAGGCGATCTGGGTGTAGTCATCGGGGCGGTAGTACAGGTCGTTGCGGACTTCGTAGCGCTCGCGGTCGGCCGCCCCGTTCTGGTGATACGTGTAGAAGGTGCCTTCACCTCTGCCGCCCAGGGTGTAGAAATGTTCCAGGCCGCGGCCGATCCCGGTCTTGGAGTAGTAGTCCAGAAGCACCCGGCCGTTGTTGTCCCGATCGAAGGCGTAGTCCAGGGCACTGCGCACGAAGAGCCCATCGGTGGAGTTGGAGCCCACCTGGGGAATCTGGCTGCGGCGGCGCTGGTCGCGGGGGTCCAGCGAGAGGTTCAGGGTCGGCACCGTGGCGATCCGGCGCCCGTGCCAGGTGAAGCTGGTGTTGGCGGCCAGCAACCGGTCCTCGGGGTAGATCTCCACGAGCTCGGAGTGGAAGTTGTAGTGCCAGTCGCCAGGCGAGGTGTCGCAGGTGGTGAAGGTGGCGTCCAGCAGTTCGACCTTCTCGGCGGTCCAGTTCACCTTTTCGGCCCAGAAGAAGACGTCGCGGTCCAGCGACCCTCCCTCCATGCTGAAGTCCCGACCCTGGCCCGCGGCCTTGAGCATGTGTGCGGTGCGGGTCTGGGGATCCCACGTCAGGGTCTCGGCCGCGATGAAGCTGTCCTTGTAGTAGAAGACACACTCCCGTGTGGCGGTGATCCGGCCGGTGGCGCGATCCATCTCGAGGCGCTGGCACAGCAGGCGGGCTCCCTCGATGTCGACGGCCACGTGACCCTCGGCGACCACCTTCTCGGGGGTCGAGTGGACCCGGTCGGCGGTCAGGTGGGCGGGCTCGGCGGGACCGGCCGTGACGGGGGAGATCAAGCACAAACAGGCCAGCGCCCCGCAAATCAGCCAGAAGAGCCCACTGCGGAAGGCGCGCATGGCCCGCCCCTTTCGCACGGCCTCGGCCTTGTCCTGCGCTGTCGGTGCCTTGGGGACGGGCCTATTCGGATTGGCTGACCACCTCGAACCTGGCGATGTCGAAGTTGGTGTAGGGCAAGGCGGGGGGTAGATCATCTCGGGTGATCCAGTCGTTGAGGGGGTCGTCGGGGTAGTAGGAGGGCAAGGGGCTGACCGCGCCCGTCCCCTTCTGGACCTGCAGGGTCTGCTGGGTATTGGAGGCCAACCCGGGCCCCGGGCCCATGGTATCGAGGATCCTCCCCAGGATCGAGTTCTGGTAGTTGTCGGTCGTCACCAGGTGCGCGGTGAAGCGGTTGGCAACCACGAACTGGTTGAGGAAGTTCGTCGATTCCCCCACGTCCAGGACCACCCGCCACTGCCTGCGGTCGGCCGAGACGCTGCTGGCGGCGTTCAGGCTGCCCGCCTGCGTAAAGGTGAACCCCGGATTGGGAAGGTTGGCCTGGCGATGGAACCAGTCCACGTTGTTGCCATCGAAGCGGATGAAGTCCGTGAACGTGTCCAGGTTGGTGACCTCGATGGGCTCTCCCTGGGCGTTGATCAGGATGGCGTAGTAGCCCTGGCCGGTCCGGTCGATCACCCCATTGGGGTTGACCGTGACGGTAAAGTGGAGGAATCGGGGCCCGGAGCTGCCCCCCGCGATCGAGTTCTCGGAGGGGCCCGAGGCGCATCCGGCAACCCCCAGGGCGCCCAGAAGGACCAGGATGGGAAGCCAACCTCGGATTCCGGCGCCGAGCCTGGCAAGCAGAGGAAGACGACGATGTCTGTGCATGGTGGAGAATCCGCCGAAGGGGTGGAGGTGACACGGGGGTTCTCTCCCGCGCATTCGGGCTCCTTCCCCTTGCCCTTCTGGCAGGCTCTGCTGTTGGCTGCCGCGACCGCTCTGCTCCTGACCCTCCCCTTCCCTCACGTCCGCCTGCACTCCCTGGCCTGGCTGGCCCTGATCCCCTTCCTGCTGGCCTGCCGGGGGCAGGGCGTGCTTCGAGGCACCGTCCTGGGTCTGGTCCTGGGGATCGGCTTCCAGGCTGCGCTGTTGAGCTGGGCCCTGTTCTTCGGGCCTCTGGCCCTGGTGGGTCTGGTCCTGTTCAAGAGCGTCGCCCCGGCGCTCCTGGGCGCCGTCCTGGGACTGCGACGGCCTGGCGGGGCCGTGGGGGACGCCTTCTTTGCAGCCTCTGCCTGGGTGGCCATGGAGTTCTTGCAGACGCTGGGCCCGTTGGGCATCACCTGGGGTATGCTGGGGCAGACCCAGGCTCGGGTTCCGGTGTTGATCCAGGTGGGGGCGCTGGTCGGGCCCTGGGGGTTGAGCTTCGTCCTGGCCTTGACCAACGCGGCCGTGGCGGGGTGGGTCGTGCGCTGGCGGGCCTCGGGCCTGCGGGAAGGGACCCGTCGGGCCGGCCCGGCCTTGGCCTGGGCGGCCGGGCTCTGCGGTCTGGTGCTGCTCTTCGGGGCCTGGCGCCTGGCGCATCCCCCGGCCCCCGTCGGGCCGCCGCTGGCCTGGGGCGTGGTGCAGGTCTCGATGCCCCAGGATGTCAAGTGGGATCCCGCCTTTCAGGCCGAGACCATGGAGCGATTGGAGAGCCTGACCAGGCAGGCTGCTGGTCAGGGAGCGCAGGTGGTGGTCTGGCCGGAGACCTCGATTCCCTATCGGGGATTCCTCCAGACGCCGGGCCTCATGACCCGGGTCTCTCGTCTGGCCCGCGACCTGGGAGTGTGGCTGCTGGTCGGCTCGATCGAGTCGGCGGGCCATCAGGCGACCTCGAATACGGCCAGCCTCTTCAGCCCCCAGGGGCGTCTGGCGGGGCGCCACGACAAGCACCGCCTGGTCCCCTTCGGCGAGTTCCTCCCGTGGAAGCGCTACCTGCCCCCGCTCCCTCAGTTGGATCTGGTCATGAACTATCTGCCGGGGCCTCGGCCCCATCCGCTGGACCTGGGCGGCACTCCCGTGGGCGTGCTGATCTGCTATGAGTCCATGGTCAGCCACCTGCCGGCCGACCTGGTCGCTCAGGGAGCCCGCTTCCTGGTCGTGCCCACCAACGACGCCTGGTTCGGTGAGACCTCGGCTGCGGCCCACCACTTCGACATGGCGATCCTGCGCGCCGTGGAGACGGGGCGCCCGACCATCCAGGCCGGGAATACCGGGATCTCGGGCTTCGTCTCGGCGACCGGGGAGGTCCTCTCCGAGACTCGGCTGATGGAACGAGGCGTCCGGGTGGCTCTCCTGGCACCGGTCTCGGAAGAGACGCTCTACACCCGTGTCGGCGACCTCCTGGCATGGGCCTGCGCGGGCTGGGTTCTGCTGGCTGGACTGGCAAGCCTCTCGCCCCGCAGCGGAGAGGGCCAGCCCGCCTGACTCCACGGTCCCACGGTGGGCTCGCGGAGGAGATGGGGGGCGCTGCGAGAATCCCGGGGCGCCGGTCTCACCGACCGCAACCCCACTGGAGTGCAACATGTCCATCTTCGATGAACTCACCCGCCTCAAGGACGAGGTGGCGCGCGAGGTCCGCGGGGCTTCCAGCCTGGAAGCCCTGGAGGAGACCAAGATCCGGGTCTTCGGCCGCAAGGGTGGAGCCCTGACCACCATCCTGCGGGGCCTGGGCTCCCTCTCCGCAGACGAGCGCCCCGAGGTGGGCCGACAGGCCAACGAGATCAAGGAGCTCCTCGAAGGCCTCCTGGCCGAGCGCCAGGCCGAGCTGCGCGGCGAGGCCCTGGAAGGGCGACTGTTGGAGGAGCGGATCGACGTGACCCTCCCCGGGCGATGGGCTCCGCCTGGAAGGGTGCACCTGATCAACCAGGTGATCCGCCAGATCAAGGAGATCTTCCGAGGACTGGGCTTCGGCGTGGTCCAGGGCCCCGAGGTGGAGACGGACTTCTACAACTTCGAAGCCCTGAACATCCCGGCCGACCATCCCAGCCGGGAGATGTGGGACTCCTTCTTCCTCCGGGAGGGCCTGCTGCTGCGGACCCACACCTCTCCGGTCCAGGTCCGGGTCATGGAGACGACCGAGCCCCCGGTGCGGATCATCGTGCCGGGGAAGTGCTATCGCCGGGACGCGGTGGATGCCACCCACTTCTGGGAGTTCCACCAGGTGGAAGGCCTGCTGGTGGACGAGGGCGTCACCTTCGCCGACCTGAAGGGCACCCTGGAGGTCTTTGCCCGCGGTCTCTTCGGCAAGCGGCGTCGGGCCCGTTTCAACCCGTCGTACTTCCCCTTCACCGAACCCTCGGCTGAGGTGATGGTGGACTGCTTCCTGTGCGAGGG
>DCTU01000408.1:9613-10122 GCA_002329445.1 bacterium UBP9_UBA1432
GGGTCCTGTCCCGCGTCGGCTACGACACCGAGCGCTACACCGGCTACGCCTTCGGGATGGGGGTCGAGCGGATCGCGATGCTGTCTCGCGGCATCGACGACATCCGGCTGCTCTTCGAGGGCGACGACCGCTTCCTCCGACAGTTCTAGGATAAAGAGGCTCATCATGCGCGTTCCCTACACCTGGCTTCAGGACTACGTCGATCTCGAGGGCACGGCCGAGCAGGCCGCCGGGCTGCTGGCCCAGGTCGGCGTCCCGGTCGAACTGATCGAGCGCGAGGGCGCCGAGATCACCCACGTTCTCACAGGTCGGATCCTGAGCGTGGAACCCCACCCGGACGCAGACCGGCTGAAGGTCACGCGGGTTGACGTCGGCTCCGGGACTCCCCTGCAGATCGTCACCGCCGCCCCCAACGTGCGCGTGGACCAGGTGGTGGCCGTGGCCACCCACGGGGCCCTGCTGGCGGGTGGCCTGAAGATCAAGAAGGGCAAGCTGCGGGGCGCGGTCTC
>DCTU01000112.1:0-2567 GCA_002329445.1 bacterium UBP9_UBA1432
CCGGATCAGGACCGAGCCGTCCTTGGCGTGCACCACCTGCTCCCGCGTCCTGGCCAGGGCCTCGGCCGCCTCGGCGGAGTAGGGCGAAGGACTCGGACTGGGGGAAGGGTGGGCAGAGGGCGAGGCCAGCGAGCTCGTGTCGGCAGAGGGCGGTTCTCCGCCCTGGAAGGAGACCGGGCGTCCGCAACCGGCGAGCATCAAGACCAGACCGACCAAGAGCAGGTGGCGCAACATAGAGACTCCTCGGCCGGAGCCCCCGGCCCGGGAATGCCCTCCCCCTTCTGAAAGAGGTTCCCGGTCCCTGCCCGGGGTCCACCTCGAAGTGCGGGAACACGGAAACCGCCGCCGGGTTCGAGACCCGGGCGGGAAAGACCCTGTGGGGCCTGGGTCTAGAGAGTGTCCAGGGCCTGGCGGGCCACCCCGACCCCGGCCAGGCTCATCCCGAGGAGGGTGCCCGACATGGCCAGGGCGTTCCGAGGCACCCCGGAGGCCTCCAGCAGGGCCAGGCCCTGCTCGGGGTTCACGCCCTGGCGCAACGACGAGGCGAAGTGCATGAGCGCGGAAACCTGTCGATCCGTCAGCCCCAGGCCTCCGGCCAGTCGCCGGATCTCGGCCTCCTCCGCCTCCTGGAACTGCCCGTCCTGCCAGGCCATCGAACACAAATCCAGCGTCAGGGCGCAGCGCAAGTCGGTCGCAGCCATGCGCTTCAGGGTCGCTTCGAGGTCCTCGGTGCCCGGAGTGGTCGCCGCCATCACCCGCCCGCGGGCGTCGGGACCCAGCACGAAGTGCTTGCAGAGTTCCTGCAGCGCCAGAATCTCCTCCGAGCTGACCTGGCCGTCTGCTCCGGCCATCGAGGCCACCACCGCCAAGTAATCGGCCCGGTCGGATTCGTTGTAGTCCATCAGGTGCAGGTCCGCCATGGAAGCCCCCTGTCTCGATAGGATTTGGCAGGCAGGCCTTCGCCGGGGCGAGCAGGCGACCTGCCTGAAGAGTTCATCGTTCCGGGGAGGGCTTCCCCGGACCCGCCGGTTCGGCAGTCGGGGCCTGCTCGTGAAGCCGGACCAGCATGCCCCCCAGCAGCTCCATCAGGTCTTCCTCTTCGCGCTTGCGCTTCTTCCATGCCTCCAGGGCCGCCTGCAGGTCCGCCGAGCGGAGCTGAAGGGTTCTGGCTTCGCGCGTCAGTTCGGCGACGCGCTGCTCGAGGGCCGACCGGCGGGCCGCCACCTGCTGTTCCAGAACCTGCTCGTGGGCATCCAGGGCCTCATCCCGGCGCTGGCCGTCCAGCAGCACCTCTCGGACCGGGGCCCCCTTCTCCTGGAGGATGCCCAGGACCACGAGGCGCGCCTCCTCCTCGGAGAGCCCCTGAACCTGCCGATCCAGCTCCTCCAGACAGATTCCCCCGGGGGGGTCCCCCAGTCCGTGCTCGCGGTAGATCTCTTCCCAGGTCTTGTCCAGCCCCAGATCCGCCGCCTCGCCGCGAGCGCGGTCATGGGCCTCCTGAACCCGGAGTTCCTCCAGGCTCAGGACCTGGGTCGGGACCGGCGCCACCTCCTCCTCCCGAGCGGGCACGGAGCGTGTCGCATCGTGGACCAGCCCGAGCGTCACCAGCAGACGAGTCAGCTTCATGACAATCCCAGTTCCCTCTTGAGTTCATCCAGGCGCCGGTCGAGCTCGGCCGCCTCCAGATGGCGGTAGCGCTCAGGCAGGAAGGCCTCGTCGGTGCACTCCTTGACCGCCACCAGGTCCATGTATTCCAGGTTGCGTCGATGCGGGACGGGGCGATACTGGCCCACCACGTCGGAGAGGACCTCCTTGAGGGAGCGCGCTCCTTCCACCTGCAGGTCGAAGAGACGCTGGGCCCGGACCATGATGGCCTCCATCTCGTTGCCCCCGACGTCCAGCCCGGCAGGCAGCTCCGGCAGCTCCTCGGGGGGCAGCCCGACCTTGCGGGCCATGGCCACGAAAAGCTCCTGGCGCTCGGCATCGCTCTGGGGCGGGAAGAGGGGGATGTGGACGTCCAGGCGGCCAGGCCGCTTGAGGTCGACCTCGACCAGGTCAGGCCGCGAGGTGGCGAAGACCCAGACGATCCGCCCCCGGTTGGCGGTGTTGCTCATCTCGGCGGCCAGCATCGCATAGATGCGACCCGAGACCCCGCTGTCATCGCCTCCGCCGCGCTTGCCCGTCATCTGGTCGGCCTCGTCCACGAACACGATGACCTGTCCCAGGGCACGCAGGACCTGGAAGATCTTCTCCAGGTTGCCCTCGGTGGCGCCCATCCACTTGTCGCGGAAGTTCTTGAACACCACGAACGGCACGCCGACCTCGCCCGCAAAGCAGTTCGTCAGCCAGGTCTTTCCCGTGCCGATCCGGCCGGTCATCAGATATCCCATGGGAACCGAGCTGAGCTTGCCCTCGCGGATCAAGCGGGAATCCTGGCGCAGCCAGGCCTTGGCCTCGGCCAGGCCCGCCACGTCGTCCAGGGTCCGGCGGGCCTCGACGAACTCCAGCAGACCGTAGCACTCCTTCTCGATCAGCTCCTTCTTGAGGTCCGCCAGGTACTTCACCGA
>DCTU01000112.1:2667-3055 GCA_002329445.1 bacterium UBP9_UBA1432
GCCGAGTAGGGGTTCTCGACCAGCGAGCGGTTCAGCCCCGCCAGATTCTCGGTCAGCAGCACCGTGGCCAGTTGAGCCCCCAGCATGCCGGGGTCAGAGGCCCAGTCCAGGAAGCGGATCAGGGTCTCGGTCGAACGGTCGTTCATGTGGGCCGGATCGGCCTGGGGCACGATGTACTGCACGAAGTCGATCAGCACCGCGGTGCGCAAGGGGCTGCGCACCACCTGGCCCTTTTCCACCACCGTCCGGGTCTGGCTGTAGCGCAGGAAGGAATCCATCATCTCCAGGGCCTGGCTGGCCTCTCGGGGCAGACGCCCGGAAGTGAAGGTGGTCTGGGTCCACTCGTCCAGGATCTTCAGGTAGCGGTGGAACTCCTCCTGGCCCTTCA
>DCTU01000047.1 GCA_002329445.1 bacterium UBP9_UBA1432
CGAGAAATCCGCAGCGCCATGGTTTGGGGGTCGTGGCAGTCCAGGCAGGCGATCGGGTTGGTGATTTCGGAACGATAGTGGTCGAAGGAGTTGGCGTAGAAGGCCTCCACCCCGTCGCGTGCCATCAAACGGGGAACATCCGGGCTCTTGCAGGTCCAGCAGGTGGCCGGCGTGCTGGCATCGACCCGGGGGGTCGCGGTCACATCCTCCACCGAATGGTAGTGGCCCCGCGGCTTGTTGTAGGCCTTGGTGAAGGAGTACCCGGCCCACAGGACCACCAGTTCGGGCCTCTGAGCCAGATAATCCCCGGTGCCCTCCGGCAGGAAGCCGGGGCGCGTGGCGGAGTCCCGGGTGGACTCCCAGGAGATGAACTGGCGAGGGAAGGAGACCCCCCACTTCGCCGGGTCGGACTCCCACTCATCCAGAGGCTGCAGGAACTGCACCCGGGCAAGCTTCGACTCGGCCCGGCGCTCGTTGATGGAACTGGCCAGAACTCCCAGGCCGAAGACCAGGAGGCCTGCCAGGACGACCAGCAGCCATCCGGGGATCAGGGGCTTGTGCGGGGGTTTGATGGTCATCGGGAGCCTCCGGGTTGTCGTGGGGAGCCGGGCATCCAGGCGCGGGGGATCACGGGGTCGAGGGGCGGAACCGCCGCGTTGGGCGTCGAAGACAGGCTGTGCACCCGACCATGGGGCACCTCGCGGTGACAATCCAGGCACAGTCGACCATGGTCGGCCAGGTTGGTGTGCACGATCTGCTCGCCGTGGCAGCGGATGCAGTTGTCGTTGATCACGTGGATGGCTTCAGGGCGAGCGCGGATCACCTGGGGTTCCATCCGCAGGGTGAAGATCGCGCTGTGCCGCATCCCGTCCTCGGCCTTGAAGCGGTACTTGGCGATCACGCTGTGGTGCGGTACGTGGCAGTCATTGCAGGTGGTGTCGCGGCCGTGGCTGGAGTGCCGCCAGGTCGCGTACTCGGGGTACATGATGTGGCAGTTGATGCAGGCGCGCGGATCATCCGAGAGGTAGCTGAAGAAGTTCGAAATCCGCACCAGATACAGGCCCATCCCCACCAGGGCCCCGAGCAGGAGCAACAAGAGCGTCCGTTGGCGTCCTGGCATGAATCGCCAGGTGTCGAAGAGGCGCTCGCGGAGGTTCAAGTTGCCCCTCCCTCCGCCTGATGCAGCCCGAACTCGCGGTGCAGGGCGCATGCCGCGCGGGCGAGGTGGTCTTCAGGAACCACGCAGGAGATCGTGATGTGGGAATCCGTGCTGTGGATCAGTTCCACCCCCCCACTCTGCAAGGCCCGGTGAATCCGGAACATGACCCCTGGGACTCCGCGCATGCCCTGGCCGACCACCGAGACCTTGGCGCAGTGACGGCGCACCTCGCCGGGATGGCCCAGGTTCTGCAGAAGGTCATCAGCTCCCGACCGCAAGTCTTCTTCCTTCAACAGGAAGTACAGGCGCCGAGCCAGCACGTTGATCAGGTCCAGCGAGAGTCCGGCCCCGGCCAGACTCTCGAAGACGCGCGAACGCTCGGCGGCGAGGTCCTCGGCTTCGCCCAGATCGATGCAGACCCGACACAGCCCCCCCACGGTCACGATCCCGGTGACCAGTTCGCCAACCCCAACCGGCCGATCCAGGATGCGGGTCCCGGGGGCTTCGGAGAAGGTCGAGCGGACCACGAGGGGGACCCGATGGGCCTCCGCCATGGCCACCGCACGAGGGTGAAGCACGCGCGAGCCCTCGTTGGCCATCTCACCCATCTCCAGCAAGGTGATGTCGGGAAGGACCCTGGCCTCGGGGACCTGGCGGGGATCGGCGGTCATGACGCCTTCAACGTCCGTGTAGATCTCGACGGCCTCGGCCCCCAACCCGGCCCCCAGGGCAACGGCGGTGGTGTCGCTGCCACCCCGCCCCAGGGTGGCCACCCCCAGACCCGAGCAGGCTCCCTGAAAACCGGCGACCACAGGGATCTCTCCGGCTTCCAGGGCTGCTCGCAGAGGGCCGGGATCTACGGAAGCGACGCGGGCTTCGCCGAAGGGCCCCTCCGTCAGGATGCCCGCCTCGGCTCCGCTGAAGGCCCGGGCCGGCAAGCCCAGGCTGCGCAGAAAATGGCTGACTACGACACTGGACAGGATCTCACCGCAGGCCATCAGCATGTCCAGTTCCCGAGGTTCCTGGCATTCCCTCCAGGCAGCCACCAGACCCAGCAGGGTGTCAGTTGCATACGGTTGGGGGGCACGGCCCATCGCGGAGATCACCACCACGGGGTGCATCCCCCGAACACGGGCTTCCCGGACTTTACGAGCCAGGCCCTGGCGTCCCTTTTCCCCTGCCACCGAGGTGCCCCCGAACTTCTGCACCAGGATCCTCATCGCGTCGAGGCTCTCCTCTCAGGCCTTCCGATTCACTTCAAGAAGGGCTTCGGCGATCTGGACGGCGTTGGTCGCGGCCCCCTTGCGCAGGTTGTCGGCCACGACCCACATCGCCAGGCCGTGAGGTACCGTCGGATCCCGACGGATGCGGCCGACCAGGACCAGGTCCTGGCCTTCAGCGTCGAGGGGGGTTGGGTATTCCCCCCGCGCCGGGTCATCCACAACCCGGACTCCAGGTGCTCCGCGCAGAACTTCCCGGGCCTGCTCGGGGGAAAGGGGGCGCTCGGTCTCGACGTAGACGACCTCGGAGTGGGCGTGGAAGACCGGCACCCGGACGCAGGTCGCCATGACTGGAAGGTCCGCGAGGCCCAGGATCTTCCGGGTCTCCAGAACCATCTTGACTTCCTCTCCGGTCGATCCCTCTTCGTCGAAGGCCGCGATCTGAGGCAGAACGTTGAACGCGATGGTCCGGGGATAGACCCGTGGAGAGGGCATCGGCCCTCCGTCGACCCAAGAACGGGTCTGTTCCTGGAGCTCCTCCAGGGCCTCCTTGCCCGTCCCCGAGACGGACTGGTAGGTGGAGACCGCGACCCTCTTCAGCCCCGCCGACGCGTGGATCGGGGCCAGGGCCACCACCATCTGGATGGTCGAGCAGTTCGGATTGGCAATCAGGCCGGAATGCCTGGCCAGATGGTGCGGGTTGACCTCTGGGACCACCAGGGGAACCTTGGGGTCCATCCGGAAAGCTGCCGAGTTGTCGACGACCAGCGCGCCCTGGGTACAGGCCCTCGGCGCGTAGTCCGCCGAGGCCACCTCCCCCCCTGCGAAGAGCGCCAGGTCCACCCCTGCGAAGTCGGCCCGGGCCACATCCTCGACCTGCAGAGGCTCACCCTTCCAGAGGATCCGAGCCCCGGCGGAACGGGACGAAGCCATGGCCCGCACCCGTCCCAGGGGAAGGTCCCGTTCGGCCAGGACCTCCAACATGGTCCTGCCCACCGCTCCCGTGGCCCCCACGACGGCGACCGTATATCTCTTCATCAAAATACTCCTGACCCAAGGGTCTTCAAGGCAGCTTGCGCCTCCGGACCGAGCCCCGCCCGGGGGTCCAGAATGCCCTCACTGGAGGGACTAGTCCAGGATGTT
>DCTU01000388.1:0-3466 GCA_002329445.1 bacterium UBP9_UBA1432
GGTCGGCCCCCAGGGCCTGGGAGGGCGCACCACCGCCCTGGCCGTCCACATCGAGGCCGCCCCCTGCCACATCGCCTCCCTGCCCGTGGCCGTCAACCTGAACTGCCACGCCGCGCGCCACGCGTCCGTCGAATTGTGAGGACCAAGATGAAGAAGCTCAACCTGCCCCTGCGAGCCGAAGACGTGTCGGCCCTGCGCGCCGGCGACGAGGTCTGCCTGACCGGCACCCTCTACACCGCCCGTGACGCCGCCCACAAGCGGATCTGCGAGCTGCTGGCCGCGGGTTCGCCCCTGCCCTTCGAGCTGGAGGGGGCGACCCTGTACTTCGTCGGGCCCACGCCCGCCCAGCCGGGACGGCCCGTGGGCAGCGCCGGTCCCACCACCTCCACGCGGATGGACGCCTTCTCGCCCACCCTGATCGCGCACGGCCTGCGCGGCATGGTCGGCAAGGGAGACCGGAGTCCCGCCGTGGTGGAGGCCATGAAGGCCCACGGTTGCGTCTACTTCGCCGCCACCGGCGGGGCCGGGGCCCTGATCGCCCGCTGCATCAAGTCCTCGGAGGTGGTGGCCTGGGAGGACCTGGGCACCGAGGCCGTCCGCCGGATGGAGGTGGAGGACTTCCCCGTCGTGGTGGCCATCGACTGCGAGGGCAACAACCTCTACCACACCGGCCCGGCCGCCTGGGCAAAGGAGTAGGGGAGGCCCGGGGGGGGATGAAGCGTTTCGTGTGCAGGTCGGCGACCAGGTCCACGTCCCGCGTCTGGCGGGGAACCCCGTGGATCGAACTGGCAAAGGACCCTTCGAGGTGGTAGCGCACACCGATCGTGTCTCGTCAAGTGGTGCAACTTCGCCTGAATCCGCCGCCGAATGCCACGGTAGGTGGCGGATTCAGCCTTCGTTGGCGTGGCTCCGTCAACCCATCCCCAGAGCCACCCGGAGGCCCCGCTCGACCGCCTGGAGGGTGGATCCGGGAAGGGGGCCAAGAGGCTCGAGGAGCTTCCCCCGGTCGATCGTCGTGACCTGGTGGCACAGGGCGTAGGAGGTCACCGGCAAGCCGGCTTCGCCTGCAGGGATTTCGACCACCGTCGGATACCGGCGGCCCTGCCGCGGCGAAGTCGACAGCGGCACGACGATGACGGATCGCCACGATTGGACCTGGTTGAACCCATCGTGCGAAACCAGGATGACCGGGCGCCGCCCCCGCTGCTCGGAGCCTGACCTCGGCTCGAGCAGGGCCCAGAAGATGTCTCCCTTCTTCATTCGCCGTAGGGCTCGAGCCTGGCCAGGCATTCCAGGCCGGCGGCCTCCAGTTCCTCGTCCAGGTCTTCGGGTGTGCCAGCCGCCATGGTGGCATACTCCACCACGGCGTCATGCACCGTCTGGCGCTCCCTTTCCCCGAGGTAGCGTTCCAAGGCCTGGCGGACCAGTCGGGTGGCCGGTGTCTTCGATCGTTGCGCCTCAGACCGGAGACGCTGATACAGGCTCTCTGGGAGGGGAAGGTGGAAGTTCTTCTTGGCGGGCTCCATGGGTCGATTCTATGCCATGCGATCTTGCCATGACAAGCTGCTTCCGCAGGGCCCGAATCCGCCCCAAGCCTCCCTCCGCCGCGACCCAAGGAGGCTCTCCATGAGACCCGATGGCTCTCAGACCCCCTGACCACGCCCACAGTCTGTCCCGGACGCACCTCCCAGGTCACCTGCGCGTGCGCGACGGAATGCCGACGGGGACACGATGAGTTCGGCAGTTGACGTCGAAGGAACCGCCCATGCGCATCTCGATCGATCTCCCTGACGATCTGCTGCAACAGATGGATCGGCTGGAGAGGGACCGCGCCCGGTTCCTGCTGCTGGCAGTCCGCAACGAGTTGCGTCGACGCCTGGCCCTGGAATTGCAGAAGAGCGTGGACCATCCTCATCCGGAGAGCCGGGAGTTGGCTGGGCTTGGCCTGGCGGACTGGGGCGATCCCGACTCCGGGGACGATCTCCTGGACCCCGAGGCTGGAATTCCCGTGGAGTGGTTGCCGGACCTCGGGTGGAGAAGACGCACCGCATGAGGTTGCTCCGCGGCACGGTGGTGCTCGTGGACCTCGACCCGACCGTAGGACACGAGCAGAAGGGGCGTCGGCCTTGCGTCGTCGTCAGCAGTCCCCATCTCTCGGAGGACCAGCGCTACCCTCTGGTTTCGGTGGTCCCCGTGACCCGGACGGGCGGTGAGGGTCTGCTCTACCCGCTGCTCGAGCCCCAGGGCAGCGGCCTGCGGGAGCGGTCCTACGCGCTTGTTGACCAGGTCCGGAGCGTCGACAAGTCTCGGGTTCGCGTTTTCTATGGGCAGGTATCGACAGAGGAACTGCGGGCCATCGACCTCGCACTGTCCGCGCTCTTCTGGTTCCCGCCGGGCGCCTGAAGGCTCCGGCGGGAGGCGTGCATCCCCAGGCGATCCACGCCGCCCCGCAGTCGGAGAGCCCCGTCAGGAGGCCTGCCGTGTGGCCTGCTCCAGGAGGTCTGCGACTCCCAGGTCGGCTGCCCATCGGCTCAGGTACTCCTTGTCCAGGCCCTCGGCTTGGAGCTTGAGGATTCCCAGGACGTCAAGCCACTGCCGTTCGGAGACCTGGCCGCCCAGGCGATACCAGGTCAGCTTGCGCAGGACAGTGTCCTCCGGGCTCTTGACGAACACGTCACGAGGTGGCTCTTGGACCAGGCGGGCAGGTTTGCTGCGCCCGAATTCCTCCAGGTCGAATGGCCCTTCTCCCAGCACGAAGATGTCCACCTTGAATCCACTCTCGAAATGGACCAGGTTGAAGCTCGAATGGCGCCAGATGGCTTCGCGGATCATCCCGCCGTCGACGTAGAAGGTGTCCGCCAGCCGGCCAACCAGTGCGGTCACATGTTTCGCGCGCAGGTCGGCGACCAGGTCCACGCCCCGCGTCTGGCGGGGAACCCCGTGGATCGAACTGGCAAAGGACCCCCCGAGGTGGTAGCGCACACCGATCTCTTCGAGTGCGTCGATCACGGCCAGAGTGACCTTGAGAGCTTCGGATATCACGGATTCCCGTAGACCTTGAGGGCCAGCTCGTCGCCAAGCATGAGCCGGGCCAGGCGACGCTGCAGCGCCAGTTCGGAAGCCTCCGGATGACGCTGGCGCAGACCGGCCAGGGCCAGTTCGCGGCTGCATTCCCAGCCGTCGGCCACCATCTGTACCTTCCGCCAGGGCGGCAGCCGACGCAGGATGTCCAGTTGGACCCGTTCGGCTTCCGGCGAAGTGTCCTCGGACAGCGGATGACCCATGAAGGGGGGATTCGACTCGCCGGGGTGACTCCCCCCCGGTTGGCAGCGGTTGGGGTGGCCGCTGATCGTGCCTCCTGCTCTTGGATGAGGCCATCGGCTCCCTGGATGGCAAGGTGCAGGAGAAGGTGCGCCCAAGCCCCGAGCGGGAATCCGCGGCACCGACAGGAACACAGGACCGGGCT
>DCTU01000388.1:3487-3778 GCA_002329445.1 bacterium UBP9_UBA1432
AGCAGGCGCGTCAGGGAGGTGTCCAGGTGAGAATCAGGCCTCTTCTTCTGGGGATCCTGCTGGGCTGGGTCCTGCTGGTGCCAGCCCTGGCGGCGGACCCGGCTCTGTCGATCACCAGTTGCGTGCCCCTGCGCCCTGCTGCCGGACTGGAGCCCCAGGGGCTGCTGGTGACCGTGGAGTCCACCCAGGCGCATCCCGAGCCGACCGCGCAAGAGCAGGAACCCGCCGAGTTTCGCGTGGAGGGTCGGGTGCTTTCGGCGACCCGTCGCAGCGTCATCCTGGCCGGGAAAC
>DCTU01000046.1:0-2643 GCA_002329445.1 bacterium UBP9_UBA1432
GACAATGAGGGGATGGAAACAGAGAGCGGATTCGGGAATGTCGGCGCGGAGAGTGCCGGACACTCAGCCCCGACAATGAGGGGATGGAAACCGGGCCTCCGTCATGCTGTCCGCGTAGCGGACAAAGCCGGACACTCAGCCCCGACAATGAGGGGATGGAAACCAGGCACACGTGATTCTTTGTCGTCTACTGCCTGGGACGCGAGCTTCGTCGGTGGCGTGCCCTCGGGCTGTCCAGTTCGCCTCTCCAGCATGTTTCGCGGGAAGATCCTGGGAAGGGTGGTGGATTTCGGGAGGGAGAATGCGCTTCCACCGTCTCGCCTCCCGCCACCTGGGACCGGAAGCAAGGCTGCAGACAAGCCTGCCTGGCCAGGCCAGGACGGGAGGTTCCCGAGATCCGGCCGATGGCTTCCTGGCGAGGCCGCCACCCATCGGGCCCCTCAACAATGCCCGGAAGACGCCCGGCCCCGAACTGCGGGCACCCGATCCTGGCGTCGGACCGCCCGCGCGGCCCGGGGCCGGGCGCAGAAGGCGCTCCGCAGGGGGTGTCAGGAGGGGCTGCGGGAGTTGGCCTTTCCGGAGGGCTGCGTCGGGACCTGGAGCGGTGGACACCCTCTTCCCGAGAAAGGAATCGCGTCCGTCAAGAACAGGCCGATATCCCCCCCCCTCAGGGCTCGAGCTGCAGCGAGACCGGGAAGGTCTCATCGGAAGGGAAGGCGGGGTCGTCGTCGGAGGTGGGCATGGCGGTCAGGATCAGGGTCCTCCGGCCGTCGGGAGCGAAGGCCACCCGGGCCACGCCCCTGGTGAATTCGACGACTTCCCCGTCGCTGTCCGGAGACAGGCCGGGCACGGCCTGCACCACCCAGCGGACCTTTTCGGACGTCGGGCCGGGCGGCTGGATCAGCCTCACCTGGAAGGAGGTCTGCGAGGGGTTCTCGCGCACGACCTCGCGGTAGGCGCTGCCGGTTCTCATGGGAGCCGGATCGATGGAGAGCGGGGTTTCCTGGAGGGAGACCTGGCGGAGGACCAGGTCCGACTCGGGCAGGGAGGTCTCGTCGGGCAGAAAGGTCTGGGGCCTGGTCGCCAGGGCGGGCGTGACCCGCTGGAAGTGCCGGTGGTCGTCCCGGCTACAGGTGTAGTAGCGCCAGCGGGCAAAGGTGGGGACCGTGTCCAGGAAGCTCTTGCCCTGGGGGGCCAGGGCGGCATTCAGGGCGTCCACGAAGAGGGGTCGGGCCGGGTCCACGCCCGGGCGGCGGCGCATGGCCTTCCAGAGCAGGGAGATGAAGCGGTCGTCGCCCCCAAAGTAGCAGTCCCTCAGGAAGTGCAGATACAGGGACGACCCGTACATGTAGTAGGTCGCGTAGTCGTCGTTCCGCAGGAGGCTCCACTCCGGGTGTGCCTGGAAGTCGGCGAGCTGATAGCCGATGGGGTCCCCGAAATACTGGTCGACGTAACAGGCGGTCATCTCGTAGGCGATGGGCATGTCGTTCCAGGCGTCGGCGGCCTGGGTGGCGTGGTTGAACTCGTGGGCCACCGTCTGGGCCAGTCCCTCGCCGCCGTATTTCCCCCAGGGGTCCAACTGCATGTAGCAGGCCAGCCCGCCCCAGGGTGTGACGGGTTCGGGGGAAGCGATATCCACCTTGCACGAGTCGATCCCCCGGACCAGGAAGACGTCGAACCAGTCGTCCGGGCCGACGATTCCGCCATCGGACGGAGGGTTGGTGAAGCCCAGGACCCGGGTCTGGAAGACCCAGGCGTCCCGGAGGCTGGAGGCGACCTGCTCGGCCGTGCCCTGGTCTGCCGGCGAGTCGTAGAAGACCCGGAAGCGCAGCTCGCTCGACACGACCGAGAAGGGCCAGTCGCGGGCGGAACCTTCCTCCGAGGGGGAAGCGGCCTGGCCCTGCCCGCACCCCGGGGCGGCCAGGAGCGCCCACAGGATTCCGAAAACCAGGAGAAACCTGGCCAGAAACGGCCCAGCCGCCCACCGGCAGGACAACTCTGTCATGAAACCCTCCTCTCGCTCCGCGGCTCCCAGAACCCCGGCTCCAGCCGGAGGGGAAGCCTCCGGGCGAACCAGGAACCCCTCTGGCCGGAGGTTCTTCTCGAGCGCCCCCCTTCCTTGCGCCCGAGCGCGGGCGAGGGGCCTGGATGCAGACCGTCCAGAGGGAGGTGAATCCGGCAGTCCCAAACAGGGGGTCCGGTTCCTGGCACAGCTTTCCGTCAGGCCAGGGGGCGACTGGCCGAGGGCCGGATCGCAGGGTGTGCACTCCGCTGTCCGCCGGCGCCTTCGTCAAGTCGAGTTCGGGGTCACCGGGTCCGCCACTTGAACAGGGATCTGCGGGGCCAGGACGCCGAGGGTGGGGGTCCGGAGGCTTGAGGCCCGGCCATCGCGGCACCAGAGTCGGGCCGGGCTGCCCGGCGATTGAGCCCGACAACCCGAACGAACAGGAATGCAGCCCGGGCACGGGCGGACTTTGCCGAGCGCCTACTTGATCCGCGTGAAGGAGAACTCCAGGGTGGTGCCCCTCGGGTCGGCTGGGGCGTCGGTACCGCCCCAGGTGGTACTGGTGACCAGGATGGAGACCTGCCAGTTCCCCTTTTGGAAGGCCACGGCCAGGGCGCTGCCCCCTCCAGCCAGGCCGT
>DCTU01000046.1:2784-4653 GCA_002329445.1 bacterium UBP9_UBA1432
GGGAGGTCTGGCCGGTCAACCTCCCACATCGGGGCGTCGTGGCCGTCCATCTGGCTGGCCTCGACCTGGTCGATCCGCCAGTGTCCGGACTCCTGGCAGAGTGTGGCGCGCATCTCGTAGTTGCCGTAACGCAACCGATCCGCGCCAAGGGTATCGCACGAGCCGATCCGATACTGGACCACGGCCGTGTGGCCGTCGTTGGAGACCTCCCTGGGACCTTCGTAGAACCCGACGCTGCGGCAGGTCTGCCAGTTCTGCCGAAAGGTCGCCAGCGAGAGCTTGCGGCGGGCGGCGGCGCTGCGGAGCATGTAGGCCCCCTGCAGGTCACCGTCGTTCAGCAGGGCATAGTGGCGCCCGACCACCGAGACGGCGTCCTCCCTCGCGGCGGCACCCAGGGGGAGGAGCAGGGCCAGGAGGACAAGCAACAGGGGCAGGGCACGGCGCATCCCTCATGATTTGTCACCTGGCCCTGGGCGTCCTCCCGGGTGCATTGCGGGCTCCCAGGTCTCGAGCTGCCGAGGTCGGTCGGCGGATTCGAGGCCCCGGGTCCTGCGTTGACCGCCTTGGCCGCCCTGCGGTAGGGTCTTCTTACACCTCACAATGGCCGGATAGCGGCCGAGGGATGCACAGGCGGAGGAGGGCACGTCGTGAACGTTGTGATGATTGTCCCGACAGGGATCGGTTGCGAGATCGGGGGGCACTGCGGGGATGGAAACCCTGCCGCCAGGCTCTTGGGCGCCTGCTGCGACAACCTGGTGCTGCACCCCAACGTGGTGAACGCCTCGGACATCAACGAGATGCCCCCGAACGCCCTGTACGTGGAAGGCCACCACCTGGACCAGTTCCTGATGGGGAAGCTCTTCCTGAAGAAGGTGCGCTCCAACAAGGTGCTGGTGGTGGTCAACAAGGCGGACTACCAGTCGATCAACGCGGTGTCCGCGGCCCGTGCCACCCTGGGTCTTGACGCGGAGATCCTGGAACTGCGCAAGCCCCTGCACCTGATCGCCCGGATGGAGAACGGCGTCGCCACCGGAGACGTGATCAACTGGCGGGAACTGGTGGAGCAGGTCAACGAGCACGAGTTCGATGCGCTCGGCATCGCGACGCCCATCACCATCGACAACGACACGCTGGCTGCCTACTGGCGGGACGGCGGCGTGAACCCGGTGGGTGGGGTCGAGGCCATCGCCACCCGCTTCATCGGCGAGGCCCTGGAGAAGCCCTGCGCGCACGGCCCGGTGGACTACGCCCTGACCGGCTTCAAGGAAGTGGTGGACCCGAGGATCGCGGTGGAGATCATCACCGAGAACTTCGTGCACTGCCTGCTCAAGGGGCTGCACAAGGCCCCGCGCCTGAGCCGCACGGAAGGCATGAGCAACCGCGACGTGGACTGCATGGTCTCCCCCTACGGATGCTTCGGCGCGCCCCACCAGGCCTGCCTGGACGCCGGCATCCCGGTCATCGTGGTCCGCGAAAACAAGAGCTGCCTGAACGTCCCAGAACACCCGAAGTTCATCTACGTCGAGAACTACATCGAGGCGGCCGGCATGATCATGGCGCTGAAGGCAGGGGTCCACCCCTCGTCCGTGCGCAGGCCGATCCCCTACACGAAGGTCCAGCGCGCCGAGCTGGCCGCCGCCGCGAACTGACCGCCCGGCCGGAAGCCCCGGCCGAGGAGCGCCGAAGGCCCCTGGATGCCCTGCGCCATGCGTGGGGCATCCGTGCATTTCCGCAAGCAGCGAAAGGCTGCGCCTTGCTGGAGGTTGCTGAGGCGTCTCGCGAAACAGGGGGGAGGCACGCGTCCCGGCCAGGGAGATCGGGCGGCAAGACTCGACGGGCTGCCTCGATCCGCCGCCTGGCGTGAGAACC
>DCTU01000188.1 GCA_002329445.1 bacterium UBP9_UBA1432
CCAACCACCCACCGGGCCGCGGGGTGAAGAACCTCGCGGCCCGGTTCGTTTTCTTCAGACTGCCGGCCCGAAGCACTCCGGGTCGCCTGGACCCGGGAGGCTCAGCGCAGACCCGGGTTCAACTGCATCCAGGCCTGTCGGACCCCCTGGATGGCTTGGTTGATGGGGGCCACCTTCGCGCGGGAGGGGATCGGCAGGTACAGCTCAGGCCGCGAGTCCTTCCATTCCTGGGCCTGGGTCAGCACCAACTGGAACTGTTCCCGCGGATTGATCACGCCCCGATCCAGGGCCTGGCGCAGCAGCAGCGAGTTCTCGGCCAGGTTCAAGAGCGCCTGACGGGCTCTGAGATCCGCCTGGTCGGGGCGCAGGGGCTGGTTTCGCACCTCGACCCAGAGGGCCTGGGCCAGGTCGTCCAGCCGCCGGGCGGTGTTCTGGACGCCCTCCGAGGTCATCATCTCCTGGCTCACCGGGAAGTCGTCCGCCAGGTTCGGGTTGTGCAGCGGCAGCCCGGAGAGCTGGGAGAAACGCGACAGGGTTCCCTGGAGCTGGTCGAGGTTGGCCGGGGTCACCCGCGGCAGCGTGTAGAGGCTCCGCACCGGGTTTCCCTTGGCATCCAGCTCGACCAGGCTGACCGCCACCAGGTCCCGGCTCTGGATCGAGAGCACCTCGCGGCACACGCGGGCCTGGGCCGGTTGGTCGTAGTGCATCGTGGCCAGTTGCATCTGGTCCAGTCCGTTCTGGCGGCGCAACTGGTTGAGCCGTTGCACGACCTCCCCTTCGTCCGGATGGATCGGGGTGGTGGTCGGGCCCACGACCAGGACCAGCATTCTTTCGGGTGCCAGCGTGGTCGGAGCGGCCCGCGTCGCCGCAGCCAGGGCCAGCACCAGGATCAATCCGATAGAGCAGATCTTCTTCATCATCAGCGGTTCACCGGGGTCAATAGAGGTTGGGGGACGGTCCCGGGGACCGTCCTGGGAGGTGGCACCGGCGTCAGCACGGCGGCCGGAGGGGTGGAGGGAGGCGGCACGGGGGTCAGCACGGCCGCCGGGGGAGTGGGAGGCCGCACGGGCGTCAGCACCGGTCTTGGGACAGGGGCTCTCGGCATCTTGACGGGCGGGATTGAGGGGCGGGCGGAGTCGAGGGGAAGGCGGACCTGGGGAAGAGCGGAGGGAAGTCGGGGCAAGGACAGGTTCGGAGGGAGGCTGGAGGCGGGGAGGAGCCCGGGGGCCGAAGGCACGGCGGGAGCAGTCGCCGTCGGGAGCGAGGGCATGGGAGCCTTCTCCATGGTGACCTCCAGGGTGGTCTGACCCCCGGCCTCGATCCGGGCTCGGACGGATTTTTCGCGGAAGCCGGGGGCCTGAACCAGGAAACGGTGTTCGCCGGGCTCCAGGTGCAGATTCCGGGGGGTTTCCCAGGACTCGTCCGCAGAGGCCAGCAGGAACTTCTCGGGGCCTTTGACCTTCAGCACCAGGGTCCCCGGAAGGGGCGAGAGCGTCAGGGCCACCAGGCTCGCCTGGCCACTCTCCACGCGCACCTGGCGCCGCGCCTCGCGGTGTCCGGTCAGACGGGCCACGACCTCGACGCTTCCCGGCTCCAGATCCTCCACGGTCAGGTCGCTGTGTCCGATGGATCGACCGTCCAACAGGACCTCCGCTCCCTGGGGGACCGTTCGGACCTCCAGGTCGGTGCGCCGTTCCGCTTGCCCTCCCGCCCACCAGAACCAGACCGCGGCGCCCAGGACCAGGGTCGAGAGCAGCAGGGCCGATGCGGAGGGTTTGGAGGCGGGGGGGGCAGCGATGGTTGGGTTGACCTCCTTGCACGGTTGGACACCCGGAGAGCCTCCGGGGTTGCTCTCGTCGAAGGTCCATTCGCCTTGCAGCATTCCGGTCCCTCGAGAACAAGGCGCGAGGGGGGGAGAAGGAGCGTGCGTTTGGAAGAGAACCGCCAGATGGCTTTCAATCTCGAATCCCGCCTCGGAGCCCCGGGACGCTGATGGGGACATCCCGGACCCGGCTCTGGTCACTTCTCGGCTTGCTGGTCGTGGTGCTCCTGGCCGGAGTCTTTGTGTGGCGGACGCCTGCCCTGCGGCTTCTTCAAGCCCGGGACCAGGCTCACCGGGCCTGGGAGATCCGCCACGTCCAGGGCTTGGAGGAGGCGTTGGAGGTCCTGGCGGATCATGACGACGCCCAGGCCTCCCTGGTTCGTGCCCGGGTGGCCTTCCTGCGAGGCCGCCTTTTGCCCTGTCTGGACCTGTTGGCGGGGGATTCGCAAGGGGACCAGGAGGGTTGGGATTCCCTGCGCGAGCAGGCCTGGGAGGCCTTGGCGCTGGACGTGCCCTGGCCAGCCACGGTTCGCGCCTGGGTGCGCCTGGCCGAAGGGGACCTGGTCCGGGTGGTCGACGACGGGGGAGCAGAGGGGATCTTCCTGGAGGCCTTCGGCAAGCGCCAAGAGCTTCACGGACCCCTGAGATTTGAACTCCAGCGCCCGGACGGGACGCGCCTGCGTGAGGATCGCCCCCTGCGCGTTCCTTTGGGGGGGGCACCCCGCCTGGAGGCCGTCAAGATCGAGGGCACCGGCTTCGTGCGTCTCGAGCACCTCCGGCAGGGCAGGCGGACCTTGGACCTGGGAACCAGGGCGCCCTGGGGATTGCTGGTCTTCCGCTTCCAAGGCGCCAGCGCGCCCACCCTGGAGGGGGCGACGGTTCGGGTTCCGGCCGAGAAGGGCCGCAAGGCGCAGCGCTGGACCTGGCAGGACGGCGGCTTCCGGCTCGGGGACTGACGTTGCGGCCAGGCTTGGGGCTTCGTCACCAGGGTTCAACACCGATCCGGCCCCAGGCTCTTCATCGCCCAGCGCACCCCCTGCAACTCCGGGCGACGCGACGACCAGAACCGGGTGCCGCCGGCTTCCGGCAACTTCAATCCAGCACGTCCGCGTCGCCTGACCGCAGGGCCCCTTGCGATCCCGACTTGGAGGGGCCTTGTCCTTTCGCAGGAGGCGAAACAGACCCCTCGAAAGTTCGTCTTTCGGGTCAAGACAGGACTTTGAGGGCCTGCAATCGGCCCGTTCCTGGGCCGAATCCAGGGGCGGGCCTCCGACGGACCCGTAGGAGGATGACAGTGAACAAGACCTTTGTCGTGGCCTTCTCGGCCTGGATGCTGGTGGCCTCGGCATGTGGCCCCAAGCCCGAGACGACGACCACGTCGATCCCCGNNGCAGCAGGACCAGACCCGGGTCACGGTGGAGGGCCCCGATGGCCAGGCTGCCCTCGTCACCACGGAGAAGGACGGGCACTCGCAGGGCAGCATGACGGTCCGAGGGCCCGAAGGGGACACGACCTACAGCGCCAGC
>DCTU01000115.1 GCA_002329445.1 bacterium UBP9_UBA1432
GGCCCGGCCCTGCCTGCTGGTGACCGGCGCCAGCCAGGGAGCCGCCAGCTTGAACCGGGCCGTCCTTCAGGCCCTGGACGCTTGGCAATCCAAGGAATGGACCGTCCTGCACCTGACCGGCCCCAAGCACCTGGACGAGGTCCTCTGCCGGACGGCG
Source organism: bacterium UBP9_UBA1432 (assembly GCA_002329445.1). Taxonomy (GTDB): domain Bacteria; phylum Vulcanimicrobiota; class Xenobia; order Xenobiales; family Xenobiaceae; genus Xenobium; species Xenobium purgamenti. The sequence continues at coordinate 158 of DCTU01000115.1, forward strand.
GGACGGGTCGACCAGGGCCCTTTGGACTACCGAGCCATCGGATATCAGGAGGATATCGCCGGACTGTACGCCGCGGCCGACCTGGTCGTCTGCCGAGCCGGGGCTACGACGCTGGCCGAGATCACCGCGCGGGGCCTTCCCGCGATCCTGGTGCCCTATCCCTTCGCGGCTGAGCGTCACCAGGATCACAACGCGGCCCTCCTGGCCGAGCGGGGGGCCGCGCGGATCCTCTCCGACGAGCAGGTCGGGGAAGGCCTTCAGGAGATGGTGGCGGAACTCTTCGGCCATCCCGAACGACTCCAGGACATGGCCGTCGCCAGCGCTGCCCTGGGCAGGCCCGAGGCGGCCGCTCGAGTGGTCCAGGTCGCCTTGGAGCAGTTGAGTGGATCGTGGGAACAAGCCGCTGCACCAGGCGCGAGGCCCCGGTCGGGCATTGAGGAAAGGGGACACGGATGATCGAGTTCAGACAGGCCCATTTCGTGGGGATCGGGGGCATCGGGATGAGCGGGATCGCCCGCGTGCTCCTGCAGATGGGCTATTCCGTGTCCGGGTCCGACCTGAAGGCTTCCCGCATCACGCGAGATCTCGAGACCCTTGGGGCCCGGATCTGCCAAGGCCATGCACCCGAGAACATTCGCGGGGCCGACGTGCTGGTGGTCTCGTCTGCGGTCCCGGCCGACAACGCCGAGCTCCTGGCGGCCCAGGAAGCCGGCCTGACCATCATGCAGCGCGGGCAGATGCTCAGCCACCTGATGCAGGAGCGGGTCGGCGTGGCCGTGGCCGGGACGCACGGCAAGACCACGACCACCTCGATGGTGGCCACCGTCCTGGAACGCAATGGCCTCCATCCCACGGTCATCATCGGTGGAGAGCTCAACGACCTCGGCTCCAACGCCAAGCTCGGCACGGGGCGCCACCTGGTGGCCGAGGCCGATGAATCGGATGCCTCCTTCCTGGACCTGTCGCCCCGGATCGCCGTGGTGACCAGCGTTGATCCGGACGTCAACCTCTCCACCTCCGCCTTCTGTGGTTGCGGGTATGACTATGAGAGGACCCGGAAGCTGGTCGAAGAGCTCTTCGTCCAGTTCATGCACCGCGTCCCCGAGGACGGTCGGGTCATCCTGTGCCACGACCATCCGCGCATCCGGGCCTTGATTCCCCAGGTGCAGCGCCCCGTCCTGACCTACGGTCTTGAACCGGGTGCCGACCTGGTGGCCACGGGGATCGAGCTGGCCGACTACGGTTCGCGCAGTCGGGTCTTCCTGCGAGGACAAGAGCTCGGCGAACTGGTGCTGCGCGTGCCGGGTCGTCACAACGTGCAGAACGCCCTGGTGGCCGTCGCCATTGGACTGGAGGTGGGGCTGGACTTTCCCGCCGTCGCCCGGGTGCTGGCCTCCTTCCAGGGGGTTCGACGTCGCTTCCAGGTGGTGGGCACCTTCAACGGGATCACGGTCGTGGACGACTACGCACACAACCCCAGCAAGGTGCGGGCAGCGATCCACGCCGCCCACACCGGAGGAGCTCGTCGGGTCTTTGCGGTCTTCCAGCCTCACCGCTATTCGCGGACCCGTTTCCTGGCCAAAGAGTTCTTCAGCGCTTTTGAGGAGGCCGACTACCTCCTGATGACCGATATCTATTCTGCGGGCGAGAGCCCCGTCCCCGGGGTCACCACCGAGGTGCTCCTGGAAGGCGTCCGCCGGTACGGTCGCCCGACCCGGGTCTTCCATACGCCCGGCCCCCAGGAGGTCGTCCGGCTTCTGGCGCAAGAATGCCGTCCCGGCGACGTGGTCGTCTGTCTCGGGGCGGGAGACATCGGGAAGTGCGCCCGGGATCTCAAGGACCATCTGTCGAACCCGGCGCTGCGGTGAATCGCGCCGTGGGTTCGAGGACGGCCTGCGCGGGAGGTGGCCGTTGAGTCTCTCGCCGACCTTGGGGTCGTCTTCGGAAACCGCAGGACCTCGCCGGCGTCGCTTCACCCGCCGCGGGGCGTCGCGGCCTGGGCAGGGGAGGGGGCGCACCGTCCGCAGGATCTCCCTGGTGCTGCTCTTCCTCGTGGCTCAGGTCCTGTTCCTCTCCTCCCATCTCTTCCGTCTGCAGGAGGTGGAGGTCCGAGGGAACACGCGATTGACGCGGGCGGCCATCCTCCGTCAGGCGGCCCTGCCCGAAGGGGCCTATCTGTGGGCCCTGTCGCCCCGGAGGATCACTCAACGGCTGCAAGGATTGCGGGAAGTGCGCAGCGCAGCAGTCTCGCTGGCGCTGCCGGGCCGGGTCCTGCTGGAGGTGAACGAACGGCATCCGGTCATCCTGGTTTCGGGAAACCGGGGAACCTGGTTCGAAGCGGACGCCGAGGGGGTTCTCCTGGGGCCGTCTTCGGGTCCTCGACCCTTGCCCCGGCTCAAGCTGGTCACCCTGGAAGCGACACAAGGACGGATCGATCCCGCGCCGATTCGCCTGGTCCTGAAGGCTCGGCAGTGGTTGGAACCCAATCTTCCGGCTCCTCCGACGGCCTACATGTTGGATGAGACCGGTTCGGTCTCCGTCGAGAGCCGTCTTCTGGGAACGCCGGTCGTGATCCAGGTCGGGCCCGTGCAGGGAATGGACTACAAGATGCATGTCCTGAGAGCGCTGATCGACCGACTCAAATCTGAGGGTCGACCTGTGGTGGTGATCGACCTGCGCTATTCCTCACCCGTCGTCCGACCGCTGAAGCCCGAGCCGGTTCCTAGTCCGGCGGTCTGAGCCGCCAGGGCTCGAATGCCGACCAGGCTCGGCCGGGTCCCCCTCGAGGGGGCAGGGCCGGGCGCCCGGAGGGGCACTGAACCCAGTCCCCAACGGAGTGTCAGTGTTCGCCCGGAACCTGGACGCTGCCCCAACCCCCGCCGGTCGATCCTCCCGAGCCAGCCGGCGTGGAGGGAGTGCTGGCGGCGGATCCCGAGCTGCCAGTGGACGAGCCACCGCTCGAGCTGCCCGACGAGCCACCTCCACCGGAATACCCGCCACCACTGGAATACCCCCCACCACCGGAATAGCTCGAACCACCTCCGGAATAGGTCGGCTGGGGCAGGGGGGTCAAAGCCAGTGAGAGGGTGCTCTGGCCGGGGGTGGCCCGGACGGTGCGAGTCGCGGTCTTGAATCCCTCTCTTGAGGCCCGGACTTCGTACTGGCGCCCCAACTCCTTGAGGTGCTTCTCGGTCAGGGTCAAGACGCCCTCGGCGTCGGCCTGACCGGCCCGCGAATCACCGACCAGCACCGTGGCCCAGGGGACGGTGTCGATCTTCAGCCGAGGGGCCAGTTGAAGGGACAGGGTGACCTTCGACCGGGGGACGTCAGGAGTCAGTCGGGCGGAGGCCTGCCCTGGCAGGTGCAGGTTGGTCGAGACCTTCACCGTCAGGTTGCGGCCCAGGGGCAACTTCTCCAGGGCTTTGCCTGCGTCCGCAAGGGGCGCTTTGGCCAGCTCCCGAGTCCCATCCAGGACCCGGATGGTCCCCTTGGCGTTGGCCAGGCTCTGGCCTTGCAGGTCCA
>DCTU01000028.1 GCA_002329445.1 bacterium UBP9_UBA1432
CTGGTCGATCGCTTTGCCGAGGTCCCGGCCCTGCTCGAGCACCTGCGCAACCTCGAAGAAGGCATCCTGGATCACCTCGACGAGTTCCGTCACGACCGGGAAGAGCGGAATCTGCTGGCTCTCACCCTGCGAGGGCGGTCCGGTTCACCGATCGAGCGCTACCGCCTGAACGTCTTCGTCAACCACGAAGAGACGCAGGGCGCCCCGGTGGTCTACGAGACCAATCCCACCTACTACAACCTCTTCGGTGGGATTGAGTACCGCCCCCACAACAGCAACCTGGTCACCGACTTCACCATGATCCGGGCCGGGGCCGTCCACCGCGCCAGCGGAGGCTATCTGCTGCTGCAAGCTCGGGACGTCCTGAGCAACCCCTTCTCCTGGGATGCCCTCAAGCGGATGATCCGCAGCGGAGAAGCCCGGGTCGAGAACCTGGGCGAGCAGTTCCGGTTGATTCCCGTGGCCACGCTCAAACCCCAGGCCCCGGCGGTCCAGGTCAAGATCGTCCTGATCGGCTCACACCACCTGCACCACCTCCTGCTCGGCCTGGACGAAGACTTCCGCAAGTTCTTCAAGATCAAGGCCGACTTCGACGACGAGATGGCTCGCACTCCCGAGACCGAACTGCTCTACGCCCGCTTCCTGGCCGGTCGGGCCAGGGAGGATGGCCTGCTCCCCTTCGAGGCCGCCGCGGTGGCTGCCATGATCGAACATGGGGCCCGCCTGGCCGAGCACCAGGACCGGCTCTCCACCCAGTTCATGGAGATCGCCGACGTCGCGCGCGAGGCATCCTACTGGGCCTCCAAGGCCTCGCGCCCCCAGGTCGGCGCCTCCGACATCTACCACACCTTGCAGCAGCGGCGTTTCCGATCGAACCTGGTCGAAGACAAGATCCAGGAGATGATCGACGAGTCGGTCTTGCGCATCGAGGTGACCGGGGAGGCGGTGGGACAGGTCAACGGGTTGGCGGTCCTGGACCTGGGAGACTACGAGTTCGGGCGCCCTTCAAGAATCACGGCCCGCGTCAGCCTCGGCAAGGAAGGGGTTGTCGACATCGAGAGAGAGTGCGAGACGGCCGGGAAGATCCATTCCAAAGGAGTCCTCATCCTGGGCGGATTCCTCAGCGGACGCTTCGCCGAGCGAGCGCCGTTGTCGGTCTCGATCTCGGTTGGTTTCGAGCAGACCTACGAGGAGGTTGAAGGTGACTCCGCCTCCTCCGCCGAGGTCTACGCCATCCTCTCGGCCCTGTCGGGGGTGCCGATCCGCCAGGGCCTGGCCGTCACCGGATCCGTCGACCAGTTTGGGAATATCCAGGCCATCGGCGGGGTCAACGAGAAGATCGAGGGCTTCTTTGAAGTCTGCAAGAGCCGGGGCCTCAACCGCCGCCAGGGAGTCCTGATCCCTCGGGCCAACCTGCCCCACCTGATGCTGCGCCGGGAGGTTCAGGACGCGGTGGCCCGCGGTCGCTTCCATCTGTGGGCCATCGGACACATCGACGAGGGCCTCGAACTGCTCACGGGGATGCCGGCAGGACGCCGGCGCGGCGACGGCCGTTATGCCCGCACCACCGTCAACGGCCAGGTCCAGCAGCGCCTGGAGAAGATGGCTGAAGACCTGCACGACTTCGCCGACGGGGGCCGCTGAGGGTCAACCCTTCCGAGCCTCCTCTCGAACGGGCCTTTCCGCCAGGGCGCGCACCAGCGCCCGGACCCATCCCGTGGCGCCGACGGCCCGGCTCAGCAGGCCGTCGCCTCCTGCCGCCAGGACCTTCTGGCGAAACTCGGCGTCGGAATGCGGATGCAGAAGCAGGATCGGGGTGGAATGGCCCTTCTGTCGAATCCGGCGGCACAACTCCAGGCCATCCACGCGGGGAAGCCGGGCTTCGGCCAGGACCAGGTCGGGGGACTCCTGGTCGATGAGGTCGACGGCGTCCTGCCCGTCGTCGGCCAGGAGGACCCGGTAACCCGAACGCTCCAGGGCTTCCAGAATCCCGGCCCGGACCGAGGCATCGTGGTCCGCCACCAGGACCGTGCGCAGACCCGGAAGCGCCGGGACCTCCTCGGAGGGCGTCTCTTCCCCGACCGGCATGCCATCGCAGGCGCCCGGCAGGCTGCGCCGGCAGAACGGGCAGGTTCGCCAGTCCTCCTGAACCGGACGCTGGCAGGACGGGCACTGGTGCTCCAGGCCCGGATCGCAGTAGGGGCAGACCTGGAAGTCCTCGGACAGCTCGCGACGGCAGGTGGCGCAGAGCCTTCCGCCTCCAGGGATCGGAGGCAGCGCCCGGAGGACCTCGTCCAGGCTGGTCAGTCCCATCCCGACCTTGGACAGACCGTCTGCGGCCAGAGGCACCATCCCTTCGGCGAGGGCGGATTCCTGCAGGCGCTGTTCGGAGGCTCCCGACCACAGGAGGTGACGCAGGCGCTCGCTGATCAGCAGGACCTCCTGAAGCCCGACCCGATCCCGATACCCCGAATACGAGCAAGCCCGGCAGCCCCGGCCGACGAAACGGCGTTCGGGCAGCTTCAGGTGAGACGGCAACGAGAACCCCAGCCCCTCCTCGGCAGGGACCTCCTCCCGGCAGGCTTCGCAGAGCCGGCGGACCCGCCGCTGCGCCACCACACCCAACAGGGACGAGACGGCCCGCCAGGGCGAACCGGCCAGCCGCTGCAGGCTCTGCACGGCCGCCAGGGCCCCCTCGGCCCCCATGGTCGTGATCACCAGCATCTCGCCGGCGGCGCGCAGGACCAGGTCCGTCGTCTCCCGATCCGGCAAGCCGCGCAGGAGAAGCACGTCGGGGTCCTGCAACAAGGCCCCCTCCAGAGCCTGCTTGAGGCCCATCGTGCCCGGCTCGCTGCCCACCGGGATGCAGGTGATGCCCGCCAGCTCCGGCATCCAGGAGTCTTCCAGGGCCACGATGCTCCGCCCCTGGGGCCCCAGGTGATGCAGCATCCCGTAGGAGGTCGAGGTCCGGCCCGACCCGGCCGGTCCCGTGACCAGGACCAGGCCGGAAGGCTTCTCCAGGAGCGAGACGACCTGACGAAAGGTCTCGGGCAGGAAGCCCAGCCTCTCCAGGTTGGGCGTCTGGCGCGAGCGGTCCAACAGACGCAGGACCACCTTGTGCCCGTGCAGACAGGGCATGCTGGAGACGGTCAGGTCGGCCTCCAACTCCGGGGTGCGGATGTGGCAGCGACCCAGTCGCGGAGCGGACCAGTCTCCCGAGGCGAAGTCGGTCAGCCGGCGCAGTTCCGCCAGCACCGCAGAACGCTGTTCGATCCCAAGGTCGACGGATTTCTGCAGGCGCCCGTCGATGCGGAACCGGACGGCCAGGCCCGACTCGCGCGGCTCGAAAT
>DCTU01000358.1 GCA_002329445.1 bacterium UBP9_UBA1432
GCGGGTCTTCGCCTTCCGTCGACTGCAACGCCTCTTCGTCCCAGGCTGGAGCCGCGGCGATCTGGTGCGTTTCCACACATCTGAGAAGATGCTGCTGCTGGCCCACGACGAGCGGGGCTATCGCACCTTGGGCCGCCTCGTGGCGGGGGCGGCCAACAAGCCGGCCGAGTCAGTGGAGCAGGAATACCGCAGCGTCTTCATGGCGACCCTGCGCCGCAAGTCCAGTCGGGGGCGGAACGCCAACGTGCTGCAGCACATGCTCGGTCATCTTCGCGAGGGTCTGGCTCCCCGCTTCCGCCAGGACGTGGCCCAGGAGATCACCCACTACCGCGCGGGCCTGGTTCCCCTGGTGGTCCCGATGACCATGCTGGCCCACTATGCTCGGGTCCTGGAGGTGCCCTACCTGTTGGGGCAGACCTACCTCGAGCCTCACCCCAAGGAGCTCATGCTGCGGAATCATGTGTAGGGGCCCAGCCGGAGCCCCCGACCGAGGGGGTTGGTCGGGCTCCCCAAGCTCGGCTCCCGGGGGACGGGGGAGTGCGCTCCATCCACCCGGGAGCCTGGCTGGTTCAGGGCGCCTGGGGCTTGAGCCAGCCTTCCAGGCGTTCACGTCCCGCCGGTGGGGCCATCCACAGCCGGGTCGGGCCCTGGTGACTGGCTGGCAGGCTCAGGACCTGGCCGGTCTGGACGTCGACCGCGACGGCCCGAGGTTCGTCCTGCCAGCGCCCCGAGACCACCACGAAGTCCGGTGAGGGGGGGTAGCTGAACTCGGTCATCTGCAACTGCGCGACCGTCGCCAGCACCCGGGCATCTCCGTTGAACCAGACCCGGGCGACCTGGACCTTCGGCTCGTCCGGAACCTGGATGACCTTCAGGGACTCGCTCTTGTTGAGCATCAGGTCCCGCTTCTCGGGGGAGGCGAAGGACTGCAGCTCCTGCCAGGTGCCTTCCCCTTCCAGGTCGGTCAATCGCCAGAAGCGCTTCCGGTCCGAACCGGCCGCCCTCAGGACCGGTCCGCCTTCTTCCCAGACCAGGTCTCCGGGGCGGGTGCCTTCCGGCAGGGCGAAACGACGGGTCGATTCGGGGGAGGCCTTCAGCGAGCTGGTGATGAGCACCCAGCCACCTCCCACGCGCGGTCGCTCCAGGGCGGCCCAGCGGGTCCCGTCGGGATTCAAGACGGGGTGGAGGACAGCGAAGGTGGAATGGAGCCTGCGACCTGGACCTTCTTCTCCGGGGGCCAGATAGAGCAGGTCGTGGCTGGAGCGGGAGGTCCGGCGGATGGCCAGCAGCGATCCGTCCCGTTGCGGAGCGAAGTCGCTGACACCGACCAGCACGACGCGCGGATTGGTCCCCACCAGCGAGGTCTGGACCAGTCGACCATTGAGGTTGGGTTCGTCCGGAATCTCCTGGAGGAAAAGGGCCGAGTGCCGCCAGGCACCCAGGGGCCCCCCGTAACGGAACGTCCGATCGGAGCCGACGTAGAGATGGGAGGTCTGCCCGACCTTCAGGACCAGGACCTGGCCTGGGGTCTGCACTGAGGCCGCGACCTCCCCCGGTCGGGGCAATCCCAGGGCCGCGTCGGGGAAGAGCACGTCGCGCCGTTGGACGACGCGGATTCCCTCGAGGGGGCTGGACGTTCGCTGCGCCAGGTCCTGGCGGCATCGCTCCGCCAGGTCTTCCCGGGCGGTTCCCGGCGAGGGGGTGAAGAGGGTCAACGCCAGCAAGGTGAGCACGATGAAGAGGTGCTGACTGGTCGGAACCTGGAGTCGAGGTCGCATGTCGTGGGCCTCCGGGAATGGGTTTGTGCTGAGATGGACGCGAGCCGAACAACTCTTCTTCCCGAGGACCGGAATCTCCCGGGTCTCGGGTGGGGGACCAGGAGGCTCGGCCACGAAGCCGGAACCGTGCGCCCCCTGTGTCCGGATTGCCACAAAGCCCGGAGCCGCTGCTACTGCCATCTGGTTGTTCCGGTCCTCCCGGGGCCCAAGGTGGTGCTCCTGGTGCATCCTCGCGAGGATCACAAGCGAGGAGCCCTCAACACCGCTCGGATGGTCCGGCGCTGCGTGCAGGGGGCGGAGCTCTTCGTGGGGCTGGATTTTCACGCTCACCCGCGTCTTTCGGTCCTGTTGTCCGACTCCGGATTGGCCCCTTTCCTGCTCCATCCCGGTCCGGGCTCGTTGAATCCCCAGGATCCTGAGGTGGGGCGGATCCTGGGTGGACGGCGGATGCTCATGCTGGTGCCGGACGGAACCTGGCGCCAGGCGCGACAGATCCTTCGCTTCAACCCCCACCTGGCCGCTCTGCCTCGCCTGGGCCTGGACGGGCCCGAACCGGGTCTGGTGACCTACCGCCGACAGCCCGCAGAGGGTTGCCTGTCCACGCTGGAGGCGGTGCATCAGGCCCTTCTGGGCTTGCAGGCCTTCTGTCCATCGGGGCCTCCCCGAGCCCTTCATGCCATGAAGGCGATCCTGCGGCACGTCGTGGACGAGCAGGTGGCCCTGGGTGGGTGCAATGATTCTGGTCCGGGCGCAGGCGTTTCGAATCGGTAACATGATTGGTCTGGTTGTTCACATTTGAAACAGGATGTTCATATCTTGAGGCGGTGGGAGGGGGCGGCCCGGTCTAGAATGCAGGAAAGCGAACTGCATCTGCACGTTCTTGGAGGTCTGAAATGGAACCCATCTCTGCCATCAACACGAACCGCACGTCCGCGCCTGCCTCCCCGGTGGTCCAGTCCACCGCAGCTCCTGCCGCTGCTGCTGCGGCACCCAAGGCCGTCGAGACTTCCACCGCGTCCACCGAGAGCCAGGTCAACATCTCGGCGGAGGCCCTGGCCGACGAGGAGGGGGGCTCCATCCCGAACCTGGACGCCCTGGGCGGTCAGGAGGCGGCCGAGGAGACCGAGAAGCCTCAGGAGGGCGAGGAGCTCAAGCCGGAGGATCTCGAGAAGATGACTCCCGAGCAGCAGGCCGAGCAGCTTCGCAAGCAGATCGAGAAGCTGCGCGAGAAGATGGCCCGCCAGCTCGAGGAGGGGGACGAGGCCGNNCCCGCCGGCAACACCGCAGGCTCCGGCGGGCGGCGCGGCTCCCGTTGAGGGCGCGGCTCCGGCGGCGGCTGCGGCTGCTCCTGCCGCTGCTGCGGCAGCTCCCATGGCGGCCGCTCCGGCGGGCGGGGCGGCCCCTGCAGGCGGCGCAGCCCCGGCAGGCGGCGCTGCTCCGGCCGGAGGGGCGGC
>DCTU01000189.1 GCA_002329445.1 bacterium UBP9_UBA1432
CGTGCGGGCCCCGACCGAAGACTTGGATCGCAGGGAGATCGAATGGACAACTCACCCCCCCAGGAAGGCAGCCTTCTGGAGACCGGCGAACTGACAATCGATGATCTGCTCCACACCATGGTGGAGCGCGGNNTCCGACCTGCACATCAAGGTCGGAAGTGCGCCGATGATCCGGGTGGATGGCGAGTTGACTCCCGCCACCTACGAGATCCTGACCCCGGAGTCGGTGCGGCAGATGTGCGAGAGCATCCTGACCGACGAGCAGAAGGCCAAGTTCATCGCCGACAAGGAGCTGGACCTGGCCTACAGCATTCCGGGACTCTCCCGCTTCCGAGTCAACATCTACCTGCAGCGCGGGACCTGGGGAGCGGCCATCCGGGTCATCCCTTCGCGGCCCCTGACGCTGGACGANNGTCCTGGTGACCGGCCCGACCGGATCCGGCAAGTCCACCACGCTGGCCGCGATGGTCAACCACATCAACGAGAATCGGCGCTGTCACATCGTGACCTGCGAGGACCCCATCGAGTTCCTCCACAAGGACAAGAATTCGGTGCTCAGCCAGCGCGAGGTCGGTTCGGACACCCACAGCTTCGCGATGGCCCTGAAGCACGTGCTGCGCCAGGACCCCGACGTGATCCTGATCGGCGAGATGCGCGACTATGAGACGACCTCCATCGCCATCTCGGCCGCTGAAACCGGTCATATGGTCTTCGCCACCCTGCACACCAATTCGGCTGCCGCCACCGTCGACCGCGTGATCGACATCTTTCCCCCTCACCAGCAGCAGCAGATCCGCATGCAGCTCTCCATCTGCCTGGAGGGGATCATGTGTCAGAACCTGATCCCCAAGGCCCGTGGAGGCGGTCGGGTGATGGCCATGGAGATCATGCCGATGATCCCCGGCGTCCGGAACATCATCCGGGAAGGCAAGTCCCACCAGATCCCCAGTGCCATCCAGACCGGGGCGCAGTACGGGATGCAGGCTTTCGACATGTCTTTGCGCAACTTGTATCAGCAGGGCCTGATCACCTATGAGGATGCCCTGTCCAAAGCCCACAGCCCGGACGAATTCAACCGCTTGATCGGCAAGTGATTCCCGGTATCTGAACCTCTCGGAGGAACGTCGCGCCCATGAACGTCGAAGAACTCTTCACCAGCATGGTGGAGCGGAGGGCCTCGCACCTGCATCTGGTGCCGGGCAGTCCGATCATGATGCGGATCAACAATCAGCTCCACGGTCTGGACGGACAACTGCTCTCTCCTCAGGACACGCGAGCCTTCAGCGACGCGATCATGAACGAGCAGCTCCGAGAGGAGTTCGAAGAACGCCTCGAGGTGGACTTCTCCTTCTCGGTCCCCGGGCTTTCCCGCTTCCGGGTCAACATCTTCCGACAGCGTGGATCCGTGGCGGCGGTGATCTCCACGAACCCTCCGGCTCCTCCGACCATCGAAGAGCTGGGCATGCCCGAATTGATCAAGAACCTGGCCCTGGAGTCCTCCAGCGGCCTGATCGTCGTGTGTGGACCCAAGCAGTCGGGGAAGTCCCACACCCTGGCCGCGCTGGTGAACTACATCCTGGAGATGCGCACCTGCCAGATCATCTCCCTGGAGAACCCCATCGACTTCCTGCACAAGAACAAGCGGGGCATCATCTGCCAGCGTGAGATCGGCACCGATACGCTGAACTACGAGACGGCTTTCGCCTCGCTTCGCCATCAGAGCGCCGACATCGTGATCGTCACGGGCCTGGAGAGCTATGAGGTGGTCAGCCAGGCCTTGAACCTGGCGGCCGGAGGAACCCTGGTCCTGGCCACGGCGACGGCGGCCAGTTCCCAGGTCATGCTGGAGAAGCTGATCGATCTCTACCCCCCGCATCTCAACCAGGCTGCCCGCAGCCTGCTGGCGGTGGGTCTGGAGGCGATCATCGGACAGTCGCTGCTGACCAAGGCTTCGGGAGATGGCCTGATGCCGGCCTTCGAACTGCTTCTGGGCACCTCTCACGTCAAGTCGTTGCTGCGCGAGAACAAGCTCTTCCAGATCCACAACCTGATGAGCACCGTCGGACGGGAGTTCGGGATGCAGACCCAGGAGATGGCGCTGCGCTTCCTGGTCAAGAAGAACCTGGTGACCATGGAGGAGGCGGTCCGCAAGGCGGTCCGGCCCGAGGAGTTCAAGAAGATCATGTCCTTGCCCTACTGATCGTCCCAGCCCCCAAGCCGCTTCCAGAGCCCGTTGGCAGGACTGCCTGGGGCCCGGTCGGAAACCTCGACCGAGGGGTTTCCTGCCGGGTTGCTGGGGCTCTGCGCTTGTTCCAGGAGCCTTCGGACAGGTCCCGCGGGTCGCGTGCCGAACGGGCCCGGTGCAAATCCCTGTCCCCTGGAGTCACCATGTTGGATATCCGGCAGATCCGTCGCGAACCCGAACTCGTCAAAGCCGCCCTGGCTCGCCGAGGCGTCCAGGAGGAGGTCGTGGATCGCCTGGTCGACCTTGATGCCCGCCGCCGGGAGTGGATCACCCGCAGCGACGACCTGAAGAAGAGGCGCAACGAGGTCTCGGCCGATTTGGGGCGTCGCCGCAAGGCGGGCGAGGACATCTCGGAGGCTTCCGCCCGCATGCGCGAGGTCGGCGCCGAGATCGCCTCCCTGGATGCCCAGCGAGCGGCCGCCGAGGAGGAACAGCAGCAGATCCTGGACGGGATCCCCAACCTGCCCGACGCCAGCGTTCCGGACGGGCGCGATGCCCAGGACAACGTGGTGGTCCGAACCTGGGGCGAGCCCCGGGTCCTGCCCCATCCCGCGCGGCCCCACTGGGAGGTGGGCGAGGATCTCGGGATCCTGGACTTCAAGCGTTCGGCCAGGCTCTCGGGCTCCAGGTTCTGGCTGCTGAAGGGAGACGGCGCGCGCCTGGAGCGGGCCCTGATCTCCTTCATGTTGGAACTCCACACCGGCGAGCACGGCTACACCGACATCCTGCCTCCCTCGCTGGTCACCCGCGAGACGATGTACGCCACCGGGCAGCTCCCCAAGTTCGAGGAGGACCTGTTCCGCTGCACCCCCAACGATCTGTTCTTGATCCCGACCTCCGAGGTCCCTCTGACCAACCTGCACCGCGACGAGATCCTCGAAGCCTCCCAGCTTCCCCTGTGCTACACCGGCTTCACCCCGTGCTTCCGCTCCGAGGCGGGCGCCGCAGGCCGGGATACCCGGGGGCTGGTGCGGGTGCATCAGTTCCACAAGGTCGAAATGGTCAAGTTCGCCCACCCCGACCATTCCTTCGAGGAGCTCGAGAAGATGGTCATGAACGCCGAGAGGGTCCTGCAGATCCTGGAGATCCCCTATCGGGTCGTGCGCCTGTGCGCAGGCGACATGGGGTTCTCGGCGGCGGCCACCTATGACCTGGAGTTCTGGTCTCCCGCCCAGGAACGCTGGCTGGAGATCTCGTCGTGTTCCAACTGCACCGACTTCCAGGCCCGCCGCGCAGGGATCCGCTTCCGCCGTGAACCGGGAGCGCCCACCGAATTGGCGCATACCTTGAATGGCTCCGGCCTGGCCGTGGGTCGGACCATGGTGGCGATTCTGGAGAACTTCCAGCAGGAGGACGGTTCGATCCTCATTCCCCAGGCCTTGCGGCCCTACATGGGAGGTCGCGAGCGGATCGTCCGCTCGTGACCTCGGCGTGCTGGCCCCTGGAAGGCTCGTTCCCCGAAGGCGCGCCGCCTGAGGGGACTTCCCAGGTGCAGGTCCTGGTCCTGGGAGCGGGCCCTGCGGCCCTGGCAGCCGCGGGGGGGCTGGTCCGGAAGGGACTGCAGGTGGCCTTGCTGCCTCCTGTCCCCTGGAGCCAGGCCCCGCTCCTGCACGGCGCGGGGTTGGCCCTGCCCCTGCCGGGGCCTTCCTATCCGGTTCTGGGACGTCAACTGGGCAGGCCGGCGGCACGCCGTTTGTGGGCCGTGGCGGCAGAGGGGGCAGCGGATCTGCGCGTGCGGCTGGCCGGGGTGGATTGCGACCTGGAGCGCGGAGGTGTCCTGGTCCTGGCCGGCGGGCAGGAAGAGTCGGATGAGATGGTGGCCGGCCTGGCGGATCTGCTGGAAGACGGGGTGGAGGCGCGCATGATGGGCCCGTCGGCCGCCACGGGCTATCTGCCCGTCGAGACCGAGCATCCTGCGATGTACCTGGGCGGGGCGGCCTGTTTCCATCCCTCCCGGGCCCTGGCGGCCCTGGCCG
>DCTU01000052.1 GCA_002329445.1 bacterium UBP9_UBA1432
TGCCGGGGAAATCCGGTGTTCGAAGCCAGGGATGAGGGCTTGAGCTGTCTGCATCGGTTGGACCTTCCAGGTCCAGGTTATCCTCCGGCAAGGCCACAGGCATCCTCCCGTGGGAGGATTTCGCTGGACGTTCTCGCGGAATTTCGACCCGGAGGGCGTTGCCCCGAAAACCCCCATGTGTGCTAAGATCGACCGGCCATGAAGACCCCTGCGATCGACCCTGTCGGGGGGGGCACCCCGACGCCGACCTCCCCCCGTCGTTCAAGCCGTTCCTTCGGGCAGACCTGGCAGGTTCCAGTGGCCTTTGCCTGCGTGATCCTGGGCATCATGGGCGGCATCCAGTTCCAGGCCCAGAGTGCGCGCCCCCCTGTGCAGGCCGACAATACCCGTCAACTGCTGGAGCTGGTGCGGACCCTGGAGGCCGAACGCAACAAGCTGTCGGTGGAGCTGACCGAGACCCGGAACCGCATGGCCAAGGTCGAGGAGGCCGCCGGCAAGCGGGAGTCCGTCAGCGCCCAGATGCAGGAGCAGTTGGAGCGTTCGCGGATCGAGGCCGGGCTGACCGGCATGCGCGGGCCCGGCATCACCGTCCAGCTCTCGGACTCGGGCCGCAGCCCCCGCCCGGAAGAGGACCCCTACTTCTTCATCGTCCACGACGTGGACATCCAGGCCCTGGTCAACGAGCTGTGGGCTGCCGGAGCCGAAGCGGTCTCGGTCAACAACCAGCGGGTGGTCACGCGCACGTCCATCCGCTGCGTGGGGCCCACGGTCCTGGTCAACGGGGTCCGGATGGCGGCGCCCTACACCGTCAAGGCGATCGGGCCCTCCTCCGACCTGGAGGCCGCCCTGCGGATGCCCGGAGGTTTCCTGGACAGCATGGCCCAGTTGATCAAGCAGGGCGGTGAGGTCAAGATGAACCGCAGCCAGGAGTTGACCATCGAGCCCTTTGATGGCAGCCTGGTGTTCCGCTACGGGCATCCCTTCGAGGGCACCAGGCAACAGGCCAGCGCCCCCTGACCCTCTGCCGGGGCCCCGAGCTCCGCCCCGCCTGCTCGAACACAGGACCGGACGCTCCAGGACAGCCCTGGTTGAGGACGGGCCCGGGGCAGGACAGGTCGGCGTGGGCCCCGTATCCTCTCAGCGCCCGGCGGGACCGGGTGGAGGAATCGTGCTCGTCATCTTTCTGGGAATGGTGCTCGGGGTCCTCATCGGCATCCTGGTTCCCTATCAACTGCCCACCCTCACTGCCAAGTACGTGTCCGTCTCCTTCCTGGCGGGTCTGGATTCGGTGTTGGGGGGAACCCGCGCGGGACTGGAAAAGAAGTTCAACTTCTCGGTCTTCGCCAGCGGCTTCTTCTCCAATCTGCTGCTGGCGGCCCTGCTGACCTGGATCGGGGACCGCCTGGGGGTGGAGATCTACCAGGCAGCCATCGTGACCTTCGGCATGCGGATCTTCCAGAACCTGGGATACATCCGCCGGGATCTCCTCGCTCAACCTCCCGGGGAGAGGTCTCCTCTGGAGGACCTGGTCTCCCGGCGCTAATCACTTCTCGATCAGGAAGGAACACGGGTTCACAGGGCAAACGCCTGACCTTCACTTTTCAAGAGCGAAGGTCCCCATGTACGACATCGAAGGCAGCCTGGATCGGCAGATCCTCGAGACCCCCCGAAACCGCCCCACGGTCCTCTTCACCGAACCGCAAGACCCGCGTGTCCTGGAAGCGGCCTTCCACCTGGTCCGCTTCGTGCGGCCCGTGTTCCTGGCCCCCGAGCAGGCCGTCCGACAGACCTGTCGGGAAGGCCTCGACCATCTGGACCCCAACCGCATCGAGTTTGCCCTCTCTGAAAGCGCCTTCGTCGACGCTCAGGAACACCCGGACCTGCTGGAGGAGTTTGCGGGGGACTTCCAGACGGCCGCTCGGCACGAGGGGCGCACGGTCTCCTCCGAGGAGGCCCTCGACGCCGTCCGTCATCCCGGCCTCTTTGGAATCATGGCGGCCCGCCTGGGCCACGCCGACATGGTCGTGGGCGGAGCGGTGCATGAGCCCAGGGCCTATTATCGCCCCATGACCCGGCTTCTCAGCCGCAGCGGCTTCTGCACCGAGGCCGGTGTCTTCGTCCTCCCGGACTCCCATCCCCAGGACATCTTCCCCCACAACATCGTGGTCTTTGGAGATGTCGGGGTGAATGCCACCGTGACCCCCGAGATCCTGGCCCAGATCGCGGTGGGCACCTGCGCGGTGGCCCGAGACCTGATCCCGGAGGAGGTCCTCCCGGTGATCCGGGGCGTGCTGGTGTCCTACTCCCACAAGGGGTCCGATGAGGGCCCCTCCCCCGAACTGGTCCGCCGGGCCTCCAATCTGCTGGAGCCGATCCTGGAACGGCGCATCCAGGTGGGGCCGCGCTTCAAGTCGATCCAACTGCGCGGCGAGGTCAAGGCCAGCGTGGCCCTGTCGCAGCGGTCGGCGACCTTCTACGAATCGGGAGGCGCACCCTGGGAGGGGGCCCCCACGGTCATCGTGTGCCCCAACCTGGAGACGGGGAACATGCTCTACCATCTCTACGCCACCAGCCATCCCGACGCGCGGCACTTCAGCGTGATGTTCGGCCTGGGCTTCCGGGGGGTGAGCCTGGCCCGGGACTGCAGCCCGGAGGACGTGCGCCTCTCGGTCAAGGCGGCGGTTCTGCGGATGCACCGCTGCGCCGACTGGAAGCGCACGCCGCGCGAGACCTTCTTCCCCCGGGCTCGCGTCCTGGCCGTCAACCCGGGATCCACCTCGACCAAGATCAGCGTCTATCACGGCGAGGAGGAACTCTTCACGCGCGAGCTCCAGCATTCCGCCGAGGAACTGCTGCCCTTCGAAGGCCGGCCCTTGAGCGAGCAGTTCCGCTTCCGCCGGGACGCCATCCTGGGGACGCTCTCCGAGCACGGCCTGGGGCTTGGGAACCTGGACGCCGTGGCGGCCCGGGGCGGAATGCTGGCACCCATTCCACACGGGACCTACCTGGTGGGTTCCCAGATGCTGGAGGAACTGCGCGAGGCCCGCTGGGGCGAGCACGCCTCCAACCTGGGGGCGATGATCGCCTCCGAGCTGGTGGCCGGGACCGACAAGCCGGCCTTCATCGTGGACCCCGTGGTGGTCGATGAGCTGCCCGAGAGGGTCCGCATCACCGGGGTCAAGACCCTGCGCCGCCGGGCCATCAGCCACGCCCTGAACCAGTTCGCCACCGCCCGGCGCTATGCCGAGGAGCACGAGACCTTCTACGAGCGCTTGAACCTGGTGGTCTGTCACATGGGCGGCGGCATCTCGGTGGGGGCGCACAAGAAGGGCTGCTACATCGATGTGAACAACGCCCTGGACGGAGAGGGCCCCTTCTCGCCCCAGCGCTCCGGGTCGCTTCCCGTGGGGCAGTTGCTGGCCATGTGCTTCAGCGGCCGGTACTCCCACCAGGATCTCAAACTCCTGAACAAGGGGCGAGGCGGCATGATCGACCTCCTGGGCACGGCCGACATGCGCGAGGTGGAACGCCGCGTCGAGGCGGGCGACCCGGAAGCCGGGGCGGCGTTCGAGGCCATGGTCTACCGGATCGCCAAGGAGATCACCTCCCTCCTGCCGGCTTTTGACGGCGAAGCGGTCGATCAGGTGCTGCTGACCGGGGGGATGGCCCGCTCCCGTCTGCTGGTGGAGAAGCTGCGCCAGTATCTGGCCGCTTTCGGATGCGGCGTGACCGTCTATCCCGGCGAGAACGAGATGGCGGCCCTGGTCAAGGGGGCCTTGCGGGTCCTGTCCGGTCGTGAACAGGCGCGCACCTATCCCCCCACCTGAGGGCCTGACCTCAAGACAAGAAGGAGTCAACAACATGGAACCCATCCGCACCCTGGACCAACTGCTGGAGAGCCTCAAAGGAGAGCCTCCGCGCAAGGTCGCCATTGCCGCCGGGCACGACCCCCACTCGATCCAGGCGGCCGCGCGGGCGGCCCGGGAAGGGATCGCCCGGATGCTCCTGGTGGGCGACCGCCAGCGCATCGAGTCCCTGTGCGCCGACTTCGGGATCGATCCCGAGACCTTCACCATCCTGGACGAACCCGATGATTCCAAGGCCGGCGTGCGGGCTCGGGACCTGGTGGTCTCGGGTCAGGCCGACGTCCTGATGAAGGGTCTGATCAGCACCGACAAGTATATGCGGCTGATCCTGGACAAGGAGAAGGGTCTGCTTCCCAAAGGGTCGGTCCTGACCCACGTCACCGTGCTGGACATGCCCGAATTCCAGAGGCTGCACGGCAAG
>DCTU01000407.1 GCA_002329445.1 bacterium UBP9_UBA1432
GCCTACCTGGGCAAGCACGCCGTCGTGCGCCGGATCCGGGTCGTCGGGCATCGCGGGGGCGACCCCTGGGCCCTGTCGGGCCGAGCCACCCTGCAGGCCTCCCACAACGTGGTCCAGACCCACCGCTGAACCCGCTTCGCGAGGTTCAATCAGGCCCCGGAGGATTCGATGAAGCTGAAGATCACTTTGGACGAGACGGTCTATGAAGTCGACGTGGAGGTCCTGGACGACCCGCCTGCTGCCTCCAGCAGCTATGCGGCCTCAGCGGTCCGGGCCTCCTCCGCCGGAGCGGTGAAGCCCCCACCCGCAGCACCCAAGCCGGTCGTCGAGGACCTCGACGGTGCCAAGGTGGCCCGCAGCCCGGTTCGCGGCATGGTCGTCAAACTGGCCGTGCACGAGGGCGAGGCCATCCAGGAAGGGGATACCCTGGTGGTGTTGGAGGCCATGAAGATGGAGTCGGCTGTGGCCGCTCCCGTCGCTGGCGTCGTCCAGGAGATCCGGGTCAAGGTCGGCGACAAGGTCGAGAACGGCCAGGTGCTGGTCGTCCTGGCCTGACATCAAGGCTCCCCTTCACCCAGCACGGCGGCCCTCCCGAGACGACGGGAGGGCCGCTGTGCGTTGCGCCAGGGATTTGTCGCCCCGTTCTCTTCTTGGTCACATTGCAGGCGAGGCGCGAACTTTTCTGCGTCCTGGTGACTCTCTCGGGTGTCCGCCCCGGATTTCTGGATTCTCGGGGCGAGTCCGTCGCGAGGATGCTGCAAAGTGCTCGCATCGCTGGGAACCCATCCGAGGGCAGGAGGCTGGCTGAGGGCAGGCCCCTTCCTGGTTGGCACGAACGCCCTCCACGTTCGAGAGGGCCTCTCCGAGTTGATCCAGGAAAAGTCCACCACCCTGCTCTCCGCCTCCGACCAGGCCGAGGTCTCGCCCCGCCGTGAACTTCTGGCGCGCCTGGTGCGCCGGATGCAGGACGGGGACGGGCAGGCCCTGGAGTGTTTCATCCAGGAGACCCAACAGGTCGCCTGGCGGCTTGCCTTCTCGCTGTTGCGGGATCGGCACCGGGCCGAGGATTGCTTGCAGGACGTCTATTTCTCCGTCTACCGCTCGGTCCATCAGCTCCGCGACCCCTACGCGGCCCAGACCTGGTTGCTGCGGATCGTGACCCATCGCTGCCGTCGCCTGCTGCGATCCCGCCCGGCCGCTTCCCTGGAAGAACTGGCAGAGTCCGGGGTTGAGCCGGCCGCGCCGGATCCCACCGAGAAGACTCGCGAGCGCCTGGGGATGGAGCAGGCGCTCGCCCGCTTGGGGCCCCAGGACCGGGAGGTCCTGACCCTGCGCGAGATGATGCAGCTCTCCTACGAGGAGATCGCCCAGGGTCTGCAGATCCCCCTGGGCACTGTGCGCAGCCGCCTGGCCAAGGCCCGGCAGCGTTTCGTCCAGGCCCTGACGGGAAAGGGCCGGGAGGGTTCCCGATGAAGACCTTCAATGTGGCCAATGAGTGCGAACGCCTCTTCGAGGCTCTCTCTGCCTGGATCGATGGAGAAGCGACCCGCGAAGAAGCCCGGGAGGTCCAGGCCCACCTGGAGGGCTGCGCGGCCTGCCGGGAGGTTCGCGACGCCTTGTGCAGCCTGGCCGGGTCGGCTCCCACCGTGCCCATCCCCGAGGTCCCTTCCGGCTTCGCCGCGCGCACCCGCAAACTGGTGGAAGAACGCTCGGAGCGGGCGTGGGATGTGCGTGCGAAGAGGCTGGCCGGTCGCCTGGGAGGCTGGCTGGATCGCCTGATCCCGGCGCCCCAGGGTCTGGCCAAAGGCCCCCTGCTGGCTCTGCAGGGGGCTGCCGGGGTCCTGGACCAGGTGGCCGAGGGTCTGGAGCCTCGCGAGGCCGACCCGGTCTCGGCCCTGCTGGCGACGCGCACCGAAAGGTCCGGGGCACGTCCCCCCTCCTTCTGGTTCTTCCTGGCCCTGACCACCTATGGTGTGCCGGCAGCGCTCCTGGCCCTGATGGATGAGATGAACCTGGCCGCCGGCTTCCTGGTGTGGGTGGGGATGGGTCTGTTGGTGGCCCTGCCCTGGTACCATTTCCGGATGGACGTGGCGGTCCTGGTCTCCATGCGTCGCGGGCGCTGTCTGGAGGAGATCCTGGGAACCGGACTGGAGCCGTTTCGGATCGTCGACACCTTGGCCTGGTTCGGGTTGCGTTCGCTGTTGCGGGTCGGCCTGCCGGTGGGACTGGTCCTGCTGGCCGGGACCCCGATGGCGAGCCATCTGATGGGGAGCTGGTGGGCCCCGCTCCGTGACCCCCTTCAGGCGGCGATGCTGGTCCCGGTCTGGCTGCTCCTGGTCGGCGTCTTCTTCTCGGTCGGTTCGTATGCGGCCCAGGCCATGGTGCTCTTCTCGCGTGGAGGAGAGCGTCCCAGCCCGGCCACCTTGGCTGTAGCCCTGGCCCTGTTCGTCCCGGCGGCATCCCTGGTGGGCTCTGGGATGGGCGTCGCCCTGGACGCAGAGGGCCCGGGCCTGCTTTCAGCGTTGGGATGGACCTTTGCCGCTTCACTCCTGTGGGTCGGCTGGCTGGGCCGCAGGCTCTCGATCTGGGGCATGGGGCATCCGGACGCGCTGGAGCGCTGGAACCGGAGTTCTGCTCCCCGGCGCAACCGTTGGGTTGGCCCCTGGAACGACAACCCGATCGTGGTGCGCGAGGTGACGCGCCTCTCGGCGGCCATCCCGCTGGGGGTCCTGGGACTCCTGGTGGTCCGGGCCATCCCGGCAGTGGTCCAGGCCCAGGCCTTCTGGTTCCTGTGCGTCCTTCCCGAGGAGTCCAGGACCCTGGCCTTCTGGATGGCGGTGGCCGGGATCGGCTGGTATGCCTGGCTGCGGGCCTCGTCCCGAACCAGCGCGGCCCTGGCCCAGGAGAGCGAGGGCCAGACCCTGGAACCACTGATCCAGAGCGGCTTGACTCGTCAGGACTTCGTCTCCGGCTGGATTCAGGTCGCCTGTGCTCCGCTGTACCTGGAACTGGCCCTGACGGGGGGCCTGGTTCTGATGGTGGCGTTGAGCTTCCCAGAGGTCCTCTCGGGTGACGCGCATGGGATCCCCCGCACCTTGGACCTGGGCTCGGCCTTCCTGGCCCTCCTGGCCCTGGCGGCCATGCCCCTGGCGGGGGCCTGGACGGGCCTGGCCGTGTCGGCTGTGAGCGCCAACCGGCGAGAGGCATGGGGGCGGAACGTCGGAGCTGCCTTCAGCAGCCTCATGGTCTGGATCGTCGCCTGGGGCCTCTCGACCACGCTCTTGACGGTCCTGACCCTGGTCCTGGGCCTGGAGTTTGAACCCTCCGTCTGGGTGGCACTCTCCGGATCGGTCCTGCCCGCAGGGGTGCTTGGCCTGACGGTGGCAGGCCTCTCGGCTCGGGCACGGACCCGTGCCGAGAATCACCTCCGCACCCGCTGGGAAGGGTCGGACCCTGAACCGCTCTCGTCGCCCTCCTGGCGAGGAGGGCGGCGTCGGGCCCTGATCCTGGGACCCGCCGCCTTGGCCAGCGTGCTGGCCCTGGGCCGTTTCCTGGTCGTCCTGGCCCTTCCGGTCGCGGACCTGACCATGACCGGGGCCTCTCCGGCGGTCTGGCTCTTCTCCTCTGTCGCCGGAGCCCTGGCCCTGGCCGTGGTGGGCTGGTGGGTTCTGCGCCCGACCTTGATCGCCCTGGCCGATCACGTCGGGCGATCCGTGATCCTGAGCGCGGTCCTCGCAGGTCTGTTCGGGGCCGTGGCCGGGATTCTGCTGGTCGATCTGCCCCTGATGGTCCGCCTGCTGGTGGAGTTCGGCCTGGTGGAACAGGTCGGGGGCAGCGTGTCCATGGGTGAGGTCTGGACCTGGGGGCTCGTCCTGGGCTTCGTGCTGGCAGCAACCCTGGCTGGCCTCGGGCTTCAGAACCTGCCGGCGGAGGAGCAGGAACCCATGAGCTTCCGAGCGCGCCTCCACCAGGTGGGTGCCGTTCCCCTGGGAGCCTCCCTGCTCTTCCTGGTTCTCTGGCTGGTGGTGGGCGCGTATCTGGGATGGCGGACCTCGGAGATTCCTGAGCAGGACCTCGTCCAAACCCGCGAGATCCTGGCCCGGGCCGTCGAGCGGGAGCACAGGAGGGATGCGGTTGGCGCCGAGCAGAATGGCTTCACTCCGCTCGAACCGGTCTTCATGCGGCGGGCCCTGGAGCGCCGGCAGGTGGGCCTGTCCCGACGCCACCAGGAGCTTCTGGATGGATTCCAGGCCTTCTCATGGATCAACGGAGGCGACCCCCAGGAGGTCCTCGAAGCCCTGCGCGCCAACCCCGACCTCGCGGACCGGTCGGCGACCCGATTGGACGCCGTCCTGCCGGCGCTGCGTCAGGCGCTGACGCGCCCGGAGTTCGTGGTCCCGATTCGCTGGTCGGAAGGCCCCAATGGCGCAGTCCCTGATTTCATCCTGGCGCGGACCCTGACCAGAGGCCTGGCGACCCGGGCCAGGATGCTGGAGGAGGAGGGGGACCTGGCCGGGGCCTTGGAGCTGCACCTGCTGAATCTCCGCTGGTCGGATCGCCTGGCGGGGCACGGCCCCCTGATCACCGCGATGATCACCCATTCGCTGACCGCGATCGCCGAGGAGTCGATCCTGGGCTTCGTCGAGCGGAATCGTCTGACCGAACCGGAACTCCTCCGAGTGCTCCAGGCGGTGGAGGAAGGCCGGTCCACCCCTCAAGCTCATCTGGACAGCCTGGACGACGAGTTCTCATACGCCATGCGGGTCTTCGATGGAATTCGTGCCGGGCGCATCGAGGAGCTCAACGAAGAGTGGAAGGCCATGCTGGTCCTTCCGGGCAGCTACTGGGACCGGGAACGGCAGATCTATACCCAGGCCTTCCTTCCGGGGCGTCAGAGCACGGTGTCGGGCGCCCTCGGGACGGTGATCGTGCAGGAGCCTCCGGCCCTGAGCGTGGCCTCTGCACTGGTCCCCTTCTTCGAGCGGGCCAACTACCAGGCCTGTCTGGCCTTCAGCCGACACCTGGCCTTGCGCGCCGTGTGCCTGCTGGAGCTGCATCGGCTGCGGACCGGCTCGTATCCCGCGACCCTGGCGGAGGTCTGGAGTCCGCTGCCCGGCTGGGGGCAGGCGCAGGATCCCCTCTCGGGGGGCGACTTCCTGTATCGGCGGACGGCTCGAGGTTTCGAATTGCGAAGCCTGGTCAGCCTGAAGTTCCGCCCGTTTGACCAGGAGGGGGACCGGACCGAGGGCCACCTCTGGTTCCCAACACGTTGAATCTGGGATTCTCGCGAGGCGCAGGAAGGGGAGGATCCTGGGAGGATCCTCCCCTTCACCCTTGCGAGGCCTGAGACTTGGTCCGGATGCGCTCCAGGTCCATCTTCAGCAGGGCGTTCTGGGGGTCCAGGACGCCCGCCTTGGCGAAGGCCTCGCTGGCCCGGGTCAGGTCCGCGGCTTCCTGGTTCGCGTCGTAGCGGCGTTCGAAGCAGTAACCCAGGTAACGCCAGGCTTCGGCGTCCTGGGGGTCGATCCGGCAGGCCTGCTCCAGGACCCGGATGGCGGGTTCCAGGTTGCGCAGTTGGAAGTAGACGGCCCCCAGGTAGACGTGGGCCTTCACCATCTGGGGGTTGGCCTGGATGGCGCTGTTGAAGAGATCGGCTGCTCGGGCCAGGTTGCCCTGCTGACGGGCCATCTCGGCCTCGTCAAAGAAGCCCTGGGCGCGCACCTTCTGCTCGGGGGTCAGGCTGGCGGCTCCCGCCCCACTGAAGGGGGGGAGGTCGGCTCCCGCAGAGGAGCCGGTCTCGCTCGGGACGACCCGGGCCGAGGACAGGGACCTCAAGAGCCGATCGAGCTCCTGGCGGGCCAGGGTGTTCTGCGGGTCCAGCCGGATGGACTCCTCCAGGTGCCGTCGAGCCAGCTCCTGCTCTTCCCGTCGCAGCTCGATCAGGGCCATGCGATACAGGCAGTCCGACCTGCGGTAGCCCTCCTTGGCCAGGGCGTCGTACAGCATGTAGGAGTCGACCAGGTTGCCCCCGTCGTGAACCACCGAGGCTTTAAAGAAGCGGACCTGCTGGTTCTTGGGGTCCATGACCAGGATGTTGTCCACCAGGTCCATGGTCATCTGGATGTTGCCCAGGCGCAGGAACATCTGGGCCAGCTCCAGCCGGTAGCTGGTCTTCCGGTTGACGACCAGACCCGACATGTCGGCCACCACCGCGAAGCGAACGGCGTCCTCGACCTGGCCGTTGTCCAGGCCCCAACGGATGCGCCGTTCCACCCTCTCGAAGAAGCTGTTGTCCAGGAGCTTGCGGTTCTGCTCGAGGAGTTCCCGCCACTGCAAGGTGGAGGAGGCGAAGAGCTTCTTGAGCATCATCACCTGAAGCGACTCGTCTGCGGCGCGAGCCGGGGGGCTCGACGGCATCAAGAGGCCGAGAAGCAATGCCAGGATCAGGAGACGCTGGAAGCGTGACATGGGGGAGCTCACCGCCGGGGCTGGATTTGGGCCTGAAGTTCTCCTCGGATCCCTTCGATCCTGCATCCTGGCCTCTTCGCCGGTGGCGGAGGGGTGCGTCTGGGGACCTCAGTCGTCCAGGGAGGCCCGGTAGAAGCGCCGGACCTCGACGGGATGGCCGAACTCCTCCAGGGCGCTGGCCACCGTCCCGGAGCCCAGCGGGAGGTCCATCAGGCAGTCCTGCCGCATCCGACGTTCGGCAGAACGCCGGGCGTAGGGCTCCAGGTCTTCGTCCGGGATGCCTCGACGCAGGGCCTCGACGCGGCACTGCTGCATCAGGGTCTCGGCCTCCTGGATCGGGATCTCGTGATGGTCCAGGAAGCGGGGAGAGCGTTGGGCCACGACCTGGCAGACCCTCAGCGCCAGATCCCGGAATTCGCTGGACATGGCCCTCTCTGCCGAGGCGCAGCGCAGGTCCAGCAAGGCGCCGCCTCGGCCATCGGGAAGCGTGACGGTGGCGATGTAGCCGTGGGAGGAGTTGCCGAGCATGCCGGACCGGGTTCTCGCCTGGGGGCGATTCCCCTGCGCCGCGTCGGGGGCAGGCCTTCAGTTCGAGGGGGCTCTGGGAACGCAGCATCCCTGGCCCCGGTTTTCGTTGACATTCCAGACGCCTCCGGCTATAATCTGGCAGCGCCCCGGGGAAGTAGCTCAGCTGGGAGAGCGTCGCGTTCGCAATGCGAAGGTCGTGGGTTCAAGTCCCATCTTCTCCACCAACGAAAAGCCCGCCAAACGGCGGGCTTTCTTGCTAGACGCTGGTCTGGCCCACCGTCGCAGCCACCCAGTCCCCGTCGTGCGACCAGGAAACCAGCATCCCCTCCAGGATCCGTCCATCAAGCAGCACCACCGGCGGGCCCGCACGGCCCGGGCTCCGGTCCTCCCGGCGCAGCTCGACCTCGGGCAGGCCGATCCGGGCCAGAAGCCTCGAGGCGAGGTCTCGTGCCTGCAGGGATGGGAGTCTCACGGCCTCGGAGCCGTGTGCGGCGACACCCGGATCCAGACGCTCGACTTCCCAACAGGGGGGCTCGGGGAACTCTCCGGTCCAGGCCAGGCAGTGGAGCCAGTCCTCCTGCTCGCGCCAGTGGACCCGGCAGGTGCCCTCCGGGGTCTTCACCGACCCCTTCTCGGGGTCCACCTCGAATCGCGAGTGTGCGAAAACCAGGGCTGGGAGGTATCGGGACCAGGCCTTGAAGGCCGCTTCCTTGGCGCTCCACAGACGCCACAGCGCTCGGTCGGGGTCCTGGGAACGGGCGATTCGATCCTGCTCAGCCGAAGTGAAGACGCGCCGCAGGAAGCGCAGGTCCTGGGCCTTGCCCGCCGCACCAGGCGCGGTCAGGTCGACCAGGTCATTGCCGAGTCGGGTGATGGGTGGCAAACCATTCCTCTTCCAGGGAGGCCAGGCGCTCGACGATCCGGCGCGAGATGTCCCGCGATCCGCGCAGCCCCTTGTTGGGCGAGGTGGGCTCCAGGACGTCGAAGCCCAGGTGGAAGGTCTCTCCGCGGCGGGGGAGGTCGCTGCACGCCTCCTGGTTCAAGCCCCGGAGATACACGCACAGGACCCGTGTCCCCGGGACCTCCTGGACCAGGCGGCCTGCCCCGTAGGCGAATTCCTGGGTGTCCACCCGCCCGCTCCGGCTTCGCGTTCCCTCGGGGAAGATCATCACCCGGTGTCCTCCGGCCAGGAGGTGTCGGATCTTGG
>DCTU01000148.1 GCA_002329445.1 bacterium UBP9_UBA1432
AGGCCCGTACCGGATGATCGGGTATTCTCCAGCCAGGTCCTCTTGAAGAATTTCAGAGATGTCGGGGTCACGCCAGATATTCCAGAGCGCTGTCTTGAGGCGATCGATGTTGTCAGGGGAGGGGCGGACAAACAGATCGACGTCCTCGGTGGCCCGGACCAGGCCATGGAAGCCGAGGGCCAACCCACCCACCAGGACGTAATCGACACCCTGCTGTCCCAACTCGTGCAGCAACGCGACGACCTTCTCAAACGATCCAGCTTCCATCACAGGACCTTCCGTGGGGTGCCATGGTCTCCTTCCGGGAGCCCTTGCGAGGGGAGCGGGCTGCGCTGGCGTGAGCGGGGCGGCGTCCCGGGCCGGTCCATCCCTCCAGGGGCCCATCTGGCCGGATGGGCAAGCCTGAGTCCGGCCCTGGCCCGGGCGGCCGTCGCGGTGGGGGCCGACGGGCTGATATCGAGACCCGCAACAACCCCGCCTAGGCCCTGTCCGACGGCGCGCAGTCGCTGGATCTGCCAGCCTTCCAGGCCCTGATGCAGGACATCCTGCGCCGGGTTGAATTCGAGGGCAAGACCATGACGAAGGGATCGGACCTGTCGTGTCCAGCGAAGTGGAAGAGGAACTGACCTGCCTGCGACGACGGATCGCCGACCTGGATCGGCAGATCCTGGACCTGGCCGCGCAGCGCCTGGAGACCTCGCGCCTGGTGGGCGAGGTCAAGAGGCGCGGGGGACTGCCGATCCGCGACTTCCGGGTGGAGGTCGAAGTCCTGGGCCGGGCTCGGGAACAGGCGGGACGCCTGGGCTTGGATCCGGGCCTGGCCGAGGACCTGGTGCGCCGACTGATCGCCGCGCCATTGGAGACCCAGCGCGAGGGCAGCGAGTCCGGCAACCGCCCGGAGGCCACGCAGCGGGTGCTGGTGGTGGGCGGCGCGGGCCGCATGGGCTCTTGGTTGTGCCGTTTCTTCGCCGCCCAGGGGCACCGGGTGGCCCTTTCCGATCCCGGCTCGGGCGACGGCGCCTTTCCCAACCTGCCTCTGCGTGAGGCGGCGCCGCAGGCCGAGGTGGTCGTGCTGGCCACGCCCCTGGGCCAGACGCCGGCCCTGCTTCGAGAGGTCCTGGAACTGGCGCCCCAGGCCCTGGTCTTCGACATCTGCAGCCTGAAGGCCGACGTGTCCCCGGTGCTGCGCGAGGCCGCGACGGCCGGCAGGCAGGTGGCCAGCCTGCACCCGATGTTCGCGCCCGAGGCCACGCTGCTGGCCGGCCGCGCTCTGCTGGTGTGCGAGGTTGGTTGCCCGGAGGCCACCCGCCAGGCGCGGGATCTGTTCGCCGACACGGCCCTGGGCCTGTACGAGGTCCCTCTGGAGGAGCACGATCGCCTGATGGCCTGCCTTCTCAACTTGAGCCACGCGGTGAACCTGCAGTTCGCCCTGGCCCTGGCCCGCTCGGGGGCGGATTTCCGAATTCTGGGCCGGATCGCCAGCACGACCTTCGCCCGCCAGATCGCCACCACGGCGGAGGTGGCCGGAGAGAACCCGGGACTGTACTACGAGATCCAGCACTTCAACCGCCACACCCCGGAGGTCTTCGACCTGCTGGCTCAGAGCCTGAGCGACCTGGGCAGGGCCGCGATGGCTCCCGAGTCTGCGGGCTTTGAGAGCCTCATGGCCGAGGCTCGCGATTACCTGCGCGCCCGGTCGGAGCCCACCTCCGGCCCGCTCCCCGCGTCGATGTCGGCCCACCCACCTTCGGGGCCGGCCTCCGGCGGCCGCCTGGACCTGGACGCGACCCCCTCGCCCTTGATCGACTTCGTGGTGCCCGGATCCAAGAGCCTGACCCAGCGAGCGCTGGTCGCGGCGGCCCTGGCCCGGGGGCGCTCGATCCTGACCGGGGCCCTGCTGGCCGAGGACACCTCCCACCTCATCCAGGCACTGGGCCGGTTGGGTGTGCGGATCCAGGTCGACGGAACCACGCTGACCGTCGACGGGGTCGGCGGGCGCTTCCTCCCTGCCAGCGGAACATTGGAACTGGGCAACAATGGCACCGCCACGCGCCTGCTGCTGTCGCTGGCCGCGCTGGGCCAGGGCGAGTGCACGCTGGATGGCAGCGCCCGGCTGCGCCAGCGCCCGGTCGGCCCGTTGGTCGAGGCCCTGCGGGCCCTGGGCGCGCGGATCGAATGCCTGGGAGAAGCCGGCCACCTGCCGTTGCGCGNNTAGGGACGCTCTCGGGCGGTGAGATCGTCTTCGGCGACCTGGACTCGAGCCAGTACATTTCGTCCCTGCTGCTGGTGGCGCCCTGCATGCAGTCGCCGTTGACCCTGGTTCTGGGCGGTCGGCCGGTGTCGCAACCCTACATCGCCATGACGGCTGCGGTCATGGCTGAGTTCGGCGTTCCCGTGCAGTGGGATGACTTGAACCGGTTGCAGGTCCGGCCGGGCGCCTACCAGGCTCGGGACTTCGCCGTGGAGGCCGACGCTTCCAGCGCCTCCTACGGGGCCGCCGCCGCGGTCCTGACCGGGGGGGCGGTCCGCATCCCTGCCGTGCGCCCCGACTCGCTCCAAGGAGACACCCGCTTCCTGGACCTGGTCGCCTCGCTGGGGTCCCAGGTCGATTGGCGCCCGGAGGGAGTCGTGGTGACCGGGATGCCGCTGCGCGCGGGAGATCTGGCCTTCGACATGGGGGCCATGCCCGACATGGTTCCGACGCTGGCCATCCTGTCCGCCTTCCGTCGAGGGCGGACCAGGATCGGCAACGCAGCCCACCTGCGCGTGAAGGAGAGCGACCGCCTGGCGGCGCTTGCCGCCGAACTGTTGCGCATCGGCTGCCAGGTGGAGCAGACTGGGGACGGCCTGGCGATCGACGGCCGCGGTGGCCAGGGCCTGCACGGGGCCTGGGTCCGGACCTACCGGGACCACCGCATCGCCATGGCCTTCGGACTGGCCTCGCTGGTCGTGCCGGGTGTCCGGATCCTGGACCCCGACTGCGTGGCCAAGTCCTTTCCCGGGTACTGGGAACAGTTGCGAAGACTTTGCGATCGCCCGGCCGAGATGGCACCATCCTCAGTGGAGGCTTAGCGTGGCAGGAAACACTCTGGGACAGGCCTTTCGCGTGACCACCTGGGGCGAGTCCCACGGGCCGGCCTTGGGCGTGGTGATCGACGGCTGCCCCCCGGGCCTGCCGTTGACCGAAGCCGATCTGAGGCAGGCCCTGGAGCGCCGCCAGAGCCGGGGTCTGCCCTCGGCCACCAGGCGCTCGGAACCCGATGCGGCCCGAATCCTGTCAGGCGTGTTCGAGGGCTGCACCACGGGCGCGCCCATCTCGATCGTGATTCCCAACAGCGACACCCACCCCGGCGATTACGACCGGCTGCGCGACGTCTACCGGCCCGGCCACGCGGACATCACCTGTCAGGCCAAGTACGGGGTGCGCGACCACCGCGGTGGCGGGCGCTCTTCGGGCCGGGAGACCGCCGCCCGGGTGGCAGCGGGTGAGGTGGCCAGCCGGGTGCTGGCCACGGCGGGCGTGGAGGTCCTGGCCTACACGCTGGCGCTGGGCGGGATCGCGGCCCGGGTCGGTCGGGTCACCCGCGAGGAGGTCCTGGCCAGCCCGCTGGCCTGCCCCTGCCCCAGCGCCACGGACCGCATGCTGCGCCTGCTGGACGAGGTGGTGGCGGCAGGCGACAGCGTGGGCGGCGTCGTTCAGATCGTGGCCCGCGGCTGCCCGGCTGGCTTGGGCGAGCCCGTCTTCGAGAAACTGGACGCGGCGCTGGCGTCGGCGCTGATGTCCCTGGGGACGGTGAAGGCGGTCGAGGTCGGCCTGGGCCTGGCCGCAGCCGACCTGCGCGGCTCGCAGGTCAACGACGCCATAACCCCCAGGGGCTTCGCCAGCAACAGGGCCGGTGGAATCCTGGGAGGGATCAGCAACGGCGACGACGTCGTGCTGCGCGCCGCCTGCAAGCCGATTCCCTCGATCGCCTTGGAGCAGGACACGGTGGACGCCCAGGGCCGGCCGGCCCGGATACGGGTCGGAGGACGACACGACGCTTGCGTCCTGCCGCGCCTGGTGCCGGTTTGCGAAGCGATGGTCGCCCTGGTTCTGGCCGACTTCTTGTTGCGCCAACGCGCCATCGCGGCGACCCCGAACTGGCCGGGGAATCAGTGGATGGACTGGAGACCAGGTTCAAGTTGAAATGCGCCTTCCAAGGGGAACGCTGCGCCTGCAGCGAGGACGCCGACCTGCAGTTCTTCGCCGAGCGTCCCGTCGAACCGGACCCATGCCTGACCTTCGAGCACGTCTTCGCCGCCGTCCAGTCGGGCCAGTGCGAATTCGGCAGCGTGGCCATGATCCGAGAGCCGGGTCTGCGTGACTCGGCCGCCATCGCCAGCGCCCGGGCCGCCGAGCCCCCCGGCTCGAACGCCCTGAACCACCTCCAGGAGATCACCTCCTTCCTGAAGGTCCTGGGCACCTGCCCGCGCGGAGAGAGGGGCTGAAGACTCCCAGGCCATGCGCCTGCAGCCCAGGGCCTCCCAGTCGGCCTCGCCTGAATCTGCCACTTGCCGTGGCATTCGGCCACCGATCCACGGAATCCCACCCACACCTTTCCCAACGACGCTCCGCGCCTCAGAACGCTCGCCTTTCCCGCATCCAGACCCGCCTCGACGCCGTCGGTTCTCACGCCCGGCGGCGGATTCAGGGGGCACCTGGAAGTTGCGCCGCGCAACAACCGGCCCTACCCTGCACGGGCGAGCCGGAAGAGGCCGTTGCGCTCTCCCCCTTGGCGGGGCTTACTTTCCCCCGCCATC
>DCTU01000353.1 GCA_002329445.1 bacterium UBP9_UBA1432
AAAGCGTTCGGTCAATTCGCCGCGCCCGACGTGCCCCTCCAGGACGTTCAGGCCGACCTTCAGGAAGTGGTCCACCGCGGGGAAGGGCGAGTAGATCCGTTCCTTCTTCTCTTCCTCGTGCAAGGCCCCATAGCCCCGCGCCAGGCGCGTCGCCGCCTCACGCAGGCGCTCGGCGGCCCGCCCGACTCGAGGGGTGTCGGAGCCCTTCAGGGCCTCCTCCATGGCGGCCAGGGCCTCTTCCTGGGCGTCCAGATCCTCTCGACACTCTTCCAGGATGCGGTCCACCTCGAGCGTCCGCAGCAGCCCCGGACTCACCAGGGCGAAAAGCGAGCGGCCTTCAAGACAGAAGTCCCGGGCCAAGGGCAGGGCTTCAAGGACCTCCGCCGGCGTGGCCCGGCCCTCGGCCAGGCGCTCGGCGACGTCCAGGATGCGGACCAGGGGGGCGGCAAGAAGTGTCATGATAAGAGGTCTTTCGCAAGGAACAGCCCCATTCCTCGGTCGGTCAGGCCATCCTGAAGGGGCGACAAGCGAGGAGGCGCCCCCCGGAAGGAGACGCCCCGCTCAGGAAGGTTCCGGGCTCCGGTCTCAGCAGCCCAACTGGAAGTCCTGCAGGACCTGGCCGCCGATCACCATGCGCGAGCCCACGCCGTAGGTGTTGGAACCGGCGTAGGTTCCGTGCTCGACGTAGCCGATCTCGTCGCGATGGTGGATGGTCTCGTAGCCGACCAGCTTCTTCTTGGTGAACGACCCCGTCTGGGTGTCGATCTTGACGATGCCCAGCTCGTCCAGGCTCTTGAGCTCGCCGGCATCGGTCTTGCCGTCGCCGTTCTCGTCGGCCCAGATCTTCAGGCTCTTGAGCTCGTCACCCTCCAGGACGCCATCGTCGTTCCCGTCGAAGAGCGAGCGGACCTTGTCCCAACCGCTCTGGTACTTGTTCTGCTCACCGTCCAGGCCGGTCTCGTTCATCAGCTCGCGGCCATTGATCTTCCCGTCGCCGTCGGCGTCCATGACCAGGAAGCCGTCCCCGCCGCCCTTCTTCAGCCACTCGGTGCGGTCGGTCGTCCCGTCGCCGTTGACGTCGAAGTCGATCTTCTTGTCCCAGTTGACCAGCAGGTCCCACTCCTTCTGGGTGGTGGTGGTCGTGATGCGACGGTCACCCGAGACCGCCACCGAGTTGGTGGAGGTCTGCTTCTCGTTGATCCGCCTCTGCGAGTTGTCGGCCCCCGTGACTCCCAGCTCTCCGTCCTCGTTCAAATCCAGGATCACGGGGTCCCGGTTGGGCAGGATCTCGATGCGCTGGGAAGCCGTCTGCTCGGTCTGATGGACCTTCTGCCCGGTCTGGAACTTGTAGTCCCAGGCCTTGTGCTCGGTATACTCGTAGACCGCCTTCTTCTCGTAGCGGTCCTGGTAGATCGGCATGCGGAAGATGGCCTGTGCCGGGCCATCCGTTCCACCCATGTATCCGAACATGCCCCCGGACATCTGGGCGAAGGCATTGCCGGCGGACATCCCGCCCCAGCTCATCCCGCCGTCGGCGTTCTGGGTTGCCGGGGAGGTGAAGATGGTGGTGAGGTTCGACATCGACATCAGCGGCGAGAGGGCCGAAAAGCCACTCGCAAAGTCCATGCCCATTCCGGCCAGAGGCTGAATTCCGTTCATGAATCCGAGCAATGTTGTAGACCTCCTATGATGCCTTGGAACATAGATCACGCCGCCGAGTCAAGAAGTCAAGGGGGGGAGAGGGCGATTCGAAAGTCTCAAGCTCCAGGTTCACAGGACCGGCTTCAAAGAAGGAACCGGGTCCGAAAATCGGCAGCGGAAGAAGGGCGCCGGGGGGCGGGCCGAACCGCGCGACGGACGCCCCTCCTAGCGCTCCCAGGTGGTGGTGGAATCCATGCCCCAGAGGCCGTCCACCCGGACCGAGTCCCCTTCCCGGACGATCTTGTAGTCCAGAGACCAGGGGGCCTTCACGGTCAGGGTGTCGCCTTCCCGGACGATGCGGACCGACGCACCCCAGGGGCCGCTGACGTGGAGGGTGTCGCCCTCCCTGTGGATCGTGTAGTCCTTCCCCCAGGGGCCATCCACCTGGATCCGGTCGCCGTCCTTCCGGACCTTGTAGTCGTCACCCCAGGGTCCGTCGGACTGGATCGTGTCGCCCGAGCGGGTGATCGTGTAGTCCCGATTCCAGGGCCCGTCCACCTCCACCGTCTCCCCGTCCGTGGTCACCGTGTGGTCGTCCCCCCAGGGCCCATCCACCCGGGTGACCTGCCCCTCGCGGGTGACCGTGAAGTCGGCCCCCCACGGACCATCCAGCTCGACTCCCTGCCCCGCGGGAGCCACCTCGTAGTCGGCGCCCAGAGGGCCGTCAAAGCGGATGGTGCTGCTGGGAGCCGGGGCGAACCCCTCCTGGAAGGCCAGACCCGGGACCAGCGAGAGGTTCCCGTTCGTGTCGTGGAAGAGACCGTGCCCCAGGTAGACCCCGAACGGCGAATACGCCACGTCCTCCTCGGTGGTGGTGGTATTCCCGTCCGAATCAGTGACGGAGGTGGACTCGGTCTGGCGGATCAGATCGATGCGCCCCAGGCCTTCGGGCACCACCTGGAACTCCAGGCTGTCCAGGTGGCTCTGCCTCTGCATGGCCTGTGCCGCCTGGTTGTCTTCGGTCACGGGAACGACCGGGCAGACGGTGCTGCTGGGCGGAGGCGTCGGTGGCGTCGGAGGCTGGGCGACGCACCCGGCCAGTCCGGCCACTCCCGCCAGGGCGGCGGCCACGAACAGACCTGCCCGAGCCCACCCCTTCAGGTGCCCTGTCGGGACCTGGGGAGCCTCGGCCCGACGGTCCACGCCGAGCAGCTCGACCCGGTCGCCCGCGCTTTCCGCCGGACGCGCCGGGGGCTGACGAACCGAACGGGCTCCAGGCGGGGCCAGGATCTTGAGATCGACGGCGGTCGGCTGGATCTTCATGGACGCTCCCTCGAAGACTGAATCGCTGCCACCTCGAGTCTACCTCCCCTGCCACCGGATGTCGTTGCCATCCTGTTTCCGGTCGGTGCGGAGGAATCCGCCCCACCCCGGAACGCAGCAGGTGCCTCGCGGCGCGGGCTCGAGAGAACGGGGCGCGGTCATGCTCGCGCGGCGTCCTTTTCACATCCCGGCGGAGAACGCGTGAAGGCGCCAGGACACGCGCAGGCGCCGCCCCTGACCGGCAGGAGCGACGCCTGGATTCCGGGAGCAGACCGTGCGGCCGGGCCGCACCCCGGCGTGCTACTGGACCTGGATCCGGGTCGAGGAGTCCTTCTCCTGGGGCGCGGGGATCCGCACCTTCAGAACCCCGTCCTTGCACTCGGCCTGGATCTGCTCGGCCTGGACGCCGGCGGGCAGGCGGATCGTCCGCGAGAAGCTTCCGGTGAAGATCTCGCGGCGGTACATCTCCTTCTCGCGGACCTCCTCGTCCTTCCTGGTCTGCCCGGAGATGGTCAGGTTCTCGCCCTCCAGGCGCACCTCGATGTCCTTCTTGTCGACCCCGGGCAGGGCCACCTCCACCAGGAGGTTGCCTTCCTCACGGGAGACGTTCATGGCCGGGTTCCACGCCTGAGACGGAGAGGCGTCCAGGAATGTGTCGAACATCCGATCGAAGACGCTGCGGAAGCGCCGCATCTCGCCAAAGGGATCCCACCCGGCCAGCCCGCTGACGGGCTCCCTCCAGGG
>DCTU01000395.1 GCA_002329445.1 bacterium UBP9_UBA1432
GGGGCCGGGCTATGAACATCCTCGTACTGAATTGCGGCTCTTCCACTGTCAAGTTCCAGATCATCCAGTCGGATCCGGAACGTCTCGAGAACGGCTCGGAGCGTCGGCTGGCCTCCGGCCTGCTGGAGCGGATCGGCTCTCAGGCCCTGATCACCTTCAAGGCCGAGGGACAGACTCCGCACAAGTCCACGGCACCCCTGAAGGACCACCGGGCTGCCATCGACAAGATCCTCCGCTGGATCGTGTCTCCCGAAGCGCGGATCGAGTCGATCCGCGCGCTCTCCGATTTGGACGCGGTGGGCCACCGCGTCGTGCATGGCGGCGAGAAGTTCCAGAAGTCGGTCCGCATCGACAAGAACGTGCTGGCCGGCATCGAGGACTGCATCGAGCTGGCTCCCCTGCACAATCCCGCCAACCTCAAGGGCATCCGGGCCTGTCAGGACCTGTTGGGCGAAGGGGTTCCCCAGGTCGCGGTCTTCGATACCGCCTTCCACAGCACCCTGCCCGAGACCGCCTACCTCTACGGATTGCCCTATCACCTGTACCTGCGTCATCGGATCCGTCGATACGGATTCCACGGAACTTCGCATCGCTACATCGCCTTCAAGTACGGGCAGATGATGGGCCTGGAGCCCAAGGACGTCAACATCGTGTCGCTGCACCTGGGCAACGGCTGCTCGGCCTGCGCCATCAAGAACGGCCGCTCGATCGACACCACCATGGGCTTCACGCCTTTGGAAGGCCTGATCATGGGCACGCGCGCGGGGGACGTCGACCCTTCGATCGTGGACTTCCTGCACTCCAAGGAGGGCCTGTCGATCGGCGAGATCGACACCATGCTGAACAAGCAGTCGGGCCTTCTGGGCGTCTCGGGGCTGACCTCGGACATGCGCGAGCTGGAGGAGGAGGAGGCCCACAACCAGGATCGGCGCGCCCGTCTGGCCATCGACCTGTTCTGCCGCCGGGTCCAGAAGTACGTGGGATCCTACCTGGCCATCATGAACGGGGCCGACGCCGTGGTCTTCACGGGCGGTATCGGGCAGAACTCGGATGTGGTCCGCCAGCGGGTGTGCGCCAACATGGACTGGCTGGGCCTGAAGCTGGACGACCAGAAGAACCGCACCCTGCCCCGAGGCGAGGGAGGCGACATCTCGGCGGCCGACTCGCGGGTGAAGATCCTGGCCCTGCCGACCGACGAGGAGCTGATGATCGCCCAGGACACCGTGCGCTGCGTGGCCGGATCGACGCGCGGATAGCCTCCAGGACCCCAGCCGCCCTCAGCGCATGTCCAGACCGCCGTCCACGTTGAAGGACTGGCCGGTGATGCCCCGGGCCGAGTCGCTGGCCAGCCAGACCACCAGGTCGGCGACTTCGCCCGGGTCCAGGAGCCGCCGCATGGGGATCTGGGCCAGGGTCGCGCGCAGCATGGTCTCGCGGTCGCGGCCGAACCTCTCGATCAGGGGCGTCAGGGTCCCCTCGTGGAACATCGGGGTGTCCATGGCCCCCGGGCAGACGGCATTGACCCGGATCCCCCGGCTCGCGACCTCGCGCGCCAGGGACCGGGTCAAGCCCAGGACGGCGGCCTTGGCAGCGCAGTAGGCGGCTGCCAGGGGGGCGCCGGTTCGCGCCGAGACCGAGGCCACGTTGATGAGGCAACCCGCCTTGGAGTGCGCGGTCCAGGTCCGGATGGCCTCCCGGCACATCAGGAAGGTGCCCGTGGCATGGACCGCCAGGCACCGGTTCCAGTCCTCCAGGCTGGTGCTCGAGGCCTCACCCAGCCAGGCCTGGCCTGCGTTGTTGACCACCAGGTCGGGAGGCCCGAAGGCCTCCTGGACCAGGTTGAAGGTGCGCAGGACGTCCGGCTCTTCGGCCACGTCGGCCTGGATGACCAGCACCCGGTCACCCTCCGGCAGGCCCTGCCGGGCCTCTGCCAGGCGCTCGGCGCTGCGTCCGGTGAAGGCCACGGAATAGCCTTCCCCCAGAAGTCGCCGAACCACGGCCAGCCCCAGACCTTGGCTTGCGCCGGTCACCACGGCGATGCGCTCGGGCCTCATGATTTCGAGGTCTCCCCGTGGTACTGCAAGACTTCCACCCACTCGCCGCCGGGCGAGCGGACGAAGAAGAAGTCGCATCCTTCCGCGTGCTGGACCTCCTGGTGCAGCATGTGGGCTCCTTGGGTTCGGAAGCGCTCGAAGTCGGCCTGAAGGTCGTCCGAGAGGAAGGCCACGTGTTTCAGGCCTCCTGCACCGGGATCCCGGCCATCGGTGGTCTGGAGGATCTCGACGTGGTCGGACCCCTTGAACAGGTCGAAGATCCGCAGCCCGGGAACCTCCCGGATCCTGGCCTCGCCGAAGCCCAGGAAATCCCGGTAGAAGTCCGCCACGCGCTGGGGCTCGGCGGAGAGGATGCTGACGTGGTCCAAGGTGAGGATGGCCAAGAAGACCTCATTTCTTCCCCGCGGTTTGGGGACGTCCCGACCCCGCTCTGCGGGGCCCTTGATCGGGAGGGATGCCGGCGGAAGGCTCAGCCTGTCGGGTAGACCCCGGCGTCGGGGAAGAGCTTCTCCAGGCGCGGCGAGCCGCTGTGCAGCAGGGCCCGACGCCGGGTCGGGGTCAGGAAGCGCCTCACCAGTTCGGCGGCTTCTTCCCGGGTCACGGCTTCCACCTCTTCGAGATAGCGATCCAGTCCGAAGGGCTCGCCCTCGCGCGAGAAGGTCTGCCCCAGCAGGCGGGCCACCTCCAGCGAGTCCTCCCAGCGCAGCACGATGCCGGCGGCATGGCGCACCGCCGCCTCCCGGAACAGGTCGGCCGGCACGCGGTCGCCGGCGAGGTCGTCCAGGATGCCCTGGACCCGGTCCAGGACCCGCTCGAGGTCGCGCTCGGCCAGGGCCATGTGCATCTTGAAGAGGCCCGTCTCCGCATAGGTGTTCAGGGCCGTGCTGCAGACGTAGGTCAGGCTCTCCTGCTCGCGCAGGCACTGGTTGAGAAGGCTGGTGTAGCCGACCCCCAGCAGGGTGTTGACCACCCTCCAGGTGACCAGGTCCCGCCGGTTGGAGACGGGGAAGCTCCAGCCCAGCCCCAGGAAGACCTGTTCGCGTGAGGCGGAGGGGTGCAGGACCACGCTCTTCCCCTGCAGGGGGGAGTCCAGGAGGAAGCCCGCGTCCGTGGCTGGAGGCCCGTCGGGCAGGGCGTCGGTGGCCCTCCGGACCAGCGCCGGCAGATCCACCGAGAGGGCCCCCGCGGCGGCGATGACCAGGTTGGAACGGTGGTAGTACTGGTCCAGGAAGGCGCGGATGAACTCCGGGGTCATGCGGGCCAGCTCGCCATCCTCGCCGATGGGGTGGCGGCTGAGGGGGGAAGGCTGCAGCAGCAGGCTCTCGATGGCCTGGGAGACGAAGGCCGCGGGGTTGTGGCGTTCGCGGAGTCGCTCCTGGCGGATGATGGCCCGCTCGGCCTCGATGAACTCCGGGGCCAGGGTGGGATGGAAGAGGACCTGGGTCAGCACTTCCAGGGCCACCGGTTCCTGGCCCGGCGGGAGCTTGACCCAGAAGGCGGTCAGGTCCCGGGTGGAGTAGGCCGAGATCCGCCCCCCCAGGCTCTCGATCCGCCGGGTCACGTCGAAGAGGGTGGGGTAGCGGTCGGTGCCCCGCATCAGGATGTGCTCGAGGAAATGCGAGGCCCCCCAGTGCTGGGCGCTCTCGTAGCGGACCCCCGCCCGCATGCAGAAGAGCAGCGTGGTCGTGGGGTGCCCGGGGGTGGGGCGGAAGACCAGCGGCACCTGCCCGGGAGCCTGGACCGAGTGGACCGGCCAGGCCCCGGCGAAGGACTTCAGGCCCTCAGGAAGCGGCATGGTCTCCGGCCCAGCCGCACGCGCCCTTGCCGCTCTGGATTCGGAAGGCGCAGTAGGGGTTGTCGAAGCGATTTCCGGTGGCTCCGTGGGCGGTCACCACGCAGCCGGCCCGGCAGGGGATGGCGTGGGGACAGTTCGTGCAGTGTCCCGTCAGCATATCGGGGTTGAAGTAGCGGTTGAATCGGAAGCGCTGGGGATCCTCCCAGATCTGGCGCAGAGGTTCGTCGCGGATGTTCCCCTCGCTGAAGGCCTCGCGACGAAGCGAGAGGCACCCCTTGACGGTGCCGTCGGCGTCGATCCCCATGACGTGGCGGCCGGCGAAANNGCGAAACAGCCCTTCCACGGCTTGTCGCGGATCGAGGGGACCTCGAAGTAGCCCAGGTTGTCCCCGGCCACCACCTTCAAGCCGTCGCGCTGCTGGCAGGCGTGCACGAAGTCCACGATTTCCGGGATCTGTTCGGGGCGGAGGGCATACTGGTCGTGTTCCTTCATGCGTCCCTCGGCGAAGGCCAACTGGATCTGCCAGAACTTGAAGCCGGCCTCTTCGAGAAGGCGGTACATCGGCTCCATCTCGCCGATGTTGGCCCCCGAGATGTGGGTGACCGCTCCCACCTGGATGCCTGCCTCCTGGGCCTTGCGGGCCCCGGCCATGGCCCGGCGGAAGGAGTCGGGGTGGTTGCGGATCATGTTGTGGGTCTTCTCGGTCCCGTCGATGCTGATCCCCAGTCGGCGCAACCCGCAGGCCAGCAGCCGATCGATGTTCTGCTCCAGGAGCAGGCCGTTCGTGATCATGTAGGTGCGCACGCCGGCGTCGACCAGGCGCCGGGCGTACTGGTCCCAGGCCGGGTGGATCATCGGTTCGCCTCCCGAAAGGGTGACCACCTCGGTGCCCAGCTCGACGAGCTGGTCGATCAGCGCGAAGCCCTCCTCGACCGAGAGCTCGTCGGGTCGGGGCTCGCCGGCGATCGAGCCACAATGCAGGCAGCGCATGTTGCAGCGCAAGGTCAGCTCCCAGCCGACCACGCGGGGTTTGAAGGGGAAGTCGGTCATGATGGGTTCTCCTTTTCCCTGGACGGGGAGGGTTTCAAGATGGGGCTCTGGGGCCCCTGCGCGGGGCGGCTGGCCGGGTCTTCGAGCATGGCCAGGTGGCGCGAGGCCACCAGGAAGCCGATCACGGCGCTCAGGGCGATCAGGATGGAGGAGGCGTCGGTGACGGCCCGGAGGGGGAAGCGCTCCAGGAAGGGACCCGCTGCAGCCATCCCGGCGATGGCCCCGCCGTGCAGAAGGGCCAGCGACGATCCGATCACGCGGCCTCGGACGGCCGGCGGAGCGGTGCGCATGAGGGTGGTCTGGAAGAGCAGGCCGGAGAGTCCGTCGCCCACGCCCCCGATGAAGATGGCCAGCATCGCCGGAGCCAGGCTGCGGGCGTGGAAGGTCCAGGCCATGCCGGCGGCCATGAGCAGCACGGCGCCGGCGAAGCCTGGGGCCAGGGGGAGGTGGCGGGTGCGAGCCCAGCGGGCCATTCCCAGGGAGCCCCAGAGGGTGCCCAGGGCCCAGACCCCGATCAGCCAGCCGTAGGAGGCCCCCTGGCGAGCGTCCAGGCTGCTGGCAAAGATCGGCAGTCCGGTCATGTAGGCGCCGCTGCCCAGCGAGTCCATGAAGCGGATCGCCAGCAGGTAGAGGAGGGCCGGACTGCCGGCCAGGAAGCCCAGGGCCACCCGGTAGTCCGGCCGGGAGCTGGAACCGGGTGCGTCCTGCTCTTCGGCACCCCGCCGACCGCTGCGGATCAGCAGGGTGGCCACGGCCGAGAATCCGAAGGTCGCGGAGTCCAGGATGAAGGCCACCGGAAAGCCCCATGACGAGACCAGCAGGGCTCCGGTGGCCGGGCCGATCACCGTGGTGACCGAGGTGGAAACCCGGAACATCCCGTTGGCCTCCATCAGATCCTGGTCGTCCACCAGGTCGGGGATGAAGGCCCCCTGGGCAGCCTGGTGGATCTTGTCCAGGGCCGCCAGGGCCAGGCCCAGGGCGAAGAAGACCGGGATCTCACGGGCCACGAGGAAGCCCAGGACCAGCCCGGCCCGGGCGGCGTCGCACAAGACCAGCAGCGTGCGCCGGGGAAACCGGTCGGCCAGGTAGCCTCCCAGAGGGCCGAAGAGCAGGGCTGGGAGGAGGCGGACCACCAGGAACGAGCCCAGGACGCTGGCTGAACCGAACAGGTTGTAGACGTACAGGTTCAGGACGACGTAGTCGATCCAGGTTCCCAGGCTGGAGACCGTATGACCGCTCCACAGCAGGGCGAAGTCGCGCCGGGCGAAGAACTGCTTCATGGGTCTGGCAGGGGGAAGGGTGGCCTCTCGCAGGGTGGGGGGG
>DCTU01000419.1:0-229 GCA_002329445.1 bacterium UBP9_UBA1432
GCAG
Source organism: bacterium UBP9_UBA1432 (assembly GCA_002329445.1). Lineage (GTDB taxonomy): Bacteria > Vulcanimicrobiota > Xenobia > Xenobiales > Xenobiaceae > Xenobium > Xenobium purgamenti. The sequence goes on from DCTU01000419.1 coordinate 5, forward strand.
GGCCCGGGAATAGGGATGACGCGGATGGCGCAGGACCGACTCGGCGGGGGCGAACTCGACCAGGCGCCCCCCGTACATGACCCCCACGAAGTCCGCCAGGCGGGCCACGGCGGCCAGGTCGTGCGTGATGAAGAGCATGGTGACCCCCGTCGTGCGGTGGACCTCCTGAAGGATGTCCTGGACGTAGGACTGGGTGATCAGGTCCAGGGCCGTGGTGGGCTCGTC
>DCTU01000419.1:262-535 GCA_002329445.1 bacterium UBP9_UBA1432
GCCACCCGCTGGCGCATGCCCCCGCTGAGCTGATGTGGCCAGGCCGGCAGGACCCGGGCAGGGTCCAGGCGCACCATCCCCAGAAGCTCGCGGATCCGCTCGGGGAAGGGCGCCTGCTCGGGGTCCTGGCCGTGATCGGCCACCGCGTCGCGCAACTGCTCGCCCAGGGTCAAGGTGGGATTGAAGGCGCTCTGGGCCGCCTGGAAGACCAGCGAGGCCCGATGCCAGCGGAACCGACGGACCTCTTCGGGACTCAGGCCCAACACATCGACG
>DCTU01000419.1:542-2613 GCA_002329445.1 bacterium UBP9_UBA1432
GGTCTTGCCGCTGCCCGACTCGCCGATCAAGGCCGTCACCTTCCCCTCGGGCACCTGCAGTTGGACCCCATCCACGCAGCGGACGGCTCCCTCCTCCACTTCGTATTCCAGCACCAGGTCCTCGAAGACCAGCCGGCTCATGCCTGCCTCCTCAGCCGCGGATCGACCAGTTCTTCGACCCCGGAGGCCAGTCGAATCAGGCAGAACTGAAAGGCCACGATAGCCACCAGGGGCGACAGCAGGTAGGCCCAGGCCCGGGGGACGTACAGGGCGCCCGACTGGAAGGTGGCCATGTTCAGCATCATCCCCCAGTTCTCGACCTTCAGGGGCACCAGACCCAAGAGCATGATGCCCACGCTGACGGTGATGGCGTCCCGAGCCACGCGGATGAAGTAGACGCCGATCAGGGGAACCAGGTTGGGCAGCAGCTCGCGGGTGAGGATCCACGTCGGCGACAGGGCCATCACCCGCGCGGCCTCGATGAACTCGCGCTCGCGCAAGGCGCGGACCTGCGAGCGCAGCGACCGGGCCAGGCCGGGCCAGGCCCACAGCCCCAGCACCAGGCCGAAGGTCACCGGATCCCCGACCCGCATCAGGGCGGCCAGGATGGCCATCACCGGAAACTGGGGTACCGTCAGGAAGACGTCCGTCAACGCCGTCAGGACTCCATCGATCCAGCCTCCCAGCAGTCCCGCCGTCAGCCCCACGGCCAGCGCCAGCAAGACCGCGAAGAAGCCCGTGAAGAAGCTGATCTGGATGATGTCCCGAGAGCCGTGCACCAGTTGGACCAGGGTGTCCCGCCCGGCGTAGTCGGTCCCCAGGAGATGCGTCAGGCTGGGGGGTTCGAAGCGCCGGTCGGGGTCGGGCATCCGGTCCAGGGGAAGGAGTTCGGGCCCCAACAAGGCCATCAACAGGAAGAAGACCAGACCCAGAAGACCCAGCAAGGCCCGACGGTTGCGTGCCAGGGTCCGCAGCGCGCTCATCGGCGCAGCCTCGGGTCCAGGCGGGCCAGGACCAGCTCGCCCGCCAGGTTGAAGAGCACCACCCCCATCGTGCTGATCAGGAAGATGCCCTGCATGAGGGGATAGTCCCGCCGGTCGATGGCCTGGGCCAGGAAGAAGCCCAGCCCGGGATAGCCGAAGATCGCCTCCACCAGCATCGACCCTCCCAGGGCCGAGCCCAGGGCGGTGGCCAGGGAAGGCACCAGGGGCATCATCGAGTTGCGCCCCAGGTAGCGCAGCAGGATCCGGCGGGGCTTCAGGCCCCGAGCCCGGGCCACGTGCAGGTAGTCCTCGCCCAGGACGCTGGTGGCCGAGGCCTTCATGGCCAGGGCCCAGTCCCCCATGGCCGGAAGCGCGAAGGCCATCACCGGCATCACGGCGTGCAGGGCCACGTCCAGCAGGAAGGGCAGGTTCAGTCCGGGCTCGACGTCCGGGGTGTAGTTGCCGCGCATGGGCAACCACTCCAATCCGATGCCGAAGACCAGCAGGAGGAGAAGCCCGATCAGGAAGGGCGGCAGGGCCTGGGACAGGGTGGCGTACAAGGTCAGCAGGGGGTCCAGCAGGCTCTGTCGGCGCAGGGCCCCCAAAAGACCCAGGCCGCAGCCCACCACGAAACTGAGGAAGGTCGCCAGGGTGGTCACCAGGAGCGTCCAGGGCAAGGCCTGGACCAGGACCAGGCTGACGGGGATCCGGTAGGTCAGCGAAAGGCCCAGGTTCCCCGTCAAGAGGCCCCCCAGGTAGGAGAAGTACTGCTCGAAGAGTCCGATGTCGGGGTTGTAGTTGATCATGGCCGCGGCCTGGAGGCGGGCCTGTTCGTACGAGATCCCCTGCTGCATCTGCAACTGGACGGCCCATTGATGCACGATGTCTCCGGGCATCTGGCGGATCAGGACGAAGGTCAGGGTCATGGCCACGGCGATGGTGGCCAGCGAGGTCAACAGGCGGCGGGCCATCAGCGGGCCTCCACCGGACGCACCCGGCCCGTGGCCAGCATCGTGGCGTAGATGGTCTCGGCTCCGGCTGGCAGGGCGGTCCACAAGGGGTCCTCCTCTGCAGGCCATCCCTGGACC
>DCTU01000136.1 GCA_002329445.1 bacterium UBP9_UBA1432
ACAAACACCCCCCATGCACGGCTTTCTGGGACGGAGGTCTCCCAACTGCGATGAGCCATCGAACCCGGGCGTTCCTGCTGCTGCTCGTCCTGGGACTGCTCCTGGCGGTCCCGGCCCTGCTCATGGACGTGGAATGCCTGATCGGCACCGAAGCCTGCCACTGCGAGACCACCAGCCTGGCCGACGACTGTTCGCCCAGCGCCAACGTCCTGCGGGTCTCCAGGCCGGTCCTGGCCTCGACGCAGATCGTCCCGGCCCTGCCCTGCGACGTTCCGCCTTCCCCCATCTCGTGGACCGGCGTCGAACCCGGAAGCGGGCTCCCTCCGCCGCCCCTCAAGCCCGGTCCTTTGGGTCTGCGCGCCCCGCCCCCCGCGGTCCATTCCTGAATCGCCCCCCTCGAGCGGGACTCCCCGCGAGATTCTGGAGGACCCTTGTCTCGTCTTCTCATGCTCGGCCTGGCCATGGCCATCCTCTGGACCTGCCCCACCCCTGCTGCAGCGGAGGACTCCGTCCTCACCCTCCGGGACGCCCTGTCCCGGGCCCTGGCTTCCAACCCGGACGTCCACGCCGCCCGCCTTCGCCTGGAGGGCGCCCGGGCCTGGGCCGAGGGCGCCGGCGCCCTGCCCAACCCGGAGCTCCGCCTCTCGGGAACCTCGGGGGAAGCCGGCGAGGACTCGAACGCCTTGATCCAGCGCCTGGAGATCGCCGGGCAGCCGGGACTTCGCGGCCGCCAGGCCCGAGCCGAAGCCCAGGCCCGTCAGCACGAGCTCGAACAGGTCTGCCGGGAGGTCGTCCGCCGGACCGGTGCCGCCTACTACGGTTCCTGGGAGGCCTCAAGACGCCGGGATGTGGCCGAGGAGAGGCTCCGCCTGGCCGAGGAGCTCGAGAAATCCTCCCTCCGGCGCCTCGAGCTGGGCGACATCTCGCGCAACGAACATCTCCGCATCGAGCTGGAGACGGCGCGAGCCCAGGCGGATCTGGCCGAGGCTGGCGGCGAGGAGGGCGCCGCCCGGGTCCGGCTGAACCTGCTCCTGGGGCGGGAAGCCGGGGCCGCCCTGACCCTTCCGGAGGATCCCGGAAGCCCCACCGATGGTCCGGGACCCGAACCCGGGACCGAGATCCTGGAGGAGCGCCTGCTGGCGCGTCCGGACCTGGAGGCTCTTCGGGCCCGCGCTCGCGCGGCCAGCCTCGAGGCCGAACTGGCCGGGCGCGCGGGGGCTCCGGACCTGGAATTCTCGGCCTATCGATCCCGCCTCTTCTCCAGGGGGACCGAGCAGGGAATCCAGCTCTCCCTGGTGGTCCCCTTGTGGGACTGGGGCACGCTGGGGGCGGCCGAATCCCGCCTGCGACGCGAGGCGGAGGCCAGCCGAGCGGATCTCGAAGCCGGCGTGTTCAGGGCCCGCTCGGAGTCCGAAAGCGACCGACAGCTCCTCCTGGCCGCCCGGGCCCGCCTCGAAGTCCTGGCCGGGCAGCTCGAGCGCTTCCGGAAGCTCTCCGAGATGGCCCGTCGGGGCTATGAAGCCGGGCTGCTCAGCTTCGTCGAGGTCCTGGACACCCAACAGGCCTTCCGACAGGCCCTTCTCGACCACCTCTCGGCCCAGGCGACCTGGCACCTGGCGCGGCTGGACCTCCACCTGAGCTCCGGCGGCGGCCTTTCTGCGGAGGAGATCCCATGAACCGACACCGACAGATCCCCATCCTGGTCATCCTGGCCCTGCTCGTGGGCGGTCTGGCGGCCTTCTGGCACCTCCGCCACCAGGGCCCGCCCCTGCCTCCGGTGGCGGGGCATGAAGACTCCGCGCAGGAGGGCCACGACGAGCATGACGAGCACGAGGGTCACCCCGAGGAGGAAGGGCGCATCCACCTCACCCTCCCCCAGCAGCGGGAAGCCGGAATCCGGGTCGCTACCGCCCAGGCCGAGCCGCTGGTCGGGGGAACCACCCTGACCGGGACCTTGGAGGGAGATCCCGACCTCGAGGTGCGGCTCTCTGCGCGGGTCCAGGCTCGGGTGGAGACCCTCTCCGCATCGGTGGGGGACCGGGTCGTGGCCGGGCAGGTGCTGGCCATCCTGGACAGCCCCGAGGTGGCTCGGGCCAAGGCCGACGCCCACGAGGCCCAGGTGGAGCTCGACCTGGCCCGGAGGAACCTCGACCTGCGCCGGCAGCTCGCCCGGCTGGGAGACGAGAGCCGTGCCCAGTCGGAGGAGGCGGGTCGCGAGCTGGCCTCGGCCCTGGCTGCCCGGGACGCCGCTGAGGCCGTGCTGGAGCAGTCGCGCCTGCGAGGGGCTCGGGTCGAGTCCCTGCTGCAGGATGGGATCGCCTCCTCACAGCAGGCCGAAGAGGCGCGCTCGGAACTCCGCCAGGCCGAGGCCGGCCTGCGCAGGGCCCGCGAGGAGGTCCGCATCGCCGAGGCCCGCAAGATCCGCGAGGCCGAGATCTCCCGAGGGGGCTACCGGCAATCCCGCGAGGTGCACGAGGCCGAGGCCTCGGTGCGCAGGGCCCGAGAACGGGCGGCCCATCTCCAGGAGGCCGTGACCCTGCTGGGGGCGGACACCCGGTCCCACGGAAGCACCCTGACCTTGACCGCGCCCATGGCGGGGATCGTGGTGGAACGCGCCGCCTCGCGGGGCGAGCAGGTGGAGGCCGGCTCCGAGCTCTTCCGGATTCTCGAGACCTCCAACCTGTGGCTCTGGCTGAACCTCCACCAGGGCGACCTCTCCCGGGTTCGCGAGGGGATGGAGGTCCGGGTGGAGGTAGCGGCGGTTCCCGGGCGCGTCTTCCAGGGCCGCATCTCCTACATCGCCCCCACCCTGGACGCCCAGACCCGGACCGCCCGGGCGCGCGTGGAGATCCCCAACCGGGACGGCGCCTTGAAGCCCCAGATGTTCGCCAGCGTGCAGGCGCTCGAGAGCGGAAGAGAGCCCGTCGTCACCGTGCCCGAGACGGCCCTGCAGGAGGTTGAGGGTCAGGAGGTCGTGTACGTGGCCCGCTCCGCCGTCGAGTTCGAACGGCGGGTGGTGGTCCCGGGCCAGCGGGCCCAGGGGCGCGTCGAGATCCGCCAGGGCCTCTCGGCCGGCGAGAAGGTCGCCGTCTCCGGAGCCTTCTCACTGAAGTCCGAGGACCTCAGGGAGACCATGGGGGAGGGCCACGCGCATTGATCGAGCGAATCCTGCAGTGGAGCCTGGCCAATCGGCCCCTGGTCCTCTTCTTCACCCTCCTGCTGATCGTGGTTGGCGCCCGCTCCCTGGCCGCCCTTCCGATCGACGCCGTGCCCGACGTGACCAACGTCCAGGTCCAGATCAACACCGAGGGCCCGGGCCTGTCTCCCCTGGAGGTGGAGCGCTTCCTCACCTTCCCCATCGAGCAGGCGATGACGGGCCTTCCCAAAGTGGAGGAGATCCGCTCCCTCTCGAAGTACGGACTCTCGCAGGTCACGGTGGTCTTCCAGGACCGCGTGAACCTCTACTTCGCCCGCCAACTGGTCTTCGAACGCCTCCAGGAGGCCCGAGGCGAGATCCCCGAGGGCATGGGCCACCCCGAGATGGGTCCCATCTCCTCCGGCCTGGGCGAGATCTACCAGTACGAGGTCCGCGGCGAGGGCATGAGCCTGATGGACCTGCGGATCCTCCAGGACTGGTTCGTCAAGCGACAGCTCCGGACCGTCCCGGGAGTCACCGAGGTGAACTCCTTCGGGGGCGAGGAGATGCAGTTCCAGGTCCTGATCGACCCGATCCGGCTGCAGTCCTACGGCCTGACCTTCCGCGACGTGTTCCGCGCCCTGGCGGAGAACAACCGGAACGCCGGCGGCGGTCTCATGGAGCGGCGGGGCGAGCNNATCGTCCTCGCCGAGCGCGGCGGGGTCCCGATCCACGTCCACGACGTCGCTGAGGTGGTCCGCGGCGCGGCCCTGAGGCAGGGCGCCGTAACCCGGGACGGCCGCGGCGAGGTGGTCACCGGCATCGTGATGATGCTGATCGATGAGAACAGCCGCGAGGTGGCCCACCGGGTGCACCAGAGGGTTCAGGAGGTGGCCCAAAGCCTCCCCCAGGGTGTCCGACTGGAGCCCTTCTACGATCGCACCGAACTGGTAGACCGGACCATCCGGACCGTGGCCTGGAACCTGGGGGAAGGGGCCTTCCTGGTGGTCGTGGTCCTGGTGGCCATGCTGGGCAACCTCCGGGCTGCCCTGATCGTCGCCCTGGCCATTCCCCTCTCGATGCTCTTCGCGGGAACGCTCATGTGGCAGTTCGGCATCTCGGGCAACCTCATGAGCCTGGGGGCCCTGGATTTCGGCCTGATCGTCGACGGTTCTGTGGTCATGGTGGAGAACGCGGTGCGCCGCCTCTCGCGCGGACCCGTGGGCAGCGTCAGCCGGACCGTCCTGGAGGCGGGGCGGGAGGTGGCCCGTCCCGTCGTGTTCGGCGTGGGCATCATCGTGGTGGTCTATCTGCCGATCCTCGCCCTGACGGGCATGGAGGGCAAGATGTTCCAGCCCATGGCGGCCACCGTGGTCTTCGCCCTCCTGGGCTCGCTCCTCCTGGCCCTGACGGTGATCCCCGTCCTGGCCAGCTTCTTCCTCAAGCCCACGGCGGAAGAGACCGAACCCTGGCTGGTCCGGACGGCCAGGTGGCTCTACGAACCCGCTCTGAAGGCCTCCCTGAAGCACCCCCTGGCGGTCGCAGGAGTGGCCGGGGCCCTCTTCCTGGCCAGCCTGGCCGCCTTCCCCCGGCTGGGTGCCGAGTTCCTGCCCCAACTCGACGAGGGCGCCCTGGCCATCCAGAGCATCCGGATTCCCAGCGTCTCGCTGACCCAGTCCATCGAGATGGCGCGAGGCGTCGAGGAGGCCCTGCTGGAATTCCCCGAGGTCGAGACGGTGGTGACCCGCACCGGCCGTCCGGACATCGCCACCGACCCCATGGGCGTCGAGATCTCCGACGTCATCGTGAGGCTCAGGCCACGCTCCACCTGGGCCGATCGGGACAAGGAACGCCTGATCGCCAGGATGCAGGAGAGGCTCGAGCGGATTCCGGGCATGCAGTACAGCTTCTCGCAGCCGATCGAGCTGCGCGTGGCCGAGCTTCTCTCCGGGGTGCGCGCCGACGTGGCCCTGAAGATCTTCGGCGAGGATCTCGAGGTGCTGGAGAGGAGCGCCGAGCAGGCCGCCCAGGCCCTGCGAGCGCTCCCCGGGGCGGCGGACGTCCAGGTCGAGAAGTTGACGGGGCTCCCCTACCTGCAGATCGAGGTGGATCGCCAGGCCATCGCCCGCTTGGGGATCAACGTCTCAGACGTCATGGACGTGGTGGAGATCGCCCTGGGCGAGCGGCCGACGGGCAGCGTCTTCGAGGGCGACCGCCGCTTCCCGGTGGTGGCCCGCCTCCAGGCCTCCGCCCGCACCGACCCCGAGGCGGTGGGCCGGATCCTCGTCCCCACGGCCCACGGGGCGGGGGTTCCCCTGGCTCAGTTGGCCCGGATCCGACTGGAGTCCGGGGTCGCCCAGGTCAGCCGCGAGAACGCCCAACGCCGGATCGTGGTCCAGGCCAACGTGCGCGGTCGGGATCTGGTGGGCTTCGTCGAGGAGGCCAGGACGGCGGTGGGTCCTCTGATCCCGACGGGATGCTTCGCCACCTGGGGCGGCCAGTTCGAAAACTACGAGCAGGCCCGGAATCGCCTCCTGGTCGTGGTGCCGGGCGCCATGCTGGCGATCTTCATGTTGCTGTATGGGAGCTTCGGCTCGGCCCGACAGGCCAGCCTGATCTTCTTCAACGTGCCCTTCGCCATCGTCGGTGGAGTGGGGGCTCTGGCGATGCGGGGGATGCCCTTCNNTGAAGGCCATCAATGACCAGCGCGAGCGGGGGCTTTCGGTCCGCAGGGCAGTGATGGAGGGGGCCCTGGCCCGCCTGCGCCCCGTCCTCATGACCGCCCTGGTGGCCAGCCTGGGCTTCCTGCCCATGGCCATGTCGCAGGGAGCCGGAGCCGAAGTCCAGAGGCCCCTGGCCACGGTGGTGATCGGGGGCTTGGCGACCTCGACCCTGCTGACGCTGCTGGTTCTCCCCGCCCTCTATCGCTGGTTCGAGACCCGCCGTCTGCAGGCCCGGGCCAGGTGAGCCCCGAGCGCGGCGAGTTCCACCCCGGTCCGACATCGGCGGGACGGGCTGGGCACCCGGGTCTGCCCAGCGCCCGCGCGCTCTGGGAGAAGCCGGCCTCGAATGACGAGATGAGGGTTCAGGCCCTGCGCCTGCGCGGAGGCCAGCGGCCGCTTCCGGGCCCCACGGCCCGGCCATCGAAGCCGGGCGAACTCAGGCCATTGAACGTGAGAGACGAGACGCCCTCTTCACGGAAGCCCGGGGAAGCTGTC
>DCTU01000155.1:0-1496 GCA_002329445.1 bacterium UBP9_UBA1432
CCCTCGACCCAGGGGGCCTCGGGCCCCGGAGGCACCCCCAGGCGACCTTCTCCGCCCGAACCGGGCACCGGGAAGCCGGCCGAGAACTCCATCAGGTTGGACTGGAAGCGCTCGCCGGACAACGGCTTGACCCACAGGAGCGGTTTGAAGACCACCAGGCCGCGTCCGTCCCGGCGCAGGGCTGCCAAGGCCGGAGAATCCGACATGAAGTGCAGCAGGGGAACGGTGTCCCCCTCCACGGCCACGGCACCATAGGTCCCGGGCTCGAGTTCAGGCAACCAGATCGTGGCCTGTCCGACTCCGGTGAGGACCTCGTGAGACCCGGTGGCCAGGACCACCGTGGCCATGCCAGGGTGCACCTTGTCCCCCAACTGTCCGTTCTCGGGACGGCCCCGGAACTGGTCGGGCTTGAGCATGAAGGGCCGCATGCCGAAATACGGAGCCAGACGCGCGTCGTAGAACCAGACCGAGCGGCCCGTGCGCACCCAGTCCAGGATCTTCCGGGCCTGGACTGCCTTGAGCTTCTCAGGCGAGGTCTGCAGCACCAGGACCCGGGTCTGCCCGGAGCGCAGGATCGCGTCCAGGTTCTCGGAGTTGGAGTCGGCCAGGACGGTGATGCCCAACTCGGACCAAGCGTGGAACTCGCGGCGCAGCGACTCGGCCATGTCCGCCCGGGCCGGCAGCATCAGCGCCAGCACCAGAAGGCCCATCAGGATGGAATCTCGACGCATGTCCGGATACCTCGCGCGAGTCTGCCGGGCCTTGCCGGCCGGATGATTGAAAGCCCGATTTTCCGCGGGTCGTTGCGAAGTCCTGCGTCAGGCGGGCCGGCTGGCCCGACGCCATGCCCCGATCTCGGGTTCGACCTCTTGCAGTTCCCCCACGAACCCCCACATGAAGGCGCGGTCCAGACGGACCCGGACCAGGCGACCGGTCAGGTCGTTCTCGGCGTCGAAGTGGACCAGCCAGTTCTGGCGGGTCCGGCCGGTCAGGCGTGAGGAGGTCTTCTTGCTCCGTCCCTCCACCAGGACCTCGACCTCCCCGCCCACCCGTTGGCGGTGCTTCTCTTCGGAGATCTCGTTCTGGAGGTGGATCAGGCGGTAGAGCCGGTCCATCCGCTCGGACTCGGGCACCTGGTCGGCGAAGAGGCTGCCCGGGGTCCCGGGCCGGGGTGAGTAGGCGAACATGAAGGCCGAATCGAAGCGCGCCTGTTGAACCACCTCCAGGGTCCTCTGGAACTGGGCCTCGGTCTCGCCGGGGAAGCCGACGATGATGTCGGTGGTGATTCCCAGGTCGGGAAGCGCCTGGCGCAGCCTGGCGACCAGATCGAGGAACTGCTGACCGGTATAGCCGCGCTTCATGCGGGCCAGGACCTGGTCGTCGCCGGCCTGAAGGGGCAGGTGGATGTGCTCGCAGACCGACGGATTGGCCGTCATGGCCTGGATCACCCGTGGGGTGAACCCGGCCGGGTGCGGCGAGGTGAAGCGGAGCCGGTC
>DCTU01000155.1:1525-3361 GCA_002329445.1 bacterium UBP9_UBA1432
CCGTAGTCGTTGACGTTCTGGCCCAGCAGCATGATCTCGCGGTAGCCGAGGCCCGCCAGGCGGCGGACCTCGGCCACCACCTGGGCCACCGGGCGGCTGCGCAACTGGCCCCGGACGTAGGGCACGATGCAGTAGGTGCACCACTGGTCGCAGCCCATCGAGATGGGGACCATCGCGCTGAAGGCCCCGCGCGGACTGGCCTGCAACTCCAGATGGTGGCCCTGCCGGCCCACCTGGACGAAGCGCCCCTCGCCCGCCTGTACGCGCTGGATCAACTCAGGCAGAGCCTGCACGTCGTGCGGCCCCACCACGACGTCGACCTGAGGGAATCGCTCGAGGAAGGCTTCGCCATCCTTCTGGGCCAGACACCCGGCCACCACCAGGACCTGACCCGGGCGATCCGACTTGATGCGCTTGAAGTCGCCCAGGCGTCCGTAGACCTTCTGGTCGGCGTTGTCCCGCACACAGCAGGTGTTGAAGACCACCACGTCGGCCTGCTCGGGTGCCGTGGCCGGCTGGTAGTTCCGCGCCTCCAGAAGCGAGGCGAGGATCTCCGAGTCATAGACGTTCATCTGGCAGCCATAGGTCTGCAGGAAGTACGTCTGGAGGCGGGGGATCGCGGAATCCATCGAGAGTCGACCTTTCTGTTCCGGTGGCGGGGCTTGGAAGCCCCCCCTCTTCCGCGCCGGGACAAGACTCCCTGTCGGCCACGGTTCCCAGGGCCTCGCGACCCTGGCCCCTGCTTCCGCCAGGAATCTGCGGAAGTTTCGCAAGAGCATGGCGGAACCGACCATCCTCGACCCGGCAAGTGCCATGCAGATCCTCCAGGTCCGGATACACCGCGAAGTCGCAGAGCGGGATCCCGAGCGTCCGCCCCGGGCCAGGAACCGGATCAGGATCCATCGCCGAGGGTCCGGCCCGCTTTCCGCGGCAGCGATCTGGCGAGGCGGAAACCGAGATAGACGTCCCAATAGCCGGGGATGTTGTTACTGCGGGAGGCCGCCCGCGCGTCGTGCACAGCCATGCCCCACGACCCGCCGCGGTAGACCCGGTAGGCGCCCTCATCAGGTCCCGTCGGATTCCTGACAGGGCCCGGAGCGTATTCGGCAGACCAGTCCGAGCACCACTCCCACGCGTTCCCGGCCATGTCCAGGCAACCATACAGCGAGGCGCCCGCCACCAGATCACCCACCGGATGAGGCCGACCGCCGCTGGTCTGCTCACACCACGCCAGGCTGGGGTCCCGGTCATTCCCCCAAGGGTACCTCCGACCATCCCTCCCCCGCGCCGCCTTCTCCCACTCGGCCTCNNGCCTCCGTCGGCAAGCGCCCGCCCGCCCATTGGCAGTAGGCCCGAGCGTCGAACCAGGAGACGCACACGACCGGTGCCTGCGGACCCCACCGGTCCTTCACGGTCCGCCAACTGGCCATCGAGCCTTCCGTCTCAGCCGTCGTGCGATGACCGGTCTCGGCCACGAAGCGCGCGAACTGCTCGTTGGTCACCTCGCACCGGCCAATCCAATACTCGTCCAGATAGACCTCGTGCGCCGGCTTCTCCTCATCCAGGGCATCCGAATCACCGTCCGCCGACCCCATGAGGAATGCACCCGCCGGCACCCGCATCAGCACCGAACCATCCCTCCGATTCAGGAACTCGTCCCGATCCAGCAGACGCGACACGCCGAACCCGGCCAGGCCCAGGACCAACGCCAGCAATGCCCAGAGGCCTACCCGCCGGGGTCCCGGGCGTCGGCCCGTCCCCCGCTCGCGGTCGTCCATCGGAAGAGGAGTGGCATGCACGGCCATGAGTCTTCTGCAAGCCGCCCGGAAAGCATTG
>DCTU01000305.1:0-1683 GCA_002329445.1 bacterium UBP9_UBA1432
GGCCCGATCCCGGGAATCACCGGAACCAGGCATGCGACCCTGGTTCGGAACGGGAACTTTTCGGCTCGGTCCAGCGCTTGACCAGGTGGAGGTCGACACAGTGTTTCTTGAATTTGACAAGCCTGCGACTGCGGCCGAAGCGGTCGAACTGAGGCGCCGANNCGGGGCCGAGGTGAACTCTCGGGGCGGCCATGCCCGTTGCGCACCCGGGGTCGAGGTGGACCGGGCCATCCAGATCGCCCACCTTCCCCTGGGAGGGGTCCACTCCACCGGGAACGGAGTCCTCCTGGGCGCCGGCACGGTGATCCAGGACCTGATCGAGAACCCCGAGGTTCCCCCCTTGCTGGCCCGGGCAGCCACCCAGTTCGCCAATCGCAACATCCGCAACGTGGCGACCCTGGGGGGAAACCTGGCCATCAACCGTTCCTGCTCCAACCTGATCCCCTCGCTTCTGGCCCTGGAGGCGGAGATCACCTTGCTGGGTTCCGAGGGCGAGAAGGTGCTCCCCCTCGAGCAGTATGTGGCCGGGCACGACCCCGCCTCGCTCATCCTGTCGGTGAGGGTTCCCCGGCAGCGCCTGGAGGCCCCCTGGGCCACCCGCAAACACAGCCGCACCGTCAACGACCTCTCGATCGTCTCGGTGGCNNTGGGTCAGGGACATGATCCACCCCATCGACGATGTGCGCGGCGGCGCCGCCTACAAGCGACAGGTGGGTGCGGCCCTGGTCGGCTGGGCCCTTCACCACGCGGCCGCGGGCCGGGGAGACAAGGCATGAAGATCTCGTTCGAACTCAACGGCTTGAAGAGGGAACTCACAGTCGATCCCGGCGAGCACGCCGATGCCCTGCTGCGGCGAATCGGCGTGATCTCCATCCGCAACGGCTGCAACGGCGAGGGGATGTGCGGGGCCTGTTCGGTCCTGGTGGACGGGCGCACGGTCAACTCCTGCCTGCTGGTGGCGGCCCAGTTGGATGGCCGTCGGATCCAGACGGTGGAGCATTTCTCGAAGCACCGGACGCTCAGCGTGATCCAGTCCGCCCTGGTGGACACCGGAGTGGTGCAGTGCGGCTACTGCACGCCCGCCATGGTGGTGGCCATCGAGAGCCTCTTCCAGCGCTCGGCCCACCCCACCCGGGACGAGGTCACCGACGCCCTCTCGGGCATCTTCTGTCGCTGCACGGGCTATGAGCAGTTCTTCCAGGCCGTGGATCTGGCTGCCCAGAGGCTGGCCGACCCGGACTTCGTGTGCCCCCCGGTGGCTCCGTCCTTCTGCGAGGAGATGCGCGTGGTGGGCAAGCCGGCCCGCAAGGTGGACGGCTCGAAGCTGGCCCGGGGCGAGAAGGCCTTCGTCGAGGACATGGTCGAGCCCGGGGCCTGCGTCCTGAAGATGGTGCGCTCGCCCCATGCCCACGCCTATATCACCTCGATCGACACCGCCGAGGCCGAGAAGGTGCCCGGGGTGGTCTACATCCTGACCCACCAGAACTGCCCCGACATCTACTACAACCAGGCCGGTCAAGGCTTCCCCGAGCCTTCGCCCTATGACCGCAAGATGCTCGGACAGAAGGTCCGCCACGTCGGCGACCGGGTGGCGGCCATCGTGGCCGAGACCTGGGACGCCGCAGTGGAGGCCGAGAAACTGCTGCGGGTGGAGTACGAGGTCCTGCCCCATGTCCTGACGGC
>DCTU01000305.1:1790-3337 GCA_002329445.1 bacterium UBP9_UBA1432
GACGTGATCCTGGAGCGCGAGTATGAGAGCGCCCAGGTCCAGTGCACCCCCGTGGAGCCCCACGTGGTCTACACCCGGATGGACGGCGATCGCCTGGTGATCCACGCCTCGACCCAGGTGCCCTGGCACCTGCGGCGGATCGTGGCGCGCTTGATCCAGACCGACGAGAATCATATCCGGGTGATCAAGGAGCGCGTCGGTGGAGGCTTCGGCGCCAAGCAGGACATCGTCCTGGAGGAGGTGGTGGCCTACCTGACCTGGATCACGGGGCGTTCGATCTTCCAGCGCTTCACGCGCGAGGAAGAGTTCATCGCCTCGCGCACGCGGCATGTGATCAAGATTCGGGTCAAGCTGGGCGCCAGGAAGGACGGCACCCTGACGGCCGTGTACATGGGGGTCAAGGCGAATACGGGGCCCTATGGGGCGCATTGCCTGACGGTGCCCATGAACGCCTGCTCGAAGGCCCTGCCCTTGTTCCTGTGCCCCAACATGGGCTTCGACGTGCACACCTACTACACCAACATCGCGCCGACGGGCGCCTATCAGGGCTATGGGGCCCCCAAGGGCTCCTACGCCCTGCAACTGGCCGTCGCCGAGCTGGCCCAGGAGCTGGGCATGGACCACCTGGATCTGGTCGAGAAGAACCGGGTCCGCGAAGGGGCGATGCTGGAGATCCTGCGCTGCCTGGGCGAGGGGCGTGAAGGGCAGCCCGAGAAGGTCATGAGCTGCGGCCTGGGCCCGGCCCTGGAGCGTGGGCGCGAGCTGAGCCGGTGGGGCCAGCGCGTCCAGAGCGAGGACCCGGACTGGAAGATCGGCAAGGGCTTCGCCATCATCCAGCAGGGTTCCGGTCTTCCCGGCCTGGACTCGGCCAACGCCGAGATGCGCATGCTCTCGGACGGCACCTTCATCATGCTCTCCGGAGGCACCGACCTGGGCACCGGCCTGGACACCGTGTCGGTCAAGTTCGCCGCCGAGATCCTGGCGGTGGACATGGCCAAGATCTCGATCCTGGCCGGGGACACCGACGTGACCCCGTTCGACGTGGGGGCCTACGCCTCCAGCGGGACCTACTTCTCGGGAGGCGCCGCCCGCAACGCCGCCCTGAACATGCGTCAGCGCATCCTGGAGGTGGCGGCCGGGCTGACCGGCGAGAAGGTCGAGGACCTCAAGCTGGTCTACCCGGGCCAGGTCCAGGGCAAGGAAAAGACGATCACCTATCGGGAGATCGCCCACTTCGCCGAGACCGGCACCGGATGCGGGCAGTTGATGGCCTTCGGGCACTTCATCGCCGACAAGGCATCGTTCCCCTACGGGGCCCACTTCTGTCAGGTGGCGGTCAACCAGCGCACCGGCGAAGTGAAGATCCAGAAGTACTTCGCCCTGGAGGACTGCGGCACGCCGGTCAACCCCGAGCTGGCCCTGGGCCAGATGTACGGCGGGGTGCTCAAGACCATCGGGCACTCGATGTACGAGCAGATGATCTACGGGCCGGACGGGCGCTGCCTGAACCCGAACTTCATCGACTACAAGGTCCCGATGATCCAGGA
>DCTU01000409.1 GCA_002329445.1 bacterium UBP9_UBA1432
ATCTGGGTGGAGGCCCGGGCCGGTTCCAGGCCCACCTCGGCCAGCACCTCCCGCTCGAATCCCTCCGGGTCCTCGAACAACAGGCCCTGGGCCACGAAGGAGCCGACGGCCCCCGAGAACTTGCCCCGCAGCAGCCCCAAGGACCTCTGGATCTCCAGGACCTGGCCACCCAGGCGCTCCAGATGGACCGCGCAGGCCAGACCGAAGGTCACCGGTTCGGCGTGCTGGCCGTGCGTGCGACCGATCTGGAGGGTTCCGGCCTCCTGCCGGGCCAGGCGGGCCAGTTCCCTGCAGCAGTCACCCAGGGCGGGCAGGGCCAACCCCTCGACACCCGCACGCAGGCGCAACAGGTGAGCGTTGGAGAGGATGTCGTAGGAGGTGGCTCCCAGGTGGATGTAGGGGCGCACGGCCTCGGGGCAGTGGCGGGCGAAGACGTTCACCAGGGCCTTGAGGTCGTGATGGATGCGAGCCTCCTCGGCCGCCATCTCCTCCAGGGTCACCAGTTCGGCGGCCTGGGCGGCCTGCTGGGCCAGGTCCTCCGGGAACAGGCCACGGCGAGCCAGCACCCGGAGCAGGCCAACCTCGACCTTCAGGCAACAATCCAGGTAGAGGGCCCCGTCCGACACCAACCGGCAAGCAGGCTCCAGCAGGCCCTCGGCCTGGAGGTAACGACCCGCCAGGGGGTCGGGCAACCACAGCAGATGGGTCATGAAGGCCTCGCACATCGCAGGATTCCAGGCGATTTCGCACGTACCGGGCGCCCTCCTCTGCGGTCTTCAACCCCACCCACCGACGTGCTGGCCTTGGAGGTTGCCCGCGGGTACCCGCAGAATCGGGCTCGGGAGCATGACTGCCTGTCCCCCGCCCCCCTGCAGGAACGAAGGACGCGGCGGCCCCCTGGGCTGGCGCTGGGGACTGCTGTTTCTGCTGGCCTACATCCTGGCCGCCCTGATCCGGCTGCATCCCCTGGCGGCCCGGTTCACTACCCACTTCCTGGGCGCCCCGGAGAGAGACCTCTTCGACGAGATGTGGATGCAGAAGGCCGTGCTGGGGACGGTCCTGGAGGGCCACTGGTTCTGGACCCGGGCCATGGACTACCCCACCGGACTGGACCTGGCGGCCAGCCACCTGTCCTACCTGCACATCCTGTTCACGGCGCCCCTGCCCCTGTGGATGCCCTGGCCAGCCTGGTGGAACGCCGTGAACCTGGCGGCCCTGGTGTTCAGCGCGCTGGCCGCCGCCTGGGCCACGAATCGTATCTGCGGCAGCCGGATCCCGAGCTGCCTGGCGGGGCTGGCCATCCTGTGGCTGCCCTGGGTGGCCTTCGAAGCCAACGCCGGACACCTCAACCAGTTGTGGCTGGCCCCCATGTTCATGGCTACGGGCTACCTGCACCAGGCCCTGGAGGCTCCCAGGGACCGTCACGCCTGGTGGCTGCTGGCCCTGTGGACTGTCGTGTCCAGCCAGGTCTACTGGATCTACGGGCTCCTGGTGGCCATCCTGGGCGGGGTGCTGGTCCTGTGCCGTCTCCCCGGCTTGCGCAGGGCCGCCCTGGGCCGCCTGGCGCTGGCGGTGCTGCTGACCCTGGCCACCCTGGTCCCCCTGGCCTGTAGGGTCTACGCCACCCAAAGCGTACCCGCCGCGTTCCGCAACTCCGGCATCTACTCCAGGGACAACGCCATCGCCCGCTCGCTGGAGAACTCGCTGGAGCTGGGCTTCCTGGGTGCGCGGGCGCACTCCGGATGGTCGCTTCTCAAGACCCCGGCGGCCCCGTGGATCCCCGTGGGACTGGTCCTGGCGGGGCTGGGCCTGCTTGTTGTGGAGTGGCGATACCGCACGGGTATCGTGCCCTGGTTCCTGGCCGCAGGGGTGCTGGCGACGCTGGCCCTGGGACCGCACATGCTGTGGCAGGGCCGGATCCTGGCAGACTGCGAAGGGCGGCCCGTGGCCATGCCCTTCCTCCTGCTTCAAGACCGCTGGAGCCTGCTATACCGGTGGTCCCTGCCATTGAGGACGGCACCGATGGCCTTCTTCTGCACCTGGCTGGGCTCGGTCGGCCTGGCCCGCCTGCTGGCCCGGAAGGGGCGTCTGCAGGCCATCCTGGCCTGGGGGCTGGGATCCGCAGCGATCGTCCTGGTCGGCCTGGTGCTGGCGCCCAGGTCTGCCGTGGAGATAGCGCTGACCCCGGCCAGGGTCCCGGAATTCTGCTGGTTCCTGGCGCGGCAGCCTGACGGGGCCATCGTTGACCTGCCGGTGGGTTACGCCGAGAACGTCTGGCAACTTCAGATCCACCATCCTCATCCCAAGGTGCAGGGCCTGGCCGTGGAACCGCTGCTGCTGAACCTCAACCCCTTCCTGCAGGAGCTGGCCTCGTGGAACCAGCAGGCCCTGCCGGCCGGGGTTGCGCTGCGCACCAGGCCGGCGAACTCGGACGCCTTCGACGTGATATACGGCGCACGACGATTGCCCGGACGACCCAGCCAGGTGGGCGGGCCGCCCGTCGGGGTCCGCCTTCCTCCCCTGCCCTCGCAGGTCCGCAAGGGCTACCAGGACGCCTGGGACCTGGGGATCCGCTACCTGGTCCTGCACCGGGCCAACTGCTTCTGGGTGGATGCGCTTCACGGCGACCAGGTCTATGGCGCGCTGCGGAACCTGGCGATCCGCCGCTTTGGTGAGCCGGCCTTCGAGGACCGGGAGGCGGCAGTCTTCCGCCTGCCCCCACCGCGTTCCTAGAAAGCCAGCGCCGGCTGCCAGGCGCCCAACGACATGGCCGGGGCCGGGACCGACCGGACCTGGACTTCCAGGTGCCGGGCGGCGGCCAGCTTCTGCAGCCCCTCCTTGACGACCTCCAGGCACACATTCTGGGGAACCTGGGCTTTTAGCCGGATGGTTGCCAGGGGCACGGCAGGCCCCCGAGGCGGGGTGACCCGGGCCTCCATGTCCTGCACCTGCACCCCCTGTTCGGCAAGGCAGGCGGCCAGCGCCCGGACTATGCCCTCGCGGTCCACTCCGCTGGCCTCCACGAACAGTCCCGTGCCAACGTTGTACGAGCCCGGACGGGAGGTGACCTGGACCATCAGGCCCAGGCGGAAGCGGTGGGCCACTTCTTCCAGGCCCGACTCCAGCGCCCGACGGTGCCGACCTTCAACCGACAGCAGCACCAGCATGGCGAACTCCGAGCCCAGGACGGTCATGCGGCTGTCCTGGATACTGGCGTGAGCCTCGTCGATGGTGCGGGTGACCAGGTCGACCAGGTCGGGATGCTGGGGACCCATCAGCGAACAGGCCAGATGCACCACCACGGGCGCCTCCTCGGGGGCCAGGGCTCCTCCCTGACTGGTCTCCATGGCCACCGGACCCAACCACGGCGCTTGGACCACAAGGCCCGCGCGACGCCGGGAGAAGCGGTCCTGGGGGGCGGACTCCTCCTGCTGGAGGTCGGCCGCCCGCCGACGTCGGCCCGAGCCTCGGCGATCAAAGAAATGGGCCAGGCTGAAGACGGCCTGCGCGTCCGACGCGGGGCAAATCAAGAGGTGCTGCTGGCCTGGCCCGTCGAGAGAAGCGGCTTCCACGTGCACGTCGAGAACGCCATTCCCGAGGAGGCGCGGGAGCAGTTGCGCACGGTCGTCCGCTATCTCACCCGAGCCCCGGTCTCGTTGGAGCGGCTGAGCTATGACGAGGCCACGGGCGAGGTCGCCTACCGCACTCGAAAGGGAGCCGACCTCCGGTGGCCGCATGCCGTCGATTTCCTTGCAGACCTGTCCCAGCACATTCCGCCTCCGCGACGCCAGACGGTCTCGTATCACGGCCACTTTGCGAACGCCTTGGGCCGCCTGGAGAAGAGGCGGGAGCCAGCGCCTGAGGAGCCTGCCTCGCCCGAGAGGTCACGCCGTACCAGATGGGCTCGGCTCGTTCTGCGGACCTGGAGGAGCGATCCGGAGCTCTGCCCATCCTGCGGCAAGGTGATGACGCGCACCCGAGCCATCATGGAACGCGCCGAGCTGGTCCGCCTCCTGGCGCACCTCCGGCTGGGAGGGCATCCGCCCCGACCCCCTCCTGCGCCCGTGCCGTCCACCGCCCCCGTGACGTACGGAGCGGTGGGCCGCAGAGGAGGCGCACCCNNGGCGGCGCCCGCCACCCCTGCACCAGCGGAGCCCGAAGTCGAAGACTCCCAGGTCCCTCCTGGTTGGGAGGACTGGGACCCCGCCTGACGCGGAGGAACACCAAGCCCGCGCATGGCGCCGCCATGTCCCGACTTCCTCGCGTAGCGCGCCCAGCGCCGGCTCATCCCCTCGAGAACCGGCTGAAGTGCTGCCGACACGTGCCCACCCCAGCGCCGCCCCCCTCCATCGCCCCGCCCGCCAG
>DCTU01000461.1:0-151 GCA_002329445.1 bacterium UBP9_UBA1432
CGCCAGCTCTGTGGCGGCGACCTCAGACGTCCAGGGGGTGGGATCCCAGACCCATCGCCAGCTCCTCTTCGGCCTGGCGCAGGTCGGTGTCGAGGATCTCCCGGCGCGGAGCATAGGCGGGAGCCCCACGCAGGCCGACCTCAACCCGGCG
>DCTU01000461.1:167-838 GCA_002329445.1 bacterium UBP9_UBA1432
ATGATCACGTTCTCCTTCAGGCCGCGCAGATAGTCGATCTTGCCGTTGATGGCCGCCTCGGTCAGGACCCGGGTGGTCTCCTGGAAGGAGGCCGCCGACAGGAAGGACTCGGTGGCAAGCGACGCCTTGGTGACTCCCAGCAGCACGTTGTCCGCGCTGGCGGGGACGCCACCCTCGGTCCGAACCCGGTCATTCTCACCCTCGAAGAGCAGCACGTCCTGCAGGCTGCCCGGCAACATGTTGGTGTCGCCGGCCTCATTGACGCGCACCTTGCGCAGCATCTGCCGGACGATCACCTCGATGTGCTTGTCGTTGATGTCCACGCCCTGATCACGGTACACGGTCTGGACCTGATCGACGATGTAGCGCTGCACGTGCTCGAGACCCTTGATCCGCAGGATGTCGTGCGGGTTCAGGAAGCCCTCGACCAGCAGGTCGCCCACATCGACCGAGTCGCCCTCGTCCACCATCAACTGGGCCGAGTAGGGCACCAACTGCGCGCGCTCTTCTCCACCCGGACGGGTGATGATGACCTTGCGCTGGCCCTTCTCCTCCCCGAAGGACACGATGCCGTCGATCTCGGCCATATAGCCGAGGTTCTTGGGCTTGCGCGCCTCGAAGAGCTCTTCGACACGGGGCAGACCCTGGATGATGTCCTCCTGGGCCACGCC
>DCTU01000461.1:897-2579 GCA_002329445.1 bacterium UBP9_UBA1432
TGCTTGGCGCGACAGGTCATGACCGAACGGATCAGCAGGCCGGGCCGCTCGAAGCGACGGCCCTGCGATCCCTGGACCGGAACCCGGCCCAGGTTGTCCATGCCCCGGGTCAACCAGGCCTCGATGGCCGCTGCCTGATCCTCTTCGATCAGGTCGTTGGCGCGAAGGGTCTGCGGGTTGCCCGCGGCGTCCTCATACTCCAGATCCTGGGCCGAGAAGCGACCCGCCAGGCGCTCGCGCAGCGGAACCTTGATGTCTCCACCGTTGATCGCCGTCTCCATGCGAATCCCATCGCCCGTTCCGCAATCGACCGATCGGACGATGATGTCCTGCGAGACATCGATCAGGCGGCGCGTCAGGTAACCCGAGTCCGCGGTGCGCAGGGCCGTGTCGGCCAGGCCCTTGCGGGCGCCGTGGGTGCTGATGAAGTATTCCAGCACCGTCAGGCCTTCCCGAAGGTTGGCGCGAATCGGCATCGGGATGATGCGGCCGGTCGGGTCGGCCATCAGACCGCGCATTCCCGCCAACTGCTTGACCTGGGCCGGGTTGCCTCGGGCGCCGGAGGTGGCCATCATGAACACCGGGTTCAAGCGGTCCAGATGCCGCATCATGGCCATCTCGACCTCGTTGGTGGCCTCGCTCCAGATCGCCATCAACTGGTGATAGTGCTCGTCCTCGGTCAGGAAGCCTCGACGCAGGAACTCGTCGGCCTGCTGAACCAGCTTGTCGGCGTGCTCGAGGATGACCGGCTTTTCGGGCGGGATCTTGATGTCATCCACGCCGATGGTCGTGCCCGAGCGGGTCGCGAAGCGGAAGCCCAGTGCCTTGAGGTTGTCCAGGAAGGAGGCCGTCCGGGTGTTCCCGTGATCCGAGTGCACCCGCTTGACCAGCTTGACCAGGTCCTTCTTGGTGAAGGTGCGGTTGAGTTCCGAGAAGCGGAGCAGCCGCTTCTCCAGATTCGCCACCTCCTCCGGTGGGCAGTTCTCGGGCACCTTCACGACGTCGGGAACCGCCCGCCACAGCAGGAGACGCCCCACGGTGGTGGCGGCGCGCTGCCCGAAGACGCGGACCTTGATCGGGGCCTGCAGCTCGACGACGTTGGCGTCGTAGGCCAGCAGGGCCTCATCGATGTCGGAGAACTGCTTGCCCTCTCCCTTGGAGTCGTGCTTCTCGATGGTCAGGTAGTACATCCCCAGGACCATGTCCTGCGTCGGCGACATGGCCGGCGTGCCGTAGGCGGGCAACAGGATGTTGTGGGCCGACAGCATCAACAGACGAGCCTCGGCCTGCGCTCCCGCGGACAACGGGAGGTGGACCGCCATCTGGTCGCCATCGAAGTCTGCGTTGTAGGGGGTGCAGACCAGCGGGTGCAGNNCTTGCCCTCCACCAGCACCGGCTCGAAGGCCTGGATGCCCAGGCGGTGCAGCGTCGGGGCTCGGTTCAGCAGGACGGGATGGTCCTGGATGACCTCCTCCAGGGCATCCCAGACCTCGGGACGCACCCGCTCGACCATCCGCTTGGCGGACTTGATGTTGTGGACCAGTTGCCGGTCCACCAGCTTCTTCATGACGAACGGCTTGAAGAGCTCCAGCGCCATCTCCTTGGGAAGGCCACACTGGTGCAGCTTCAGGGTCGGCCCGACGACGATGACCGAACGCCCGGAGTAGTCCACCCGCTTGCCC
>DCTU01000461.1:2588-4931 GCA_002329445.1 bacterium UBP9_UBA1432
CCCTGCTTGCCCTTGAGCATGTCCGAGAGGGACTTCAACGGCCGGTTGTTGGGACCGGTGACCGGACGTCCGCGCCGCCCGTTGTCGATCAGGGCATCGACCGCCTCCTGCAGCATGCGCTTCTCGTTCTTGACGATGATCTCGGGGGCGCCGAGGTCCAGAAGCCGCTTGAGCCGGTTGTTGCGGTTGATCACGCGACGGTACAGGTCATTGAGGTCGGAGGTCGCGAAGCGCGCGCCGTCGAGTTGCACCATGGGACGCAGCTCGGGCGGGATGACCGGGATGACCTCCAGGATCATCCAGTCGGGCAGGTTGCCGGACTTGCGGAAGGCGTCGACCACTTCCAGGCGCTTGATCGCCTTGGCCCTCTTCTGGCCGGCCAGGGTCCGGACATCCTCGCGCAGCTTCTCATACATCTCATCCAGGCGGATCTCGGAGAGGAGTTCCTTGACGGCCTCCGCCCCCATCCCGGCCCGGAAGGCGCTGCCGAACTTCTCACGCTTCTCGCGATACTCCAGTTCGGAGAGAAGCTGGTACTTGTTGAGGTCGGTGTCCCCTTCCTCCCCGGGGTCGATCACCACGTAGGACGCAAAGTAGATGACCTTCTCGAGAGTCCGCGGGGACATGTCCAGAAGCAATCCGATGCGGCTGGGAACGCCCTTGAAATACCAGATGTGGGTGACAGGCGAGGCCAGCTCGATGTGGCCCATCCGCTCGCGGCGGACCTTGGAGCGGGTGACCTCCACGCCGCACTTGTCGCAGATCACGCCCTTGAAGCGGATGCGCTTGTATTTTCCGCAGTGACACTCCCAGTCCTTGGTGGGACCGAAGATGCGCTCGCAGAACAGGCCGTCCCGTTCCGGCTTGAGCGTGCGGTAGTTGATNNGATGGTCTCGGGCTTCTTGACCTCACCATACGACCACTCACGGATCTGGCGGGGGGAGGCCAGACCGATCTTCATGGCCTCGAAGTTGTTGACATCCATCTCGTTTAGTCCTCCTGGGGCAGGCGGGCCACCCCGAACGCTGGGGCCAGGGACACGTCCCACGGAACCCGGCGGGTTTCCCCGCCGGTCCGCGTGGCTAGATGCTGACCAGGGACTCGTCGGGAAGATCCAGCAGGTCCCGAGCCGGACTGCGGCTCAGATCCTGGTCCTCGACAGAGCGGATCTCGATCTCCTGCAGGCCGCCCATGTCGTCCTCGGACATGATCTTGACGTCCAAGGCCAGGCTCTGGAGCTCNNCCCTTCACGATGGCCTCGTAGGTCTTCACGCGACCCAACACGTCGTCGGACTTGACCGTCAGCAGCTCCTGCAGCATGTAGGCCGCGCCGTAGGCCTCCAAGGCCCAGACCTCCATCTCGCCGAAGCGCTGGCCTCCAAACTGGGCCTTGCCGCCGAGGGGCTGTTGGGTAATCAGGCTGTAGGGTCCCGTCGACCGGGCGTGGATCTTGTCGTCGACCAGGTGGGCCAGTTTCAGCATATAGAGCTGTCCCACCGTGATCCGGGTGTCGTAGGCCTCGCCGGTGCGTCCGTCATAGACGATGGACTTGCCGTCCGCCCGCACGTGGGCTCGATACTTCTCGATGTACTCAGCCAGGCTGGTGATCTGCTCGGCATCCCAAGGCCTGCGCCGATGGGCCAGGACCTCCGCCAGACGGTCCCGCAGGGTGCGATGGGTCAACGCCCCGGCCAGGACCTGCTCGTCCAGGTCCACCCCCTTGAGCAGCTTCTTGACGTGGGCCAGGCGCTTGGGTTCGGGAACCGAAGCCAGCATCTCCCGGACCTCTTCCGAGGTGTAGACCACGCCCTCGTGGGAGTTGATGAACTCCTTCAGGCGCTGCTCGACGGACTGGTCGTCCAGGACGTAGGCGATCTCCTCGGTCGACAGGTGGATGCCCTTCAGGCGCAGGTCGGACTGCAGACGGGCCATGCCCATCAGGTCCTTGATCTCGGACTCCTGGGCACTGTCGAAGACCGGCACCTCGACCCGGAACTTGGGCTGGTCGGGGTTGCTGAGCATGTCCATGGCCAACCCCAGGTGGGTCTCCAGGATCTGCCCGATGTTCATACGCGAGGGAACGCCCAGCGGGTTCAGCACGATCTGGATGGGCGTGCCATCCGGCAGGTAGGGCATGTCCTGGATGGGCAGGACCTTGGCGATGACGCCCTTGTTGCCGTGCCGTCCAGCCATCTTGTCACCCTGGAGGATCTTCCTCTTCTGGGCCACGTAGACGCGCACCAACTGGTTGACGCCGGGGGCCAGCTCGTCGGTCTCGTCGCGGCTGAAGACCTTGACGTCGATGACCTTGCCCTTCTCGCCGTGGGGCACCTTCAGGGAGGT
>DCTU01000226.1:0-1671 GCA_002329445.1 bacterium UBP9_UBA1432
TACCTCAGCGGCCCCCTCTTCGAAGGTCTCAGTGAGAATCTCGAGGAGATCGCGCTTTGAGCCCCACGCCTGAACTGTGCAACCTGGTCGAGGAGTTCCTGGAGAGTTATCGCACCGAGGCCCGCCTGCACGCCATCAACCGGAGGTTCATCCCCTCCCGGGAGGGGAGCCTGGAGGTCCTGCGGCTGTGCCTGGAGTTGCTGTATCCGGGCTATCATGGACGCCAGGACCTGACCGACGAGAACGTGGGCGACCACATCGTCGTGCTCCTGGCCACGCTGCGTGAGAAGCTGCAGATCCAGATCGAGCGTTGCCTGTGCTATGACCAGGAACGCTGCGGTGAGGCGGAGTCGTGTGAGCTCTCGTGTCGTTCCAGCGCGCGCCACCTGACCGGGGAGTTCCTGTCCGCCCTGCCGGGGATCCGCAGCCTCCTGGTCCTGGATGCCCAGGCCGCCCTGGACGGAGACCCCGCGGCCACCAGCCTGGACGAGGTGGCGCTGGCCTATCCCGGATTCCTGGCCATCACGGTCCATCGTCTGGCCCATCAACTGCACGAGCTGGGGGTTCCCCTGATGCCGAGGATCCTCAGCGAGTGGGCCCACGCCCACACCGGCGCCGACATCCATCCGGCAGCCCGGATCGGCCGGAGCTTCTTCCTGGACCACGCCACCGGAGCCGTGATCGGGGCGACAGCCGAGATCGGGGACCGGGTGCGGCTCTATCAGGGGGTCACCCTGGGAGCCCTGAGCCTGCCCCGAAACCGCCAGGGTTCGGCCCTGGAACAGGCCAGAAGGCATCCCACCCTGGAGGACGAGGTGACCATCTACGCCAACGCGACCATCCTGGGAGGCAACACGGTGGTGGGCCGGCAGGCCGTGGTCGGCGGTTCGGTCTTCCTGACCCACAGCGTCCCGGCGGGACACAAGGTCTCGATGGAGAATCCGCGCCTGCGGGTGCGTCCCGGACACATCAAGAGGCCGGGTGAGAACCGGCCCGACTTCTGAGGAGGTTTGCCGGGGCTGCCGCGCATCGTTCGACATGCTCTGGCAGGTCCCGAGTACAAGCCATGTCTCCTGAATTCAGCCTGATCATCCCCACCTACAACCGCCGGGAGGCCCTGGTCCACTGCCTGCGCCACCTGGAGGCCCTGCGTTTCCCCAGGCGGGGCTTCGAGGTCCTCCTGGTGGATGACGGCAGCACCGACGGCACCGAAGAGGTGGCTCACGGGAAGTGGAATCTTGTTCTCCGAGTCCTGCGCCAGTCCAACGCGGGGGCCTCGGCGGCCCGCAACACCGGGATCCTGGCGGCGACCGGGCAGTTCTGCATGTTCGTGGACGATGACGTGCTGGTCCACCCCGACCTCTTGAGCGAACACCAGGAGGCCCATCGCGCCTGGCCCAACCTCCTGGTGCGGGGCCCCGTCATCAACATCCCCGCCCTGCCCTGTCCCGCCACGCCTCCTCCCCTCTGGCGGCACTACTCGCGCAACTACCTGTGCACCAGCAACGCTTCCTTGAACCGCGAGTTCCTGCTGGAGGCCGGACTCTTCGACACGACCTTCCCCCGCTGGGAGGATGCCGAACTGGGGGTCCGCCTCAAGGCCCTGGGCGTCCGCCGGCGTTTTCAGCCTCGCGCCCTGGTCTATCACCTCAAGCCGGCCGAGCCGCTGGA
>DCTU01000226.1:1796-4270 GCA_002329445.1 bacterium UBP9_UBA1432
GCCCTGGCCCGTTCGCTGCTGGTGGAACATGAGTATCTGCGCGCCGGAATGCAGGAACTCCGGCAGGAGAGCCCTTCAGAAGGGCAGAACGCCGCGCCAGCGAGGTAGACATGTCGATTCAGGATGGCCATCCCGGCCCGGATATCTCAGTCCAGATCTGCACCCACAACCGCAAGGACGTCCTGCGCGCGGTGCTGGAGTCCCTGGTGGACCAGTCCCTGGCCCCGGAGCGCTATGAGCTGGTGCTGGTGGACGACGGGTGCACCGACGGCACGGCTGAGATGGTGGCGGCCATGGGCCTGCCCTACCACGTCGAGTACCTGCGCCAGGAGCACTCCGGCCTGGCGACGGCCCGCAACACGGGAATCCGGGGGGCTCATGGCCGGATCATCCTGTATATCGACGACGATGTCCTGGCCGATCGGAACCTGCTGGAAGAGCACGTCCGCACCCACGACCAGCACGAGATGTGCGTGGTCAACGGCTGGGTCAACCACGTCGAGGAGCCTCGACGCCCCGAGAAGCCGACCTTCCGCCTGGCCGACATCTCGACCTCGTTCTTCTGGACCTCGAACGTCTCGGTCAAGAGGCAGCACCTGGTCCAGGCCGGAATGTTCGACGAGGACTTCAAGGAATACGGCTGGGAGGACCAGGAGGTCGGGCTTCGGTTGATGGCCCTGGGCCTGAAGGCCCGCAACAACTATCGGGCCATCGGTTTCCACGTCAAGAGACCCCCGCGTCGGCGGGATCTGGAGCGCATGCTGGCCCAGGCGGAGGCCAAGGGCCGCACCGCCGCGCTCTACATCCGCAAGCATCCGCGCATGCGCACGCGTCTGGCCACCGGGATCCACCCCCCGCGCCTGGCCTTCTACCGCCTGACCCGCCTGGGGAACTGGCTGGAGCGGCTGTGTCGGACCCGCCTGGAACGTCCCGATCTGGCCCCTGAAGACGAGCTGCGCGGCCTGGATGCCTGGTGTGCCCGGCAGCTCTCGACCCTGCACTACTTCAGCGCCATCCGGAACGGGCGCTCGGATGGTTGAGCCTCCCGCCGACCCCTCGCTGAAGGCCTTTCGGCTCCTGGTGCTGGTCAGCACCGCAGCCCG
Organism: bacterium UBP9_UBA1432; assembly: GCA_002329445.1. Lineage (GTDB taxonomy): Bacteria > Vulcanimicrobiota > Xenobia > Xenobiales > Xenobiaceae > Xenobium > Xenobium purgamenti. Next base: position 2,900 of record DCTU01000226.1, read on the forward strand.
GCTGGTCTTCGCCGCCACGGCGGGCTTGAAATACGAAGAGGCCTACTACTGGAACTACGGCCAGCATCCGGCCCTGTCCTATTTTGATCACCCCCCGATGGTGGCCTGGCTGGCCCGCCTCTCGACCGGGATCTTCGGAAACGCCGAGCTCTTCGTGCGCCTCCCTGCCATCCTGCTCTTCGCGGCCTCCCTGGTGCTGGTGCACCGGGTGGCCCGGGACCTCTTCGATTCCCGGGTGGCCCTGGGCGCCGCGGTGCTGATGACGCTCCTGCCCACCTTCGAGTTCTACTCGATGATGCTGCTTCCGGATGCCCCGCTGCTCTTCTTCTGGAGCCTGGGGCTGTGGTGCGGCCATCGCCTGATTTCCGAGAGCGACCCGCGCTGGTGGTGGGGCGTGGGCCTGGCCACCGGACTGGGGATGCTCTCGAAGTATCCGGCCGCCATGATCCCCCTGGCCCCGCTGCTGCTGCTGGTCCTGCGGCGGCGCTGGGAGCTTCTGGCACGCTGGGAGCTCGCGGGTGCGGCGCTGCTGGCCGTGGTCCTGTTCTCGCCCGTGCTGGCATGGAATGCCCAGAACGACTGGGCCTCGCTGGCCTACCAGGGGACCTCGCGGATGAGCGAGGCCACCTCGTTCCGGGATCGCTTCGGAGGAAGCCTCCTCAACCAGCTCCTCATGCTCTCGCCGGGCGGTCTTCTGGCCGTGGGCTGGGCGGTGGGCACGGGTCTGCGGCGCTGGCGCGAGCCGAGGTTCCAGTACCTGCTCTGCGCGTGCGTGCCCTTCCTGGGACTGATGCTGCTGGTCTCCACCCGGCGCCTGGTCCAGATGAACTGGCCCCTGCCCGGCTACGTGGCGGCCGTCCTCCTGCTGGCCGCCCTCTGGACCGAAACCGGAGTCTGGACGCGTCGCAGAGGACTGCTCGGCCTGATCCTGGTCCCCGCAGCCCTGCTCAGCGCCCTGCCCTGGGTCGCCACCCTGGCCGAGATCGGGGCATTGAACCGGGCCGACGACTTCTCGGGCTGGACCGCGATGGGTCGGCAGGCGGCCCGGATCCGGGCCGAGATGCCTCGTCCGCAGCAGACCTTCCTGGCTGGACACGGCTACCAGGCGGCCAGCGTCCTGGCCTACTACGCGGGCGATCCGCAGAACACGTTGTCCAACAACATCCTGGGCGAGCATGCCAAGGGATACGACTTCTGGACTCCGCCCGAGCGCTACCTCGGCTGGGATGCGGTCTACATGGTCTACGAGAGGCCCAGATCCTCCGGGGACTGGAGGCCGATGGTGGAGCTGGACCCCCCGGATCGCCTCAAGAGCCATTTCGCCCGGGTTGAAGGTCCCCAGAACCTGACGGTCTTCCGGGGGGGCAAGCC
>DCTU01000425.1:0-3630 GCA_002329445.1 bacterium UBP9_UBA1432
GCCATCGGCCTGGCCGACCTCTTCCTGCCCCCGGGCAGGCTGGTCATGACCGAGGTCGGGCGGGCCGACGAGACCGGTTGGAGGACCTCCGATGTTGCGGCCCTGGAGGTGCCTGCGGTCGTCCTGATCAACCGCTACACGACCGGGGCCGCCGCCCTGGTGGCCGGTGCCCTGCGCGACCACGGCCGGGCCGTCCTGGTCGGAGAGGACACCGACCCCGAAGAGATGCAGGCCTTCGAGAAGGTGGCCGAGGAACTCGGCGATGGCAGCGTGGCCACCGTCACGGTCTCCTACTACCGGTTGCCCCTGGGCAAGAGGTTGTGGCGGGGCGGCCTGCGTGCGGACCTGGAGGTCCCCATGCCGGACCCGACGGCCCGGGCGACGGCCGGTTCCGGAGACCTTCAGTTCGAAAAGGCCTTGGAGCTGCTCGTGAAGCCCTGACCCCGGAGAGGCGTCCGGTTCGCCCCTCCGGGGCATGGGTCATTCCGAAACCAGCAGGTCGGTCACCACGTAGGTGCCGCTCTTGGTGTCCTTCTTGATTTCGATGATTCCAGCCTCCCGGGCCTCCTTGAGCAGGGCCGAGAAGGTTCGGTATCCGTAGAACTCCTCGTTGAAGGTCGGCTTCTTCCGCTGCATCGTCTGTTTGACCATCGAGCCCCACAGGACGTCCTTGTTCTCGCGCTCCAGGGCCAGGATCGAGTCCACCAGAAGCTCGAAGCACTCCTGCTTCTTCTTGGGAAGGTTCTCCAGGCGCGAGAAGGAGGCGCCACCCCCGACGCGCAGCAGGTCCTCGTAGAATATGAATTCGTCGCAGTTCTCCAAGAGCAGGTCGGAGGTCGAGTTCTTCACACCCACGCCGATGACCAGTTTGTTGTTCTCGCGAAGCTTGGAGACCAACGGAGAGAAGTCGCTGTCCCCCGAAGCGATCACGAACGTGTCGATATGGGCCCGGGAGTAGCACAGGTCCAGGGCGTCCACCACCATGCGGATGTCGGCGCTGTTCTTGCCGCCGATGACCCGCTGAGGGATGTCGAAGAGTTCGATGGCCGCTTCATGGAACTCGCGTTTGTATTCGGCATAGCGCGACCAGTCGGAGTAGGCCCTCTTGAAGAGGATCTTGCCCTTCTCCAGCAGGCGGCTGGTCAGAAGCTCGATTTCGAACTTCTTGTAGCCCGAGTCCCGGACCCCGATGGCCAGGTTCTCAAAGTCGATGAACAATGCCAGGTTGTGCTCGTCAGCCACGGATATCTCGTCTCCAGTCTCTGGTCGGGAACATTTGCGGAGGTTGGAAGGTTTCCTGTGCGGGAACTCCGGCAGGACGCCACCGGAGCAAGGCGAACTGCCCGCGCCGGCGTCTGGACCCGCCAGGGGTCGTGGTCTCCCCTCGACCCGCGGGTCGCCGTCTGGCCCTTCCCCGATCCTGACTCCCTGCTGCGGAGGTCCTCCCCCCGTGAAGATGAAGGTCTATCTCGCCCATCCTCGTGGATTCTGCGCCGGTGTCGACCGGGCCATCGACATCGTCAAGCTCTCTTTGGAGATTTTCGGTCCGCCCGTCTACGTCCGCCACGAGATCGTCCACAATCACCACGTCGTCAACGACCTGCGTGCGCGGGGGGCCATCTTCGTGGAAGACCTGGGGGAGATCCCCCGCGGAGCGGTGACCATCTTCTCCGCCCACGGGGTCTCGCCGGCCGTCCGCCAGGAGGCGGCTCGGCGTTCCCTGCAGGTGATCGATGCCACCTGCCCGCTGGTCACCAAGGTCCACCTGGAAGCGATCCAGTTCGCCCGGCAGGGTTTCCACATCGCCCTGATCGGCCATCGCCACCACGTGGAGGTGGAAGGCACCATGGGCGAGGCACCCGACTCGATGAGCCTGGTCGAGACCCTGGAGGATGTCGCGAACATGACGGTGCCGGACCCGGAGAAGGTGGCGGTCCTGACCCAGACCACCCTCTCGCTGGATGACGCCAACCACATGGTCGCCGCCTTGCAGCAGCGCTTTCCAGGAATCCGCCTCCCCCGCTCGGGAGACATCTGTTACGCGACCACCAATCGCCAGGCCGCCGTCCGCAGGATGGCGGAGACCTGTGATCTGATCCTGGTGATCGGCTCCCCGACCTCCTCGAACTCCAACCGTCTGGTCGAGGTGGCCATCAGCCAGGGAGCCCGCTCTCTCCTGGTGGATGACTCCAGCCAGATCCGGACGGAGATGCTCTCGGGAGTCCGGACACTGGGGATCACCGCAGGAGCCTCCGCCCCCGAGAACGTGGTCCAGGAGGTCCTGCGCTGGCTCCAGGCGCACTTCGAGGTGGATCTCGAACCTCTGGAGGTGGTCTCGGAGGAGGTCAGCTTCACCATCCCCAAGGAACTGGCAGACCTGGCCCACCAAGCCGGGCGGCGTCAGGACCTGGTAGCCAAGCACACGGTCTAGGACCCCGCCTTTCCCCGTCCTTCCTGGCCGGATTCCGCCAACAGGAAACCCTCCGAAGGGCTGACCGGCGCCTTCGAATCGAGGACCAGTCCCATATCCCTGGCCCGAGCCCGGTCTTCGGGCGTCTCGAAGATGTCCTCGGTGGCGCTCAGGGGTTGGTCGGTCAGGAAGGCAAACGTCTCCCGCATCACCGCCTGGTTGCCGGCCAGGGAACCGTGGACCGAGAACCAGGCGTGTCGTGCGGGGATTCCTTCTGGCGCCGCCGATCGGCGCGTGACCGTACCGTCGCCCAGGAAGGTGACGCCCGTGACCTCGTTGATCGTCGGGATGCCGTTGCCGGTGATGGCCAGGAACTCGGCCCTGTCCCGTTGGGTCTCCCAGTTCTGGTTGAGCTCCCTCAGGGCGGGATTGAGTGGGATCCCCTTACCGTCGACCCGGTCGGCGCGAAGCTGGTTCAGGGTGGCATGGACCTCCGGATCCTTGATCGGGGGTTTCATGGGGCGCCCCAGCTTCTCTCGGATCAGGAGCTCGACGTCGGCCAGGAGGGTCCCCGCGTTCGGGGTCCCGATCATGACCACATGGTCCACCTTCTCGGCGGCTTCCATCAGATACTTGCGAGTGTCCAGGGCCCCCTTGCTGTGCGCCACCACGTCGACTCCCGTCGCACCCGTGGCCTGACAGATGGCCTCGATCACGTTGTGCAGCTCTCCGGCATCGGTCTCCATCGTCTGCCACGGCCGGGTGTAGCGGATGGCGAAGAGGTTGGCATCGGGATCGACGGCACCAGGCTCGGCCCCGTCCAGGATGCCGCCGTCCCGGTTGGCTCCCTCACGGGTCAGCCAGGACGTCATGTCCTGGAATTCCTCGGGCATGCCCATGTAGCCATGTACGAAGAGGACCGGTCTGGCCAGCCTGGGGGCCGGCTCGGCCGGCAGACGGGGGGGGCGGTTGACCTCGGGCGTCCGGGTGGAAGGGAGCGGCAGGTGTGGGAGACGGAGGGGCTCGGCGTGCTCGAAGGAATCGACCTCGGAGCGAGGGGGGCTCCCGGAGGCCGGCGTCGGCAGCGAAGGATTCAGTTCGGCACGCAGAGCGGGGGTCCCTTGGATCTTCAAAGCAGAACTCCAGACACACTTGTCTCACCCTGAGGATGCCTGAGCTCCGGCTCTGGGTCTCGATCGATTTTGTTACACTTTCGGCCG
>DCTU01000425.1:3751-5594 GCA_002329445.1 bacterium UBP9_UBA1432
GGCTCGGGTTCGAAGTCGAACTCCGAGGTCCCGATTCGGACCGTATCTCCCGGACGGGCGCCGGCCTGGGCCAGGCGATCCTCGACTCCCCAGGAGATCAGGCGCCGCTGAAGACGGCTCACGGCCTCGTCCTCCTCCAGGTTGGTCATGGCCACGGCCTTCTCGACGCGACGGCCCTGCACCACCCACACCCCGTCCTCCACCAGGATCTGGAAATCCTCCGGCTCGGGAGGCGTGTCTGGCTCGATCCGCCGGTCCGGCAATGGCGGGGNNGGCGGGGCTTCGGCCATCTCGCGGAAGACGGCATCGACCAGTCGATCCAGGCCCGTCTCGGCCAGACAGGAGATCGGGAAGAGGGCCTTGCCGCGACGGGTCAGGGCCCGCTCCAGGGCCTTGAGCGCCTCCTCGCGCTCGGGCAGGTCGATCTTGTTGACCGCGACCAGTTCGGGGCGCCGGCGGAGCTCGGGACTGAAGGACTCGATCTCGGTGCGGATGGTGTCGTAGTTCTTCAAAGGGTCTTCGGCGTCGACCTCGCCCAGGTCCATCACATGCAGCAGGACGCGGGTTCGGTCGACGTGGCGCAGGAAATCGTGCCCCAGGCCGGCGCCTTGGGCCGCGCCCTCGATCAGACCGGGGATGTCGGCGAAGATGGCCCGCTGATAGTCGCGCTCGACCACGCCCAGGACCGGTGCCAGCGTGGTGAAGGGATAGTCGGCAATCTTGGGATCGGCGTTGGAGATGCGCGACAGGAGGGTGGACTTGCCGACGTTGGGAAAACCGACGATCCCGACCTGGGCGACCACCCGCAGCTCCAAGCGAAGCCAGCGCTCTTCGCCGGGTTCGCCCAGTTCGTGTTCACGTGGTCCGCGCCGCTCGGCGGTGACGAAGTGCGTGTTGCCCCGCCCCCCTCGACCGCCCCTGGCCGCCGTCACATGGGCACCATGGAAGGCCAGATCGGCGATGCAGCGTCCCTCCTGGTCGTCGAAGACCAGGGTGCCGACCGGAACCTTGACCAGCAGGTCCTGCCCCATCCCACCGGTCTTGCGGCCTCCCCGCCCGAAGGCGCCCTTCTCGGCCTTGAAGTGGGCCCGACGCTTGAAGTCCAGCAGCGTGTGGAGGTTCTCGTCGGCCTCCAGCACGACGTGTCCTCCCCGACCGCCGTCGCCGCCGTCGGGTCCGCCCTTGGGGATGTACAGTTGACGCTCGAAGGACACGCAGCCGTTGCCGCCATCTCCTCCTTTGACGAAGATCCGGGTCTGGTCGACGAAGTTCGTGCTCATGGATCCCTCAGCGGCCGAGGCCGATCTTGGAGCCAGGCTGGATCCCCCTCGGACGGGGGGCAGTCTGGCCATTGAAGTCTCGGACAAAGGCAAAAATCCCGGTCGCCAGGCGAGCCGGGATCCGCCTTTGCGTTCTTCGAGCGAAGACTATCCGACCTCGGCGGTTTCCACCGATTCGACGGAAACCAGGGTCTTGTTGGCCTTGCTGTGGAACTTCACCTGGCCGTCGGCCACGGCGAAGAGCGTGAAGTCGCGGCCCATCATCACGTTCTCGCCCGCATAGAAGCGGGTTCCACGCTGCCGGACCAGAATGTTGCCGGCCTGCACGGCCTGCCCGCCATAGCGCTTCACGCCCAGCATCTTCGGCTGCGAGTCGCGGCCGTTCTTCGAAGAGCCCGCCCCCTTCTTGTGGGCGAAGCGCGTCAGATCCATCCAGAACATTACGGAGCACCTCCGGGGATATGGCGCAGGCCGTTTCACGGCTGCGGAAGGCCCGCCCTCGAAAGACGGGCCGAGGCCAACGAACAAAACCCTGATGCACAGGGCCGCGCCATCATAACACG
>DCTU01000051.1 GCA_002329445.1 bacterium UBP9_UBA1432
GCCGTCCAGGGCCTCCCTCCACAGTCCCTGTGCCAGATCGAAGCGGCGCAGGAGCAGGGCGCAGCGGGCCAGATAGTGCAGGACGTAGGGGTTGGTGCCGTCGGTGCGGCGCGAGTCCTCGAAGCACTCCTGGGCCTGCGTCACCCAGGCCACGGTCCTCGGGCCGGGGCGCTGGTCGCGGTCGCGGTCGTGCTCGGCCACCGAGAGCAGGGCTTCCCCCAGGTGGTAGGAGGCCCGGAAGGCCTTGGGGTCCTGGTCCCGGGCGGCGCGAAGCTCGGCCAGGGCCTGGCGCATCTCCGGCGCACGTTCCTCCATGGGCAGCGTCCAGGCGGCCTCCAGGCGCTTGCGGCCGCGGCGCATCAGGAGCCAGGCCGCCCCGACCGGCGGTTCCGGCTCGGGAGGCGAGACCTCCGCTTCCAGAGACTCGGGGAGCTCTCGGGGCAGCAGGCGCTTCTCCAGGGCCACCACCAGCCGTCCCAGGGCCGGTGGCGAGACCGTCAGGTCGAAGACCTTCCCGGTGCCTTCCGGACACAGCAGCTTCAGGGCTTCTTCCAGGCGGCCCTCGCCCAGATAGCGCAGCGCCTGGACGGTGGGCACCGCCTGGTTGCCCGGCGAGAGGTTCCGGGCCGCCCACCAGTCCCTGCGGGCCAGCTCCCACTCGCCCAGATCGCAGCAGAGCAGGGCACGGAAGAGGTGCAGGGCGGGATTGGAGACCAGGTCGGCCTCGGCCGCAGACAGGGCGCGCCGGGCCGCCGGGGTGTCGCCCAGCTCCATCTGGCCCAGGGCGATCTGCAGCCAGGCGCTTCCCTGCGGGCCGGCCGCCTCGGCCCGGGCCAGGAGGTTGCGCGCCTCGTCCCAGTTGCGCTCGCGCAGCCGGGAAAGGGCCTGGTCGGTGAGTCGGCGGGCGGTGCTCAGGACGATTCCTCCAGGGACGTGTGCTTGGCCCCACCGATTCTGCCCACCCGCCCGGTCCCCTGCCAGGAGGGGCGCGGGCGGGGCACGGACCGCCCTCCGCAGCGCGGCCGCGCCGTCTCCTGCATGTTTCACGGGAGATTCCTGGGAAGCGTGATGGGAACCCCCGCGTCGGGTGGGCGGCCGGCGCAGGCGGGGGAGCGACCCGCTCTGGCGAAGTGGGGTCCGGCATCGGTTGCGACATCGAGCGAGGGAGACAACATGGCACGCTTCAACGTGGAGGTTCCGCATGGCCTGGGGGCAGCCAGGGGCAAGGCCGCCCTGGAGGGCCTGATCGGGCAGATGATGTCCCGTTTCGGCCAGAGCGTCGGGCCGGTTGAACAGAGCTGGCAGGGAAACCAGTTGTGCTTCCGCCTGGAGGTCCAGGGCTTCCAGGTCTCGGGTCAGGCCACGGTGGGGGAGTCCCAGGTGGCGGTCACCGGCGATTGTCCCTGGTTGGCCCGGGGCACCCTGGAGTCCGGTCTGCGCGAGGAACTCACTCGGGCTTTGAAGAACTGAGGCGGCCCGGGGGCACGGAGCTTTTCGCCGAGATCATGTGGCCTCTCCGCACCATCCAGGCGGAAGCCAGGAAGGGCAGGCCCTGAATCCGGCGCGAGGGAACCGGCCGGCAGGCCCACCGAGTCGCCTGGCACCTCTCCCATTTTCGGTTTTTTTCAAGACCGTCCTGTTTTAACAGACCTGGGCGGGAACCTGTGGTATGTTGGCCCGGGGGCTTGCTTTGTCGATTCATCTGGCGCGTCGCGGAGGCACCGTGGAGGTCCGTCCATCCAAGCTCGAAGGAACCCAGACGATCACCGGGGGATCCGGGGTGGTCTCGTCCCACTCCGGGACCGGCGCCCGGAAGATCGAGACGGCCATCCTGCCGGCCGATGCCTTCCATCCGACTGGAGGGCGTCCGGTCGAGGCGACCCCCCTGGAGGAAGTCAACCAGGATCCACCCACCTTGCTCGTGGCCCTGGACGATCGGGTCCGTCCCGAGGACGTTCCCGACACCTTGCCGGTCCTGGAGGACTCTTCCGCCCGCGCGACGCCTGCCCAGGCTTCGGGCAGCGTTCCTCTCTCCGAGGCCATCCGTCAGGCCGTGTACACCCCGCACAAGGCGCTTCCCTCCAAGCAGGGGCAGGCCATGCAGTTCCCCGAGGTCCGCGTGGGGGAACCCGTGGCTCGGCCGCGCCGAGGAGCGAAGACGGCTGCGCCGGCCCCGACCCCTGCGACCACGGCTCAGGCAGCCAGCGCCCCGGTTGCCCCTCAAGCCCCCACAACCCGGACCCCGAACGCGCCTCAGGCTCTGACGGCGCCGGCCCCGGCCGCCCCGGCAGGGCCTCAGGTTCCGGTCGCGCCCCAGGCTCAGGCCCCCAGCGCCCCGGTTGCTCCTCAGACGCCGTCGACTCCGGCTGCAGCCGCGCCTCAGGCTCCCACCGTCCCTCCGAAGCTGGAACCCATCGAACTGCCCGAGCTTCGTCCCACGCTGGCCGCCCGGACCATGCGGGCCCTGCGTCAGGTCGAGAATCTGATCCTCTCGGCCATCGGCAAGGGCGACCCGGTCCTGGACCTGCAACCCGAACTGGAGGCCATCAACCGCCTTGGCCCGCAGATGGAGGCCCTGTCGGATGAGGACCTCCAGGCCATGACGGGCCAGTTCCGGGCCCGCCTGGCCGCGGGCGAGAGCCTGGACGACCTGCGCGTCGAGGCCTTTGCGGTGGCTCGAGAGGCCGCCTTCCGAACCACCGGCATGCGTCCCTACGACGTGCAGGTCCTGGGAGCCCTGGCCCTGGGCCGGAACCAGATCGCCGAGATGAAGACGGGAGAGGGCAAGACCCTGACCGAGGTCCTGCCGGTCTACCTCAACGCCCTGGCCGGCCAGGGCGTCCATGTGGTGACCGTGAACGAGACGCTGGCCCAGCGGGACTGTGAGTGGATGGGCCCGGTCTTCCAGAGCCTGGGCCTGTCGGTCGGCATGGTGAACGAGTCGATGTCCCCCGAAGAGCGCCGGGCAGGCTACGAGGCGGACGTCACCTATCTGACCAACTCGACCCTGGGTTTCGATCATCTGCGCGATCAGACCGTCCAGTCGCCCTCCGAGCGGGTCCAGCGCGCCCCCTTCTACGCCCTGGTGGATGAGGTCGACGAGATCCTCATCGACGAGGCTCGGACCCCCCTGATCCTGTCCACCCGGGACAAGCCGGCTGAAGGAGACTACCGCCTCTTTGCCGAGATCGTGGCGGGGATGAGCCCTGGGGTCCACTACCAGGTCGACCGCAAGAAGAACCAGGCCTGGGTCACCGAGGAAGGCCTGAAGATGGTCGAATCCCGCCTGGGCGTCGACAACCTCTTCGACGAAGAGAACCTGCCGCAGGTGGCCCACCTCCAGAAGGCCGTCGAGGCCCGAGGCCTCTTCGTCCGTGATCGCGACTACGTCGTGGCCGACGGCAAGCTGATGATCGTCGACGAGTTCACCGGGCGGGTCATGGAGGACCGTCGCTACAACGACGGCCTGCACCAGGCCCTGGAGGCGCGGGAGGGGCTGGAGATCCAGGCCGAGCAGCGCACCCTGGCCTCGATCACCTATCCCAACCTCTTCCGGCGCTATCCGCGGCTGGCCGGCATGAGTGGGACCGCCCGGACCGAGGAGAAGGAGTTCCAGGCCCTCTACGGCCTGAGCGTCGTGCCCATCCCCACCAACAAGCCGGTGGTTCGGGTCGACCATCCCGACCTGGTCTTCCGCACCCAGCAGGACAAGTTCGCGGCCATCCTGGACCAGGCCGAATCCCTCTTCTGCGAGGGGCAGCCCGTCCTGATCGGCACCCGCTCGATCCAGGTCAACGAGTATCTTTCGGGGCAGCTCGCTGCCCGAGGCATTCCGCACCAGGTCCTCAACGCCAAGAGCGTCAAGGACAACACCCAGGCCGAGAACGAAATCCTGGCCGGAGCCGGACGCTCAGGCATGGTCACCCTGGCCACCAACATGGCCGGGCGCGGCGTGGACATCAAGCCGGACCAGGTCAACTACAAGAAGCTGGCGATCGAGGTCTCCGAGCGGACCGCCCAGGGGCAGGCCGTGGTGGTGGACCTGGCCAAGGCCAAGGAGGCCGAGGCCCTGGCCGGCTGGCTGGAGATGGGGCAGATCCCGACCACCATCGTGGATCACGAGGCCCCCGCCCCGGGACCAGGCGAGGCCCTGCTGCGCGTCGGGGTGTCCTCCAGCGTGCCGGACTCCGCCGTCTGCCTGAAGGGCAGCGATTACCCGACGGGCGGTCTGTTCGTGGTAGGGACCGAGCGCCACGACTCGCGGCGCATCGACGACCAGTTGCGCGGACGAGCCGGCCGTCAAGGCCAGGTGGGCGCCTCGCGCTTCTACGTCTCGCTCGAGGACGACCTGCTTCGCCACCACGCCGGGCCCAAGGCGGCCGGCCTCCTGGACCGCCTGGGCGTCCCCCGGAACCAGGGGACCTCCGATCCTCTGGTCGGCAAGCTGACCCGCGCCGCCCAGGAGGCCGTCGAGCAGCACCACTTCGCGATCCGCAAGGACACGACCCGATACGACCAGGTTCTCAACAAGCACCGCGAGGTCTTCTACGCCGACCGCGACGAGATCGTGGAAGGGGCGGACCTGCGCGAGGTGGTCCTGGACTGGGGGGGCGCGTGGCTGGCGGCCGAGATCATGGGAGGCCGCGATCCTCGCAAGCCGATTCCTCCCCAGGAACTTGCCGAGCGCCTGGAACAGGTGGCCGACGACCTGGGAGTCCCTCTGCCTGCCTTGCAGATCGACAAGCCGGTCCGGGTGGCTGAACTGGCCGACCTGATGCGCGCCGAGCTGGCGGTCCGCTATGAAGCGATCGAAGAACGTTTCGGAGCCCAGGCCCTGCGAGAACAGGAACGCTGGATGACCGTCCAGGCCATGGACCGGAGCTGGACGGAGCACCTGGACGCCCTGGCCGACCTGCAGCAGGGTATCGGCCTGGTGGCCTACGGTGAGCAGGATCCCTGGATCGCCTACCAGGAGAAGGCCTTCGACCTCTTCACCGAGACCCGGGACGCGGTCACCCGCAACGTGGCGCAGGACCTCTTCGGCGAGGTCCTGCGCGAGGTCCCCCACAACCCCTCCGACGCGGCCTGAGCAGCCGCCAGGCGCAGAGGCGGCGTCCCCGGAACCCGTGGACGCGCCTCCGGGTTGCCATGATCGTCATGAACTGCCTCACTGCACCCCGTCCGGCACCAGAGAGGACCCGACCCGCCCGGCGGGAAGGGAACTCGATGCCCCTCATCACGCGCTTCACCCTGGTCTTCGCCCTGCTCCTGGGCCTCTTCCTGACAGGGGGCGCCCGGGCGGCGGGCCCGGTGCGGGACGGTCCGGTCCAGGCCGAGCTGGTCAGCGAGCTGGAGGCCTGGCAACCCGGCGCCACCCAGTGGGTGGGCCTGCGCCTTCAGATGGACCCGACCTGGCACACCTACTGGCAGAACCCCGGGGACAGCGGCCTGCCCACCGGGATCACCTGGAGGGCCCCCGAGGGTTTCCAGGTGGGAGAGCTGAACTGGCCCTACCCGCTGCGCACCGAAATGGCGGGGCTGGTCAGCCTGGGCTATGAGGGCACGGTCCTCCTGCCCGTCCAGGTGCAGGTCCCGGCGGACCTGCCGGAGGGACGACCCCTCACGCTTTCCGCCGAGGCGACCTGGCTGGCCTGTGCGGAGGCCTGCGTCCCGGGTCAGGCCAGCCTGGAGTTGACCCTCCCGGTGGCCACTGCGGTCCGGCCCGGCCCGCACGCAGCAGAATTCGAGGCTGCCCGGGCGGCCCTGCCTCGAGTCGATGCGGACCTGCAGGCTGAAGCCTGGCTGGAGGGCGACCACCTGGTGCTGGGGTTCCGGCTGCCCACGGCTCTGGCCGACGCCCCGGTCGTCGAGTTCTATCCCACCCAGGGCATGGATCTGGAGCTGGCGGCTCCCCAGAGACTCTCCCGGACTGGAGAGGACCTGCGCCTGGAGCTGAAGCGCTCACCGCTGAATCCCCAGCCCCCCCGGACCCTGAAGGGGATCCTGGTCCGCCCGGGGGCCGAGGGTTGGGCCCTGGCCCTGGAAGCCGCGGTGGCGGATGCGCCGAAGGTCCTCCCGGTTCAGTCCTCCCTGGGAGAGGTCCGCAGCCTGGGAGTCGCCCTGCTCTTCGCTTTCTTCGGAGGCGCGATCCTCAACCTGATGCCCTGCGTGTTCCCCGTGATCTCCTTGAAGGTCATGGGGTTCATGGAGCACGGGGCCCAGGGGCGCGCCCAGGGCATGAGGCAGGCGCTGCTCTTCGCCCTGGGGGTGCTGGTCTCGTTCTGGCTGGTGGCCGGCGCCCTCTTGCTGCTGCGCGCGGGAGGCCAGCAACTGGGTTGGGGCTTCCAACTTCAGTCTCCGCTCTTCGTGGTCCTGATGGCCTGTCTCTTCTTCCTTCTGGGTTTGAACCTGGTGGGGGTCTTCGAGGTGGGTCTGGGCCTGACCCGACTGGCCGAGGTGGGCGCCAACTCCAGCGGGTCGTGGGGCTCGTTCCTCAGCGGGGTCCTGGCCACGCTGGTGGCCACCCCCTGCACGGCGCCCTTCATGGGATCGGCCATCGGGTTCTCGTTGACCCAGCCGGTGTGGGCCAGTCTTCTGGTCTTCACCGTGTTGGCGGTGGGCATGGCGACCCCCTACGTGCTGTTGGCAGCCTGGCCGGGCCTGTTGCGCCGGCTTCCCCGGCCGGGGGCCTGGATGGAGACGTTCAAGCAGGCCATCTCCTTCCCGCTCTTCCTGACCGTGGTCTTCTTCGTGTGGGTTCTGGACCGGCAGGCTGGACCGGAGGCTGCGGCCGCCCTCTTGACGGGCCTGGTCCTGCTGGGCATGGGCGGCTGGCTGTATGGTCGTTTCTGGATGTCCGGTCGGCTGCTGCCCCGGGTCCTGGCCGGCGTCTTCCTTCTGGCGGGCCTGGCGGTGGGCGCCTTGGGGGCTGACGGCCTGGCCTCGGCACCGAATCCCGGTCAGGACCAGACCTCGTGGCGGCCCTGGTCCCCCCAGACGGTCGAGAGCCTCCTGGCCGAGGGCCGACCGGTCTTCGTCGACTTCACGGCCTCCTGGTGCCTGACGTGTCAGGCCAACAAACAGGTGGCCCTGAACCGCCCCGAGGTCCAGGAAGCCTTCCAGGAGCGCCAGGTGGTCACCCTGCGGGCGGATTGGACTCATCGGGACCCGCAGATCACCCGGGCGCTGGCCTCCTTCGGCCGCAGCGGAGTGCCGCTGTATGTCCTGTACTCGGGGATCCCGGGGGATCCCCCCCGAATCCTGCCGGAGGTCCTGACCCCCGGCCTGGTGCTTCAGGCCTTGCAGGAGTTGCCTGCATCCGGCGCTTCCAGAAAGGAGTCCACTTGATGAAGAAGAGTGCCGTTCTCGCGTCGCTGCTGCTCGTGGCGGGCCTGGTCGGATTCCTGGTCCTGCCGCGTTATCTGGCCTCGGCACCCCCGGTGGAGGCGCAGGCCTCGCTGGGCAAGCCGGCTCCGGACTTCCAGGTGGTGGATGTCACCGGAGAGCCGGTGGCCCTGAGCGCCCTGTCCGGGAAGTATGTGGTCCTGGAATGGTGGAATCACGGATGCCCGTTCGTCCAGGCGCTGTATCAGGATGGAAAGATGCAGGCGCAACAGAGGGCGTGGACCGGGCGGGACGTTCAGTGGTTGGTCGTGTGCTCTTCGGCCCCCGGCAAGCAGGGGCACGTGACCCCCGAGGAGGCCATCCGGCTCCAGACCGAGGCGGGTGGGGTTCCCACGCGAATCCTGCTGGATCCCCAGGGCGTGCTGGGAGGGTTGTACGGGGCCCGGACCACGCCCCACATGTTCGTGATTGACCCGCAAGGGGTCCTGATCTACGCTGGCGCCATCGATGATCGGGCCTCGAAGAACTATGTCGAGCAGGCCTTGAACGAAGCCTTTGAGGGCCGGCCGGTTTCCGAACCCTTGACGGTTCCCTATGGTTGCTCGGTGAAGTATGGTGCGAACCCTGACGAGACGAGGAGGTCGAAATGAAGGTAGAGACCCACGGAGCGCTCAATCCGGAGCTGTGCGGCCGGCCGCTGGACCTGGCGCCAGGTCGGGCAGTGGTGGAGATGCGGGCCTCGGTGGCCATGGCGGCTGACGAGCGCGGTCTGGTGCACGGCGGGTTCCTCTTCGGCCTGGCCGATCACGCGGCCATGCTGGCGGTGAACCACCCCAACGTGGTCCTGGCCTCTGCCGACGTGCGCTTCATGAAGGCGGTCCTGGTCGGGGACGTCTTGCGGGCCGAGGCCTTCCTGAAAGGCGAGGAACGTCTGAGTCGGACCGTCGAGGTGGTGATCCGCCGGGGGCAGGAGCCGGTCCTCTCCGGGACCTTCTCCTGCCGGGTTCCCGAAAGGCATGTCCTGGAACCCTGACCCAAGGCTCCGTCCTGGAGGACCGCCGGGCCCAGCCCCGCATCGGGGGGGTCAGGACTCGGCGATTTCCCGGGCCAGGGCCTCGGCCTTCCGGACGTTCTCGGCGACCAGATCGCATCCGCCCTGCCAGAACTCAGCCCGGGTGATGTCGATCTCCAGCTCCGCCAGCAGTTCCTGAGGGCAGCGCGAGCCCCCGGCGGCCAGCAGGTCGAAGTAGCGCTCCCGGAAGGCGGCTCCCTCCTTCCGGTAGCGGGCATACAGCGACAGGACCAGCAGTTCGCCAAAGGCGTAGGCGTAGACGTAGAAGGGCGTCTGGACGAAGTGGGGGACGTACAGCCAGGTCCAGCGGTGATCCTCACCCAGGGTCAGCGAGTCGGCGAACATCTCCTGGAGGCTCTCCTGCCAGATCCGGTTCATCGTCTCCAGGTCCAGTTCGCCCTTCTCGCGGCGCTGGTTGTGCACGCGCTGCTCGAAGCGGAACATCGAGACCTGGCGGAAGACCGTGGCGAAGGTGTCCTCCAGCTTCTCGGCCAGCAGGCCCAGGCGTGCCCGCGGGGAGTCCAGGCGGGCCTGGAGCTTTTCGAAGACCAGCATCTCGGCGAAGGTGCTGGCCGTCTCAGCCAGGGGCAGCACGGGGCTGTAGTTCAGCAGGGTCTGGCGGCTGGCCAGGCAGTCGTGCAGCCCGTGCCCCAGTTCGTGGGCCAACGTCATCACGTCGCGCGGCTTGCCGGTGAAGTTCATCAGGACGTAGGGGTGCTTGTCGGGCGTCACCCCCGCGCAGAAGGCTCCGCCTCGCTTGCCCGGGGCTGGAGCCGCGTCGATCCAGGCCTTCTCGAAGAAGGGGCGGGCCAGCTCCGCAAAGCGGGGTGAGAAGTCCTGGAAGGCCTCCAGCACGATCTCGCGGGCCTCCTGGAACGAGATGGCGGCCCGATCGGAGAGCAGGGGGGCATACCGGTCATAGTGCCACAGGTCCTCAAGTCCGAGAAGTCCTCTCTTGAGGCGGTAGTAGCGCGCCACCAGGTCGTAGTTGGAGACCACC
>DCTU01000053.1:0-2005 GCA_002329445.1 bacterium UBP9_UBA1432
ACCAGGTCGTAGTTGGAGACCACCACGTCCACCATGGTGTCGACGGCCTGGTCGGGAATCTCGTTGTCCAGGTTCCGCGAGGCTTCGGGGCGCGAGAACCCGCGCAGGCGGTCCATCACCTGGTGCTCCAGGAGCAGCGTGTTGAAGGTGAAGTGCAGCGGGTGGGCGTGGCGCTCCAGGGTCCGCCCCAGCACCTCGGAGGCCTGGCGGCGGACCTCGCGATCCGGCTCGTAGAGCAGGGCCAGCAGTTCACTCTGGGTCAGCTCTCGGGTCTGGCCTGCCTGTTCGAGGGGATACTTCAGCCGGGAGGTCAGCTCGGTGAAGAGCCGACGGAAGGCCCGCCCGCGGCAGTTGGCCGTCTCCTCCAGCACCTTCTCTTCGGGCTCGCTGAGGTAGTGGGCCGCCAGGTCCCGTTCGTGCTCGAGATAGTGCCGGTACTCGGCCAGCTCCGGGGCGCCGACCAGGCGGGTCCAGGTCGCCTCTGCGATCCGGCCGATCTCCAGGTCGAAGAAGATCAGGTGGGTGGCGATGGAGCTGGCCAGCTCGCGGGTCTTCTGGACCAGGGCGCCGCGGCGCGGGTCGGTGGTGTCGGTCGAGAAGAGCAGGCTGGCGTAGGACTGCGGCAGGACCGCCAGGCGCTGCAGGGCCTCGTACTGCTCCAAGGCCCTGCGCAGGTCGCCGGCCTGGAGGTCTTCTTCGGTCAGGCGGCCCCGCCACTGCTCTTCAAAGGCCAGGGCCTGCTGGCAGGCGGCCAGCAGGTCCTCTTCGATTCGGGGGTCGTCCGGGCCCTCGTAGAGGTCGGAAAGGTCCCAGGTGGGCAGGTTCTCGGGCGTCTGGTGCATGGCGGGTTCCTCCTGATGGGATGGCTTCTTCGCCGTGGACGCGACGTCCCTGCAGGGGCCCGGGGGGCGCTCGCGGAATCGGCCCTCCTGTGAATCCATCGACTCTTGTCTTCGGGACCATGCTCCTGGGCAGCCGTCGGGAGCCCTTCCTGGAAGCGTGCCTGGCCACCCTGGAAGGCGCTTTGGACCTGCTGGCGGTGGACCTCAACGGATCCTGCCCGGAGAACGAACGGGACCTGCAACAGTCGGCTTTGAACGCCACCGGCCGCCTGCTCGTCGAGAAGCGGCCCTTCACCAACTTCGCCGAGGCCCGCAATCACGCGCTGGGGATGCTCCCCCCGGGAGAGGGGTGGGTTCTCAAGGTCGACGCCGATGAGGTCCACGATCCCGAGGGTCTGGCCCTCCTGACCCGTGGCATCCTGCCCCTCCTGCCGGATTCGGTGGGCATCGTGGATGCCTGGCAGATGCAGTTCATGCAATCGTTCCGCTACGTCGACGGCCTGNNCGTCGACACGACTGGTTCCTGCGGCGGACTCCGGAACTGGCCTGGTCGGGAGGGGTCCACGAGCAGGTCCAGGGAGTGTGCGGCCGGCGCCTGGCGGCCCCCTACATCTATGGCCACTACGGCTACGTCCGCGATCCGGGCGAGGTCCTGGCCAAGTGGAAGCAGTACGCCCGATTGGGGGACTCGAGCTACGACCCGGAGGAACTGGACCGAGCGGTGGCCGAGGGGTATCTGGACGAGCAGGCCTCTCGCTGCCTGCGTTATCCGGGGGGGCACCCGGAGGCCCTGACCCGGCTGCGGCGCGACCTGGAGACCAGCCCGTCGCACGTGGCCCGCTTCGACCGGCTGATGGAGGCCCGCGGTCGGGTCCCGGGATTTCCGCGCTGGCGGACGCGCCTGCGCATCCTGTGGAGAGCCCTGGCCCTGGCCCGCGCCCTGCCGCGATCGGGGAGAACGGTGGTCTGGCAACTGCTTGCACGCCTGGGGCGGGTGATCTGAGGCCCGGTGGGGGAGGTTCCCCTGGCAGACCGTCGAAGGCGGCCGCCCATGCGCGTCACGATGCTCCTGGCGGACGCCGCCCAGGCCCTGGGAGGCAAGCTCTACATCCTGGGCGGAGGCTGGACCCGGATGGGACCTCACCCGACCCCCTTCGCCATCG
>DCTU01000053.1:2015-8053 GCA_002329445.1 bacterium UBP9_UBA1432
CCTGTGAGCCTGTCGGCTCGAGACGGCGAGAGCCGGCCCTTGGAGATGGGGGCGGGGTTCGAGGTGGGGCGTCCTCCTGGACTGATGCCTGGAAGCCCCCTGGACTTCCCGCTGGTGATCCAGTTCGGCCCCCTGCCTTTCCCCCCAGGCCAACGCTACGAATGGATCCTGGAGATCGACGGGCACTGCGATCCTCACTGGCGGCTGGCCTTCAGCACCGGACCCGTCGAGGTCGGCGCCTGAACCCCGGCATCCGGCCCTTCAGGCGGGGACCCCAGGAAACCAGCCTGGGGCTTCGAACTTCCCCAAGCCGCTGCCGGGAGGCGCAAACCGGGACTCTCCCGGGCTCGGTTCCGACCTGGACAAGTCTGTAGAGAGGCGGTCCGCAGGACCTCAAGCATTGATGAACGAGATGATGTCGGCTCCGCTGCATCCCCTGGTCCTGGTGGCGACGCCGGAGGATTCCCTGGGTCACGCCCTGGCCCGGAGCCTGGAGGAGATGGGGCTTCCCGTCNNNGAGGTCCGTCGTCGACTGCCCGCCGGGGACCCCTCGCTGATGGTCCTGGCCAATCCGGCCGAAGGCATCGGGTTGGCCGAGGCGCTCGAGCGGGGAGCCGACGATGGGATGACGCTTCCGGTCTCGGGACCCGTGGCCGCCGCCCGTCTGAAGGTCCATCTGCGGATGATCGAGGCGGTCCGCCGCCTGCGGCACACCGAGGAGCGCTTCTCGCTGCTCCTGACCGGGAGCAACGAGGGCCTCTGGGACTGGGATCTCCGCACCCAGAAGGTCTATTATTCTCCCTTCTGGAAACAGTTGCTGGGCTTGCAGGAGCATGAAGTGGGAGACGCTCCCACCGAATGGATGGATCGGATCCACCCCGAGGACCGCGAGCGGGTCGAGGAGGAGCTCCGCCAGCACCTGGCCGGCCGCTCGGCCAGCTTCGCCAGTCAGCACCGCCTGCAGCACGCCGACGGGGGCTATCGCTGGATGGTCCTGCGCGGCGTGGCTCGCCGCGAGGAGGGGGCGNNGAGCCGGTGCGCATCGCCGGCACCCTGGCGGACGTCACGGCCAGCCGCCTCTACGATGCCCTGACGGGCCTTCCCAACCGAACGCTGATGTTGGACCGCATCGAGCGGGCCATCGCGCGTGCCCGGCGCAAGTCCGAGTTGATCTTCGCCCTGCTGGTGGTCAGCCTGGACCGCTTCGAGGTGCTGCAGACCCAGATCTCCGAGCGCGAGATCCGGACGATCCTGGCCACGGCCGGCAAGCGCCTCCAGCAGCTCATGCGCACCGCGGACACGGTGGCGCGACTGGAGGGCCCCAACTTCGCCATCCACCTCGACGAGATCCGCCACGTCAGCGACGCCCGGCGGGTTGCCGGACGGGTTGCCGAGGCCCTGGGGGCGCCGATCGAACTGGCGGGACGCGAGTTCCGCCTGTCCACCAGCATCGGCATCGCCTTGAGCGTGACGGGCTACGAACGACCCGAAGACATCGTCCGGGACGCCTTCGTGGCCATGAACCAGGCCCGTTCGGGCGGTGGAAACCGCCAGGAGATGTTCGACCAGAAGATGCAGTCCGAGGTCGAACTGCGGATGCGTCTGGAGGCTGATCTGCGCCGTGCTTTGGAGCGCGACGAGTTCCAGGTCTTCTATCAGCCCATCGTCTCGCTGGAGACCTGGCGCATCTCGGGCTTCGAAGCCCTGGTCCGCTGGCGGCACCCCGAGCGCGGGCTGGTCTCGCCGGCGGAGTTCATCCCCGTGGCCGAGGAGACCGGTCAGATCGTGCCCATCGGCGAGTGGGTCCTGCGCGAATCCTCCCGCCAGATGAAGTGCTGGCAGGACGAACACCCCGAGCTGGACCTGTCGATCAGCGTCAACCTCTCGGGCCGACAGGTGGCCGAACCCGACCTGGTGGACACCGTGGCCCGGGTCATCGACGAGACGGGCCTGCGCCCAGGCAGTCTGAAGCTCGAGTTGACCGAAACATTGCTGATGCACCATTACGAGGGCGCCATCCAGAAGATGCACCACCTTCGCGACATGGGCATCAAGCTCAGCATCGACGACTTCGGGACGGGCTACTCCTCGCTGAGCCACCTGCACCGGTTCCCCATCGACTTCCTGAAGGTGGACCGCTCGTTCGTCGGGCGGGTGGGTCAGGATGCCCGCGAATCGGAGATCGTCAAGGTCATCGTGGGGCTGGGTCGGAACCTGGGCATGCAGGTCATCGCCGAGGGGGTCGAGACCTCCGAGCAGGCGGGCTTCTTGCGGGACCTGGAGTGCGAGTACGGACAGGGCTACTACTTCGCCCGCCCCCTGGACGCAGAGGCTGCCGGCGCACTTCTGCCCCACGCGGTCCGGCCCGTCGAGTCCGAGGAGGGCATCTTCCTGGTCCCTCGCGTCGTCGATCCTCCGGTGGCCTCGTCCTGAGACTCCTGGGCCCCTGCCACAGGACTCGCTGAGAAGGCGCGGAAGGCGAAGAGATGTCCCTGCGACGTGCCCTCCTGGCGCTGAGCGCCCCCGGGGGAGTGGCGCTCTTGGCGTGGTGGATGGCCCGTTCCGAGGCGGCATCCCCGTTCCGGCACGCCTCCTGGGCCCCGGAGGCTCCCTACCTGGTCCTGGGGATCGTGGCCCTGCTGGCCTTCTGCTTCCACCGGATCAACCTGGTCTACGTGGCCGGAGTGCTGGCCGGAACCTGTGCTGCCGTGGGTTTCCTCGTTCCCGAGGCCCCCCGCGTGCTGCCGCTGCTGGTGGCCCTGGTTCCCTGGAACCTGGTCTTGTTCATGGCCGACAACCCGCCCTCGCTGCGCACCGCCTCGGGGTGGCTTCGCCCGGGAGTGCTGGCCTTGCAGGCAGCGATCCTGGTCGGGTTGGCCCGACCGGCCCTGTGGATCGAATACAGTGGGGGCTTCGACGCTCCGCCGGCCGACCTGGCCCTGGCCTTGGGCCGCTCACTCCTGCCAGCGGGTTGGCCGGGCGTCTCTCCGGCGGTTGTGGCTTGGGGACTGGCCGGCGCGGTGGCGCTGATCCGTCTGCTTGTCCGGCCCGACCCCTTCCGGGCCGCCATCCTGGTCAGCCTGCTGGCCGTGGCCGGAGGCGTCCTGGATCGGGAGGTTCCGGGCGCCTCCTCCTGGTACTTCTGTGGGGCGGGCCTGGCCCTGGGGGCGGCCCTGGTCCAGCATTCCTACAACCTGGCCTATCGGGATGAACTGACGGGCCTTCCCGGCCGCCGGGCCCTGATGGAGGCCCTGGGCCGGCTTCGGGGGCGCTATGTCCTGGCCATGTTGGACGTGGATCACTTCAAGAACTTCAACGATACCCATGGCCACGATGTGGGCGACCAGGTCTTGCGCCTGGTCGCCTCGCGGGTGCGCCGGGCCTCGGGGTCGGGTCAACCCTTCCGCTATGGCGGGGAGGAGTTCACCCTGGTCTTCCCCGGAAAGAGCCTGGAGGACGTGATGGAGACCCTCGAGGAGGTCCGCCGGGCCGTGGAGGAGACCCCGATGGTGCTGCGCGGGCCGGACCGGCCGCGTCAGAAGCCCTCGACCCGGGGGGGGAGGTCTCGAGACGGTCGCAAGAAGGTCACCCTGACCATCAGCATCGGAGCCGCCACCCCGAATGCCGCCGCGCGCACACCGGACCAGGTGCTCAAGAACGCGGACCAGGCCCTGTATCGGGCCAAACAACAGGGGCGAAACCGCGTGTGCGCCGCCGGTTGAGCCCGCCTCGGCCAGGTTCCTGATCGGGCGTGGGCGGGATCAGCCGGAGGCGTAGGAGTGCAGCCCGCTGAGCAGCAGGTTGACGCCCAGGTAGGTGAAGACCACCACCAGGAAGCCGATCACCGCCAGCCAGGCGCTGCGAAGGCCGCGCCAACGCGTGAACTGTCGGGCGTGCAGGTAGCCGGCGTAGAAGAGGGTGGTGATCAGCGCCCAGGTCTCCTTGGGGTCCCACTGCCAGTAGGTGCCCCAGGCCTTCTGGGCCCAGATGGCTCCGGTGACCAGGACCAGCACCATGAACGGGAAGGCGAAGGCGATCGTGCTGTAGGTCCAGGTGTCCAGCGGGCCCAGGCCAGGAAGGCGCTCGATCCAGGAGGGAGCCGTGGTCCTCTTCTCGAGCGAGTGGCGAATCAGGTAGAGCATGCCCAGGCCTCCCGCGACGGCGAAGGCGCCGTAGGCCAGGATGGCCGCTGCCACGTGGTAGAACATCCAAGGCGAGCGCAAGGCCGGCATGAGCGGCTCGATCCGGGCGTCCAGGGTCGAGGCGTAGCCCAGGGCCGCCAGGACCAGCGGCAACACCGTGAGTCCCGCAGCCGGCGTCTTGCGGCTCCACTGGACGGCCAGGAGGCATGTCGCGGTTCCCCAGGCGAAGATGGCCAGTGATTCGTAGAGGTTGGAGAAGGGGGCTCGTCCGGCCTCCAGGGATCGCGCCGTCAGGTTGAGGGTCTGCAGGGCCACCCCGGCGGTGAGTGCCGCCAGGGCCCCGCGTTCTGCCAGGCGGGCCCCGCTGAGCATGTAGGCCCCGGACAAGGCCAGACTGACGAAGTAGACCAGAAAGGCGAGTTGGAAGGTCGGAGCCTCAAGCGGGTGCATGGGGGGCCTCTCGGTCGGGAGTCTGGGCGGGTGCCAGACGCCAGGTCAATTTGGACGGCAGGTCACCCGGGTCGCGACCTGGAGGTCCCGGAATTCCGGAAACCAGGCAGAGCGTCCCGGGATCGCTCGGGGTCAGGACGACGCGGATTCGGCGATGCGCGATGTAGAAAGCCATCCCCAGCCCCAGGGTGGCCACCACGAATCCCGCCACCACCAGCGGGTAGCCGGGATCGTGGCGATACTGGATCCCCGAATACACCGACATCCCAGCGAAGCTCAAGGTCGAGCCGTCGGAGGCCTGAAGGTCGCGACCAGGGGTCAGCCAGCCCAGGGGCTGGAAGTCCTGCGAGCCCTCGTGGAAGCGGGGGTTCTCGAAGACGGGCACGGCGGGGGCCAGCGGAAGGTTGGAGACGGGATGGACCTGGTCGCCTTCCAGGCGGGCCTGCGGAATCAGGTCCTGAACGCCGAAGGCCGAACCCGAGCCTCGGGGCAGAAGGACCGCGGACCATGGGTCGACGTGGCCCTGGGCATCGGTTTCCACGCGCCAGAGATGCACGTCTCCCTGGGGGGCGGTTCGCTGGATGCGGAAACCGGCCAGGCCATAGCCCGCCTGGTAGAAGGTGGTGGCACCCTGTTCCAGCGGTTCGTTGACCCGGATCGTCCGGCGCTGAAGCGTCGTGCCCTCGGAATCCAGAAGCTCGAGGTCGCTGGAGAAGTCCAGCGGCCGCCCGGTCTCGTCCCCGACCACGACGAACCGGTGGAGCTTCAGGCTCAGGCCCGTCGGCATCCCCGAGACGCCCCGGGTGACGGCCTGGGTGGTTCCCTCCAGGATCTTCAGATATCCCCCGTAGCTCCAACCGTGCCAGTGCCCGACCAGGGCGCCCAGGAAGACCAGGAGCAGTCCCAGGTGGGCCCAGGTCGACCCCCAGATCCGCCAGCGGCCACGCTCGGCGTAGTAGCTGACGTCGGTCCCCGTCTGGGCTCGACGCGCGCGCAGCCCCAGGCTGCGCAAGGCCGCCTCCACGCGCTCGCAGGCCTGAGGAAGGTCTTCTGGCAGGGACACGGTTCGGGAGATTCCCGCCAGATCCCGAGCGGACAGGGCGATTTTAAGGTTGCGATCCTCGCGGCGGACCCGGCGGATCCTTCGCACCGAAGAGATCGCCAGGTTCAGGCACAGAAAGGCCAGGACGCCCAGGAATCCCGGCGAGGTGTAGAGGTCATCCAGTCCCAGGAAGATCACCGGATGCGCCCACGGACCCAGGAGGCGATGGGTCTCCTCCGGGGGGCGCCCCTGGGGCAGGACCGTGCCCAGGGATGCCAGCAGGGCCCACACCACCAGCAGGACCACAGCAAAGCGAGCCCCGCCCAGGACCTGCCAGGGGTCCCATGAGGCTCTGGAGTCGGAGGGAGGCGAGGAGGAGGTGGGATTCACAAGGTCGATTCTGG
>DCTU01000200.1 GCA_002329445.1 bacterium UBP9_UBA1432
CGGTCACCTCAGAAACCGAACGGGTCCGGACCCTCGTGCCGGGATCGGCGTGTCCGGGCAAGGTCGTCAGCAAGCCGAAAACCACGACGGTGGCGAAGAATCGCGAAATCATCGTACGCCTCCACAGGGCACCCGCCAACGTCCCCCCTCCCCGAAGCGATCCGCGGTAGGCGCCTGGATCCCCCGGGCGGCGTCTTCCCAGGCCTGAGCCAGAAGAGGCGCCACCCTCTTCCAATCATAACATTCCCGGACCAGATGGAGCCCATTCCCACGGATTGGGGACGGAGCATGCGTCGGGGGGTGAGGGTCGCGGCCCGCCGGCCGGAAGGAATTCAAGCCCCCAGGAGGAAACCGGGCGCACCTGTCGTCCCTCCGGGGTGTCCCTTGATCGTCTCGATCCACCAACCGCATTACCTGCCCTGGCTTCGCTACTTCGACAAGATCGCGCGCAGCGACGTCTTCATCCTCCTGGATGACGCCGATTTCAACAAGAACGGCTGGCAGAACCGAAACCGCCTCAAAGGCCCCACGGGCCCCCAGATCCTGACGATCCCGGTGCAGCACCGGTTGGGGCAGCGCCTGGAAGAAGTGACCCTGACCCCGGGGCATCCCTGGGCACGCAAGCACCTCAAGACGCTCCGGCAGTTCTACGCCCGCGCACCTCACCTGGCAGACTTCCTGCCTGCCCTGGAGGACTTCTACGCCCGACCCTGGTGCCGGCTGGCGGACCTCGCCTGGGAGACGATCCGCTGGCACATGGCGATCCTGGGAATCGCAACCCCGATGGTCCGCAGCTCGGAGCTGGGAGTCGCGGGCCGCGCCAGCGCCCGGTTGGTGGACCTGGTCCGCGCCGTCGGCGGGACGGCCTATCTGACCGGCGCCCACGGTTTGCAGAGCTACCTCGAACCCGCTCGATTCCAGGAGGCCGGGCTGGACCTGCTGGTCCACCAGTGGTCCTGCCCGGAGTATGCCCAGGTCTGGCCCCAGGTCGGATTTGCCCCGGACCTGGCCACCCTGGACCTGTTGCTGGCGGAGGGCTCCCGCTCGCGCGAGATCCTCCTGCGTGGAGGGCAGGTGGTCAGCGCCCAGGAGCTCCTGGAGGCCTCGCGATGACCCGCGCATTCATTCCCCACTCCCGCCCTCTTCTGGGCCCGGAGGAGGCGCAGGCCGCCGCGGCGGTGGTGCGCAGCGGCATGCTGGCCCAGGGCCCCGAAGTCGAAGCTCTGGAGCGGGAGGCCGCCCGGGTCCTGGGGACCCGCCACTGCGTGGCCCTGGCCCACGGAACCGCCGCCCTCCACCTGGGCCTGGTGGCCCTGGGTGCCGGCCCGGGCAGGACGGTCCTTCTGCCATCCTACGGATGCACCTCGCTGCTGAACGCCGTATTGCAGAGCGGAGCCCAGCCGCTTCTGGTGGACTGCGTGCCAGGCCTGCCGGACATGGATCTCCAGGACGCCCGAGCGAAGGTCCGCCCGGACACGGCGGTGGCCCTGGTTCCCCACCTCTTCGGGCGCCCCCTGGAGGTGCGTCCCCTGGAAGAGCGGGTCGCGGTTTTGACCGACGGCACCCATGCTCCGGGAGCCACCGTCGGCCGGTCGCCTGCCGCCCGCCAGGGCAGGGCCTGTGCCTTCTCCTTCTATGCCACCAAGATGCTGGCTGCCGGGGAAGGGGGACTGCTGGCCACCAGCCGGGCCGACGTGGCCCGCCTGGCCCGCAACCTGCGCTCCTATGATCAGAGACCGGACTGGCGGTTGCGCTTCAACTACAAGATGACCGAGGTCTCCGCGGCCCTGCTCCGCATCCAGTTCCGTCGCCTGGGATCGTTCTTGGAGGAACGCCAGGCCCTGGCCCGACGCTACCGCGCCGAACTGGGAGACCTGCTGGAGTTGCCGCCCGAGGTCCCCGGCCAGGTCCACTATCGCTTCCTGGCCCGGGTCCCCTCCCGACGCCTGCCAGGCCTCTTGCGGGCCCTCCGGGAGAAGGGGGTGGGCGCCGCCCGTCCGGTCTTCCGCCCCCTGCACCGCTATCTGGGGATCCCGGCCCGCGACCTTCCCCACGCCGAGGAGGCCTGGCGGCGCACCCTGTCGCTTCCCCTCTACCCCGGGTTGAGCTCCCAGGAAGCGGACCACGTGATCCAGGCTGTCCGGGAGGAGTTGTCTTGAGCGAAACCCTCTGGCCGATGTTCCGCGTGCTCCTGGCAGGCTTTGCGGCCTCGCTGATCCTGACCGGCCTGGTGCGCGAGATCTCTCGGCGCCTGGACCTGATGGACCGCCCCGGAGCCCACAAGCAACACCTGGAGGCCACGCCCACCCTGGGGGGTCTGGGAGTCTTCGGCGGCTTCACCGTGGCGGTCCTGGCCGCGGGGCTGCTCTCGCCGGGAGTCCAGGCCTTCCTCCTGGGAGGACTCTTCATCGTCCTGGTCGGCCTGCTGGACGACTTACGCGGGGTCAGCGCCAACGTCAAGCTGGGCGCCCTGGCCGCCGCCACGGCCCTGCTGATGGAGGGTGGTGTCTTCCTGCGGGCCTTTGCCCTGCCCCTCCCGCTGGCTTTCATCCTGACCTTCCTGTGGATGGGCCTGGTGGCCAGCGCCTTCAACGGGGTGGACAACGCCGACGGGGCGGCCTCCGGCTTGGCCGGGCTGTCGGCCCTCTTCGCCTTCGGCATCGCCTGGGCCACCTTCCAGAAGGACCTGGCCCTGGTGGCCCTGGCCCTGGGCGCAGCCTGCGCCGGTTTCCTGTGGTGGAACTACCCGCGCCCCCGGGCCAGGATCTTCCTGGGCGACTCCGGAAGCTTCTTCATCGGCTTCTGCCTGGCCGCCATGGTCGTCCTGGGCGAATGGGCAGGCAGCGGCCTGAAGGCCGTCCTGATGGGCGTGACGCTCCTGGCCGTTCCCCTCTTCGATTTTGGGATGATCCTGATCTCACGTGGACTGCACGGCAAGTACCGGACCTGGACCGACCCGATCACCATGTGTGCCCGGGACCACACCCATCACCGCCTGGTGGCCATGGGCCTCTCCGGCCGCGAGGCCCTCCTGGTGATGTACCTTCTGGCCGTCCTGACCGGGACGTGCGCCGTGGCCATGGCCAATCTGGGCCTGAATCAGGCCCTGACTCTCTTCGGCGGACTGGTCTTCCTGGGCCTGGTCCTCGCCCTGTGGCTGGATCAGGCGCCTCTGGCCGAAGAGTCGGCTCCGCCCACCCCGCAGAGGGAGGAGACCTCCAGGTGAGCCGCATCCTGATGGTGAGCACCGACTATCCCCCCATCCGCGGAGGGATCAGCTCACTGGCCTTTCATCTGGCCGGAGATCTGGCCCGCAGGGGGCATGACGTCGAGGTGGTCGCCCCCCGCTGGACGGGATGGGAAGCCCATGACCAGGCCGACCCTTGTCGGGTCTGGCGAACCCCGGGCTACAACTGGGGCTATCTGCGAGGGGTCCCCCTTCTGGCCAGGGCCGCCCGACGCCTCATGGTTCGGCCTCCAGACGTGATCCTGCCCATGAACGTGGCCTATGGGGGGCTGGCCATGCGGCTGGCCCGGGCCCTGGGCTGCCGGATCCCCTACCTGATGTTCGCCTATGGCCTGGAGTTTGCGCGCTTCCGNNGCGGTGAGCGCCGACACCCGGTCGCGCCTGGGTGAGTTCGGGGTCCAGAACCGCATCGAGGTCCTCTATCCCGGGGTCGACACCTCGCGTTTCTCGCCGGAGGGTCCCGACTTCCGAAGCCTCCTGGCGCTTGAATCCCGCCCGGTGATCGGCACCCTGTCGCGCCTGGTCGAACGCAAAGGGTTCGACATGGTCCTGCGCGCCATGCCGCGGGTCCTGGAAGAGTTCCCCGACGCGCTGTATCTGGTAGTCGGCGACGGACCGGACCGCCCCCGACTGGAGGCCATGGTCCGGGACCTGGGCCTGGGTGGTTCGGTCCATTTCGCGGGCAGCGCCGACGAAGAGAGCCTGGCGGCCTGGTTCCGCACC
>DCTU01000241.1:0-1827 GCA_002329445.1 bacterium UBP9_UBA1432
GCCAACTGAACGACGCCGGGAGGCAGGCCAGACTACACGTCCAGCTCGTCGGCCTGGGTGGCGCACTCCATGACGAACCGGTAGCGCGGGGCGGGGTCGCGCCCGAAGCACTCCGAGATGGCCCTGTCCGCCTCCTCTTCGTCGGGCACGCACACCCGGAACAGCGTCCGTGAGCGGGGGTCCAGGGTGGTCTCCTTCAACTGCGCCGGGCTCATCTCACCCAGACCCTTGAAGCGCGTGATCACCGGGTTGGCCTTGGAGCGGGTGCGCTTCATGATGCGATCGCGCTGCTCGTCATCCCAGGCCCAGTGGGTCTCCTTGCCGATCTGCACCCGGTACAGGGGAGGCCGGCCCAGGTAGATGTGGCCTTTCCGGATCAGCTCCGGCAGGAAGCGATAGAAGAAGGTGATCAGCAGTCCGGCGATGTGGTGACCATCCGAGTCGGCATCCGTCAGGATCACCACCCGGCCGTAGCGGAGGCGATCCCCGTCGAACTTGGGCCCGATGCCGCAGCCCAAGGCGCTGAGCAGGTCGGCGATCTCCTTGTTCTGGCCCATCTTGCCCATGCCGGCCTGCTCGGTGTTGAGGATCTTGCCGCGCAACGGCAGGATCGCCTGATGGCGACGGTCGCGGGCCTGCTTGGCCGAGCCGCCGGCCGAGTCGCCCTCGACGATGAAGAGCTCCGAGTCGCTGGGTCGGGTGCTGGAACAATCGGCCAGCTTGCCGGGCAGGTTCAGGCGATGGGAGACGGACTTGCGCACCACCATCTCGGTGGCGGCCTGGATCTCGGCTCGGCTGCGGGCGCCCGAGACGATCCGGTCCACCAGGGACTGGGACACCGAACGGTTCTCGTTGAGGAAGCTCTCCAGGGCGGGCGCCAGGGCATTGGCCACCTGGGCATTCACCTCGGGGTTGTTCAGGCGCTCCTTGGTCTGCCCTTTGAACTGGGGCTCGCGGACATAGACCGACAGGACGCCCCGCAGCCCGTCGCGGATGTCCTCCGCCGAGAGCTTCAGCCCCCGGGGCTGCAGGCCGTGGGTGTCCATGTAGTTGCGGACGGCCCGGACCACGCCCGCCTTCAGGCCCAGGTCGTGGGTTCCGCCCTGGGGCGTGCGAACGCCGTTGACGAAGCTGCGCACCTGTTCGCCCCCCGAGGCGCTCCACAGAAGGGCCAGCTCCAGCTTGGGGTCGTCGTCCCGCCCATAGGTGAAGACCGTCTCCCAGCCTTCTGCCCGGGGCTCTCCCTCGGTCAACTGCACCAGGTAGCCGTCCAGGCCCTCGCTGGTGTGGTCCAGCCGATGCGTCTCGCCGCTGGTGCGGTCCTTGAAGACGACCTTCATGCGGTGCAGCCAGGCCCGGGCCTCCAGGGTCTCCAGGATGACCCGTCCGTCGAAGACCGTCGTCTGGAAGATCTCGGGGTCCGGACGGAACCAGATGGAGGTGCCCGTGCCTCGCGCCGTCCCCATGTCCTGCATGGGGCCGGCGGGCTTGCCCCGCTGGAAGGCCTGGAACCACTCCCGGCCATCCCGGCGGACGGTCGCCTCCAGGTCCTGGGAGAGGGCGTTGACCACCGAGGCGCCCACGCCATGCAGACCTCCCGAATACTGGTAGTTGGAGCTGGCGAACTTGCCGCCCGCGTGCAGGGTGGTCAGGATCAGCTCCAGGGCGGGCTTGTTGTACTTCTCGTGCAGGTCGACCGGAATGCCCCGGCCGTTGTCGGTGACCCGGATCCCCTGCCCGTCGGCGTCCAACTCCAACTCGACGAAGGTCGCGTAGCCGTTCATCACCTCGTCGATCGAGTTATCCACGATCTCCCACACCAGGTGG
>DCTU01000241.1:1854-3622 GCA_002329445.1 bacterium UBP9_UBA1432
CCCCCGTCGAGGCGTCGTCCGCCTTCTTGCGTCGGGAGTGGGGACGGCCGTTCTCGGGAGCCTCCGTGGCGGCCGGAGAGGCCGGAAGCGGCAGGGGAACCGGGGGAGCGGGAGCCTCCACGGCGGACTCCAGGTCGAACTCCAACTGAAACTGCTCGATACGCTGGCTCATCCGGCCGCTTCCTCCTCACCCGACGATCCGGCCTGCCCCTCCTCCGCGAAGAGGGATGCCTGCAGGCGCTCCGGCCCGACATCGACGATCTGCGGGGCCTCCGAGCCCGATTCGGCCTCGCTGGAGGTGCCCCGACAGACCACGCGCAGACGGCCCCTCTTGATCAAGGGGGTTCCCTTGCCTCCCCGGGAAGTGACCCGATAGCGGCGCGGCGTCACCTCGATGGGCCGCCCCCCCTCCTCGCGCACGACGGTCAGCCCGTCGCGCCCGTCGCGAACCGCGGCCACGCCGACCACCCGATCACCCGACTCCAACTTCAAGACGGTGACGCCCTTGCCTGGCCCGGACAAGAAGTTGATCTCCGAGACGGGACACAACAAGGCGCGGCCCTCGCGCGAGATGGCCACCACGGTCTCGTTGCCCCGCACCGCCTCGACCCAGGCCATGGCGACTCCGCTGCCGGCTCGGGCGTAGCGACGACCCGAGCGGGTCGAGGGCTCGGCGTAGGATTCCAACGAGAAGCGCAGGCCCTTCCCGTCCTCGGCCACGGCCAGGGCGTGAACCGGCGGAAGCGCGCCCTCCTCGTCGGGAGTGCGGATGGCCAGGGTGTCCCGGGGATCCAGCATCATGGCGGCCACGACCCGATCCCCATCGCCGAAGTTGAAGAACTTCTGGACCGGATCCCCATAGCCGCGGGCTGAGACGGGGACGTCGTGAATCCGCATCGTGTAGGCCGTTCCCGAGCTGGTGAAGAAGACCACGCTGGCCAGGTTGGAGCCAGGCAGGATGGCCACGATCTCGTCGTCCTGGCGCATGCGCAGCTTGCCCAGGTCGGCCCCCGGGCTGGTGCGTCGGATCCATCCGTCTCGGGTCAGCAGGACCTGGGCCTGCTCTTCGAGGATGAAGTCCTCCACCTGATAGGACAGCTCCTCGACGCCCTGGGCCACGATGCGCGTGCGCCTGGCATCGGCGAACTTCTCGCGCACCTGACGCAGCTCGTCGCGGACCAGGTTCCACAACGCCCGCTCATCCCCCAGCAAGACCTGCAGTTCGCGAAGCCGGGCCCGCTTCTCGTCCAGCTCGCGGCGCACGGCCAGCACGTCCGGCCGCCCCAGCCGATACAACCGCAGGTCCAGGACGGCGTCGGCCTGGGTCTGGTCCAGGTCGAAGCGCTCCATGAGGCGCTCGCCGGCCGGCTTGCGACCATCCGACTCGCGGATGATCTGCAGGGCCTCGTCCAGCCCGTCAAAGACCCGGACGAACCCCTCCAGGATGTGGATGCGCTCGTTCAGCAGGCGCACCTCGTGGCGAAGACGCCGCACCGTGACCTGGAAGCGGAAATCCAGGAAGTCCAACAGGGCGGTGCGCAGGCCCACCCGCTCGGGCCCCCTCGGAGTCAGGCAGGTCATGTTGACGTGGAAGATCGATTGCAGCGCGGTGTGCTTGTACAGGTAGGCCATCACGACCTCGGGGTCGGTGCCCTTCTGGCATTCCAGGACCACCCGCACCTCGTCGGTCGACTCGTCGCGGACGTCCTGGAGCTGGGGAACCTTCCCCTCCATGACCACCTGCCCGATCTCCTCCACCAGGCGGGAC
>DCTU01000294.1:0-2056 GCA_002329445.1 bacterium UBP9_UBA1432
TGCCCGTCAGGGCGCGCGTGTCGGTGAGCTCGAGGTGTCCCATCATCCTCGTCGGGCCGGGCGTTCGAAGTACGGCCTGGGTCGAATCTTCCGTTTTCTGGGGGATCTGGCGGTCCTGCTGCGCATGGACCGTCCTGCCCCACCCCCATCCCATCGCCGGAATTCCCCGGTCTGATGTGTGGCATCGCAGGTTTCGCGGGAGGGGGGGAGCGCCGGACCCTGCAGCGGATGACCCGGGCCCTCCTGAATCGAGGACCTGACCAGTCCGGCTTTCATCTGGACGGAGATTTGGGATTGGGCGTCCGCAGGCTGTCGATCGTGGACGTGCCGGGAGGCCGCCAGCCCTTCTTCTCGGAGGATGGCCGGGTCATCGCGGTCTTCAACGGGGAGATCTTCAACTACCGAGAACTGCGCGAAGGACTCCTCCAACGAGGGCATCGGCTGGACACGACCTCGGATGGGGAGGTCCTGGTCCACCTGTACGAGGAGGAGCCGGACTCGTTCCTCAAACGCCTGGACGGGATGTTCGCACTGGCCATCTGGGATGCCGCTCGGGCTCGTCTGCTTCTNNTGGCCCGCGATCGGCTGGGCATCAAGCCGCTCCACTACTGGGTCGGCCCCGGATCCCTGGTCTTCGGATCGCAGATCCGCGCGTTGCTGGAGCATCCCTCCGTCCCGCGCCGGCTGGATCGACAAGCCCTGGACCAGTATCTGACCTTCGAATCCATTCCGGCTCCTCGCACGATCCTGGCCGGGATTCACAAGCTTCCGCCTGCCCACTGGCTGAGCTGGGACGCTTCCGGAGTGCGGCTGGGGCGCTACTGGGACCTCGAGTTGCGCCCCTGGCGCGGTCTCGGCCTGCGCGATTGGGAGGAGCTTCTTCTGGCCGCGCTGCGAGGCGCGGTCCGGCGGCATCTGGGCGCCGACTTTCCGGTCGGCACCTTCCTCTCTGGAGGGCTCGATTCCAGCACCTTGACGGCGCTGATGGCGCAGGAGGCGGCCGAGCCCATCCGGACCTTCACCATGGGTTTTCCCGAGGCCTCCTTCGACGAGTCGGGCCCGGCCCGGCGGGTGGCTCGTCTTCTCGGCACGCGTCATCATGAAGGGGTTCTTTCGGGCAGGCGCTGCCTGGAACTGGTCCAGGACCTGCCCGAGGTTCTGGATGAACCCCTGGGCGACGCCTCGGTCGTTCCGACCTGGTCTCTGGCCCGCATGGCCCGTCGGGAGGTCAAGGTGGTCCTCTCCGGAGAGGGCTCGGACGAACTGCTGGCAGGCTATCCAACCTATCCCGCAGCCCATCTGGCCGAGTGGCTGCGCCGGCTGCCGCGCCCCTGGCTGGAGCAGGCCCGGAAGTGGGCCGCTCGGCTGCCCGTCTCGACGAAGAACTGGAGCCTGGATTTCCGGATCAAGAGATTCCTCGGGTTCCTGGACGAACCCGCCGAGAGACGCCATATCCTGTGGGCAGGCAGCTTCTCCGAGGGGGAGAAGGCCGGTCTCTATGGCCCGGGAATGGCGGGCCCATGGCAGACCTTCGAGCCGCTGGAAGCCTTCCTGAGGCCTGGACTGGACCTCACCAGCCGGCTGGGCATGACCGATCTCAACCTCTATCTTCCCGCCGACCTTCTGGTGAAGCTCGACCGGGCGAGCATGGCGGCTTCCCTGGAAGCGCGGGTGCCGTTCCTCGACCGAGAGGTGGTCGAGTTGCTGGCCCGGGTTCCGGCCGATCTCAAGCTCCAGGGGTGGACCACGAAATTCCTCCTGAAGCGCGCGACGCGGCACCTCCTGCCGCCTGAGGTCCGCCGACGTCCCAAGAAAGGCTTCGGCATGCCCGTAGCCCGCTGGCTCAAGGGCCCGTTGCGCCCCTGGCTCGAGGATCTGCTCGACCCCCGAGAACTGAGCCGGGACGATCTCTTCAACCCCTCCNNAGGTCCGTCGGCTTTGGGATGAACACATGACGGGAAGGGCCGACCATCGCAAGTCATTGTGGACCCTGGCCATGTTTCTTCAATGGCGCCGCAAGTGGTTGCCTGCCTCCTGAATCCGCCACCTACCGTGG
>DCTU01000294.1:2090-6490 GCA_002329445.1 bacterium UBP9_UBA1432
CACGCCAGGCGGCGGATTCAGGTGCCTGAGGATTCGTCGCTTTGGAGACACAGGATCTCCATTCATGGACGAGAAGGAATTAGAATGGGGCGGCGGCATCGGGCAGTCTTGTTCTGCCTCCTCGTTCTTCTGAGCGGGGTCTTTGCCGGGATCCACCTGGCCTGGGAGGCCCGGGACGGACTGGCCTTCCCCGAGTCCCACTCCGAGAGGTTCATGCGCTACCCGCTGTACTGTGCGGAGTGGATGAAGGGGCTCCCCGCCGAGATGCGGGCCTTCCTGTCCGGGGAGTCCCCGCTTCCTCCCCGGTTTTCGCCACCGGGAACCCTGAACTATCCTCCCCTGACCTTCATGGTCTCGGGGCTGGCCATCATGCTCTTCGGGCAGACGGTGCTGGTCATGCGCCTGGCCCAGCTCCTCTTCGTCTTCGGCCTGATCGCCCTGTCCGGTCGGATCGGCTGGAGGCTGGCCGGCATGAGGGGAGCGATCCTGTTGGCCCTGGGGATCACCACGGCGACCTGGACTTCGGAGTATGCCCGGATCTACACCCAGGACCTGGGGCAGATGTTCTTCCTGGCTTTGCTGGTGCTGCTCCTTCTCGAATCCGAGGGCTTGAGGCGGCCCTGGGCCTGCCTGGCTGTGGGGGTGGCTTTCGGGCTGGGGATGCTGACGAAGTACTACTTCCTGCTGATGGGCCTGCCGCTGGTCCTGGTCGCTGCCGCGCCGGGGCTCTGCTCTTCACGGGCCTCGATCCTCGGAGGAATGGGCGTCCTGGCCATGTCCACCCAGCTCCTGTCGAGTGTCTGCTCGGGGATGAGGCTGGCCGAGGCAAACCTGGGTCGGGTCAGCGCCGAGGGGGTGCCGCTGTTCTCGAACTTCTCGCAGGTCCTGGGGGCCGAGCTGCTCTTCCTCTCGGGGCTTCTGCTGGCCGGCGTGCTGGCCCGGGGACATTCCCGGCTTCCCTCGGGAGTGGGACTGCTGGTGGTGGCCTCGATTGCCGGCTTGATCTGTGCTCCATGGTACTTCGCCCGGATGGAAGTGTGGTTCTGGGTGCTGGAGGCGCACGTGCAGGCCGTGCCGGCCGACATGCACCAGGGGTCGTGGATTCCGGTGCTGGCCCGGGTGCTCTCCAATGGCCTGAACGTCCTGGATACCTTCTATTGGGGAGGGTGCTTCTGGCTGCTGCTGGGCTGCCTCCTGCTGTGGACCTGGCGCGAGAAGAGGCCGTTGGCCCGGTTCCTCCTTCCGGCCTCCGCAGTGGTCCTGGGGCTGAACTTCGTCCTCGTGTTGCCGGATCCGCGCTATCAGGCACCCATGACGCCGCTGCTGGTGCTGCTGGCCTTCCTGGGGATGGCCCGCCACCGGGTGGCATGGACCCTGGGCGTGGCCTTCATGCTCTGTGCCGGCACCTTGCAGATGGCCGGCTGGTTGCCTGCCGTGGGACGGGTGGCCTCGGCGGTTGGACTGCACCTCCGACCGGTCTCCGAACTCTGTCCCCACGCGCTGCCCGTGGCCTTCGACGTGCCCCGTCAGTCGCTCCGGGTGGTCCCGGTCGCCGAGCCACCCACCTGGTCTGCAGGCATCTTGGACGCGATCCCGGCAGGCAGCCGCGTGGGCGTCCTGGTGCCGACCGCAATTCGGGGGCGCGAGATCCCGGTCTTGTTTCGGGCGTGGTGGAGTCATCTGGGGGAGGTCGTCCAACTGGGCCCCGCGGCTGAATACTCGCTGTCCGAGCTGGACTACGTCCTGGCCATGGCCTGGGATTCTCCTCCTCCGCCGGTCGAAATGGGGCGCGAGCCGGAGCGCTTCCGGCTTGCCTTCAAGGACCTCTGTGAGGATCGACCCGAGCTCGAGGTCCGGGAGCTCTGCTTCCACCTGTACGAGTGCCGGGAGTCCACCGGGGTTCTCGGCGCTCAGGAGGCTTCGTCGATTTCCGGGAAGACGCTGGAGACCTTCCAGCCTCCCGAGCCACCGGCTGACGCAAGCCTCCTTCCAGGGGATGAGCCCCCGCCCCCCGAGGCCGGGCCGCCGGGGGGGAGCCTCTTGGAGCGGGTGTGGGCCCTGGCCGAATCGCGAGGTCGGCAAGGGAGGCTCGTGTTTCAGTCCGGGCGCAGGCTCCAGGAAGTTCGCCTGCTTGCGGTCGGAACGGCGGAGCTTCGGGTGGGGGGAGGTACCGTCGTGCCGGGGCGGGGCTTGTTGGACGGCCGCCCGGCCCAGGTCCGCTTCGTGTTTCTCCCCGGTCCGTCCGGAATCCCGGAGATCAACACGATCGAGCTTCTGGACTGGGCAGTCACCATCCCCTACCGGTGGTCCGAGACCCGTCGGGTCTGGCTGGCCGGTCACACCGAGCCGAGTCTCCATTGAGGGGCCTGGGGCGGACCAAGGTGTCCTGGCGGGCCTGGTCCCGGGTGGCGGGGAGCCTGCTCCGATTTCGGCGGGTGGGTTACCTGGTCGTTTTCGTCACCTCGCGATGCAACCTTCGATGCCCGTTCTGCCTCTTGTCCTTCCAGTCGCCTTCCCGGAGGAGCGAGCTGACCCCGGAAGAGTTCAGGCGGGTGGCCCGCAAGCTCGGACCCCTGGTGCAACTCTCCTTGACGGGAGGGGAACCCTTCCTGCGGCACGACCTTTCGGAAGTGGCCGGAATCCTGCTGCAGCGAACACGGGCACCCTTCGTCAGCGTGTCGACCAACGGCTGGTTCACGGATCGGATCACCACCTTCGTCCGGGAGGTGCTGCCTCGATTCCCGGACTCTTCGTTCCGGCTGGTCGTCTCGATCGATGCCCTGGGGGAGGAGCATGATCGGCTCCGGGGCCGCCCTGGGACCTTCCAGAGGGCTTTGGAGACCAGCCGGGCCCTGCTGGAGTTGCGTCGGAGCCACTTCAACCTGGTCGTGGATGCCAACGCGGTCGTCCATCCCCTGAACCAGGATCGCCTGAAAGAGACCCTGGAAACCCTCCACCGGACCCTCGGCTTCGACAATCTCTCGTTGACATGGGCCCGAGGTGGGATCTCCAACCCGAGCTCCAACCCGGATTCCCCCCAGAGGTATCTGGCCCTCGTCGAGACGCTGAGGCGGCTGCGCGGGCCGCAACGGCGTCGGGCCCTGTCGTCGATGTGGCGGGCCGTGGCCCAGGTGACCCGGGAGGGGGTGGCCCAGGTCCTTGCCGGAGGTGGGCTGCCGGCTCCCTGCGTGGCCGGAAGGAACCTGGTGGTGCTGCGCCAGGATGGGGAGGTCCTGCCTTGCGAGATGCTGGACTGCAGCCTGGGAAACCTCCTCGAGCATGCGGGGGATCTGGGAAGTCTCCTGGCTTCCTCCCGAGCCCGCGCGCTGACCCGCTGGATCCGCCGTTCTGGATGCGCGTGCACCTATGAGTGCGCCATGTCCGCAGGCGTGGTGTGGAATCCCCGGCGCTGGCCCAGGGTCGTCCGGGTCATTCCAGGCCAGGTCGGGGAGGGCGGCCCATGAATCCCACCACTTCCGGCCTCCTCATCAGCGTGATCCTGCCCGCCANNACGTGGAGAGCGTGCTGGCCAGCGATCATCCGCCTCTGGAGGTCCTGGTCGTCGACGACGCCTCGGTGGACGAGACACCCGGGATCGTGGCCCGCCTGACCCGAGAGCATCCAGACCGGGTCTTCGGATTTCGGCTTCCTTCCCCGCGGGGGCCGGCCACTGCGCGCAACCACGGGGCCCGACACGCTCGAGGCGAGGCCTTGTTCTTCCTGGACAGCGACACGGTCCTGCTGCCTGGATCCCTGGGCGTCTTCGCAGAGGCCTTGGGCGGGTGTGATGCGGTCACCGGAACCTACGATGCCGAAGCGCTGAACCCCGGGTGGGTTCCGGCCTACAAGGCGCTCTTCGACCACTACTGCTTCACGCGACGGGGGAAGGTCCCGCTGCGGGTCTTCAGTGCCGCGGTGGCCGGCCTGTGGGCCGAGGTCTTTGGCGAGGTGGGAGGCTTTGACGAGTCGCTCCGCTGGGGGATGGACTATGAGGGCGAAGAGTTCGGTGAGCGCCTGACCCAAAGCCATCTCAACCTGCTTGTACCGGGGGTGGTGGCGCGTCATCGCTTCCCGCGCCTGGGCCGCCTGACCTGCCTGTACTTCCGACGGGCAGCCCAGTGGGCCGAGCTCTTCCTCTGGCGCACCGGCTTTGACACCGGTGCCCACAAGACGCTGGGAACCGCTCTGGCCACCCTCTCGCCTGCATTGGCCTTGCTGGCCCTTCCCCTGGCCCTGTTCTGCCCCGCACTCCGGGGCCTCCCGTTCTTCTTCCTGGCGACCTGGCTGGTCGGACACCTCGGCTTCTTCCGCTTCGTGGCCCGGCGACGGCCCGGTCTGTTGGGGGTGGCCTTGGGCCTGAATCTCTATCTGGCACTGGTCCTGAGCGTGGGGGCCGGCGT
>DCTU01000044.1 GCA_002329445.1 bacterium UBP9_UBA1432
GCGGCCTGGGGGGCAGCGCTGGCGGCCCGCCCCGGACGCCCCCGGATCCGTCTGCAGCCGGCCGCCCGTCCCGAGACGGGCCTGCGCCCCTGGTCCATGATCTGGCTGGTGGCCCTGCTGCTGGTCGCCAGCGTGGACCTGGAGGTGCGCCATGCCACCCTGGCTCGGCGAACCGCTCAGCAGGCCGAGGTGCTGCAGGTCGCCGTGCGCCAGCATGCTCCGGACCTGGCCCGATTGTCGAACGAGGAGCTGCTGGCCACCCTCTCACGCCGGGTCGAAGCGGCCCGGGAGGCAGCCCGACGCTCGCCCGTCCTGCTCCTGACCACCCTGGGTCGGCTGGCCGGCCCCTTGCAGGAGCAGCCCGGCATGGAGATCCGCGCCGTGGGCTTCGAGGAAGGGGTGCTGACCCTGGAGGGTCAGGCAGGCTCGGCCCAACAGGCCGAGGCCTTCCGCAGTTCGCTGGGGGCGGTCCTGGACAAGCCGGAGCTGGTCGAGAATCGGGCCGGAGCCGGCGGGCAGACCCGATTCCGACTGGAAGGCCAGGTGCGCCAGCCATGAGCCCGACTCGACAGATCGCCTGGCTGGCCGGTGTGGCCCTGCTGGGCCTGGTCTGGCTGCTGGCCTATGCCGCCCCCCGCGTGCGCGACATGGATCGCCTCAAGCAGTCCACCTCCCGCTTCGAAACCCAGCGCGGGGCCCTGACCCGCGCCTTGGAGGGGTACGCCGGAACACGCCGGGACCTTCCCCCCCCGACTCCCAACACCAGCAGTTGGATTTCCCAGAACGCCCTGAGCGAACTGGAAAACCATCTGGACTTCAACAATCCCTACGGGGAAGGCCGAGGTGCCCAGGTCAAGCTGCGAGCCCTGCGTGCCGAACAGGTCTCGACCTTCCTGACCCGCCTGGTGTCGGTCGATCTGGTGGTCAAGAGCCTGAAGCTTGAGGATCGGGACGGCGACGGGCGCTGGGACCTGGAGATGATGGTGGAGGTGCCTTCGTGAGGACCCTGGGCACCGTCATGCTGTGGCTGCTGGTCTTTCTGGCCTTCCTGGCCCTGCGCTTTCCCTACCAGGCCCTCTTCGAGCAGGCCGTCGGCCGCCTGGAAGCGTCGACCGGAGCGGACCTGACCTGGGAAGAGGCCGAGGCCGGACCCACCGGGGTGCACCTGCGGGGCTTCGAGGTGCGGATGGCCTCCGGAGCCACGTTCCAGGCGGATCGTGCCCGTTTCCGGCCCGCCTGGAAGGGTCTGTCGGCGACGCTCGGGCAGACCCGGCTGGCCGGCCAGGCCAACGCCCGGCTTCAAGGCAGCCGGTTGACCCTGCATGCCGAGGACCTTCAGGTCGACACGGGCTCGCGGGACCTGGGAACCGTGAAGCTGACGGGCGACCTGACCTACGACCTGACCTCTCGGGAAGGCGACGGCGAGCTTCGGATGAGCCTGCCCGACATGTCGGGTGTCCTGCCGGTCCCGGTGCCCTCCCTGGAGGTCGGCGCCAAGGTGGCTGTTCGGCCAGTTCCGGGGAACGGCCCCCCGGCCAACGACGTGACCAGCGAAATCAGCCTCTTTGGCGAAGGGGTCTCAGGGACGGGCAAGGTGAACCTGCGCACCAGACCGGGCGGCGGTTCACCCGGCCTGACCGGGGTCCTGCAAATCGACGCCGGCCCATTGGGGAACCACACGGTCCGGGTCGGCGGAACATGGGGCCGGCCCGAGTGGAGCCTGGCCCAGGGAGCGAGTACGTGAGAGCACTGAAGATCCTGACGGCAGCCATGCTGGCCGCCCTGCTGCTTCCCCTCGGGGTGGCCCGGGCCCAGGCTCCGGCGCCGGCCCCGGACGGACCCCTCATGAACACCCGGATCACCGAAGCCCTGCGGCGCGGACGCGTCCTGCTGAACTTCGAGAACATCGATATCCGGGTCCTGGCCAGGATGATGGCCGAGCTGACCGGGCGCAACCTGGTCCTGGACGATCGGGTCCAGGGCCGGGTGACCGTGCTCTCCTCGCGCGAGGTGACGCCCTCGGAAGCCTGGGACATCTTCAAGACCGCCCTGCAACGCTACGGCTTCACCGTGGCCGACCGGGGAGACTACGTCCAGGTCCTGCCCGTGCTGGAGGCCCGCCGCACCAGCCGGGTCCTGGCTCCGGGAACGGCCGCGGCGCCGGGAGAGGATCTGGTGATGGCCATCCTGATCCTGCGCCACGCCAATCCGGACGTCCTCCAGAACTCGGTGCGCCCCCTGATCTCGGATGCGGGGATCCTGCTGCCCTACAAGGAGGGTCGCGCCCTGATCGTGGCCGAGCGGGCCGCGGTCGTGTCACGGATCTCCGAGGTGGTGCGCGCCCTGGATCAACTCCACCCCACCACCCACACCTCGGTGGTCTTCCCCAAGCACGCCGAGGCCGAGAAACTGGTCCCGATCCTCCAGCAGATGTTCCAGGGGAGCCAGGACTCGAAGTTCATGGCCTTCGGACCGGCCAACGCCGTGGTGATCCTGGGAAGCGCCCAACAGATCCAGGACGCCAAGCGCCTCCTGGAACGCCTGGACATCCCCGCCGCGGCCCCCACGAAGATCGAGCCCCCCCGCTTCTACGTCTACAATCTCCAGTTCGCCCAGGCCGAAGATGTGGCCAAGATCCTGTCAGAGATGCTCCAGGAGAAGCAGCGACTGACCCGGGAACAGGAGAACAAGGCACCCTTGGCCCTGATCCCGACTCCCCCACCCGACGCGGGCAACCTGAGCGCCAACTCGGCGGCCCTGGACCGGCCCATGGTCCCGGGCCCCACTTCCAGCCCCTCGCCCTTCCCTGACGCCACGGGGATCGTGCCGGCGCCACGGACCGTGGGCTTCGTCTCTTCGAAGGTCTCGGCCGATCCCGAGACCAACTCGCTGGTCCTCTTCGTGTCCCCCTCGGAGTACGAGGGCCTGCGAGCGGTGATCGCCCGGCTGGATCTGGAGCGCCGCCAGGTCCAGATCTCGGCCGTGGTGGCCGAGGTCTCGCTGCGCCGGGTGCGCGACGTGGGGGTCAACTGGCAGGCCATGACCTCGGGTGGCGTGGTCGGCTCCTTCCGGGGTGGCCTGACCGAGGAGGGCCTGCTGAGCTACCTGGCAGGCGGCCACTTCGTGGTGGGCGCCGTCGGGCCCAACACCCGGACCATCCGGGTCGCCGGCCAGGACATCCAGGTGCCGGAGTTCTTCGCCTTCCTCTCGGCCCTGCAGGACAACTCGGACTTCAACCTGATCTCCGCTCCCCGAGTCCTGACCCAGGACAACAAGGAGGCGATCATGAACGTCGGCCAGGTCGTGCCCTTCGCCACCGGCGGACGCCTGGACGCCTTCGGCCAGCCCCTGGTGACCTTCGACTATCGCGAGGTGGGGATCAAGCTGCAGGTCACCCCGCACGTCAACCAGAGCGGCAAGATCCGGATGGACATCGACCAGGAGATCCAGGAGGTCACCGACTACCTGCAGCAGGAGATGGCCGGAGTCGGCTTCTCGGCCCCCATCGTCTCCAACCGCAACGTCAAGACCACCGTGACCGTGGGCAACGGGGAAACCCTGCTGATCGGGGGCCTGATCTCCAAGCGCACCGTCGACGCGGTTCGGGGTGTGCCGATCCTCAAGGACCTGCCCCTGCTGGGCGGGCTCTTCCGGCAGAAGAGCACCGACGAACAGAAGACCACCGTCTTCATCTCGATCACCCCCCAGATTGTGGATTCCGACAAGGAGTTGGGCCCACTGGACCAACCCTTCGCCCCCTACGTCGAGAGCGAAGGCAACCCCGGAGAACAGCAGCCCGAAGATCGCGAGACCCGTCCGACCCGGAAGGCGGTGGGCTCGGAGCCAGCGCTTCCCGGTCTCTGCCTGCAGGACTTCGGTTTCCCCCAGGATGTGGGACCGGGGCGCTCGAGCCGACCCTTCGTCACGGTGCGCAACCAGGAATCCCGCCCCCTGGAGTTGGTCCTGACCGGCACCGTGGAGCGTCCCGATGGGCAGAAGGAAGCCCTGGAGAACCTGCCCCTGACGCTGGGCGTGGGCGAGGAGCGACAGGTCCAACTGCCGCGCTACACCTTCCCGAACCTGGCGGGGGTCTACCGCTTCGACGTGCTGGCCCGATACCAGGACCGTGACGCGGCGCGCCTTCCCAACCCATGGCAACTGGAACTGCCCGGACTGCCGGCCCCCGGCGCCGGGGACCGCTGAGGCCGCCGATGCCCTCCAGCCCCACCATCCCCCTGGAGTTCTGGCAGCGCCATCGCCTGCTGCCCCTGGAGGAAGCCCCGGATCTCCTGACCGTTGGCATCCACTCGGGTACCCCCCGGCAACTGCTGGAGGATGTCCGGCTGACCCTGCGCAAGGATGTCCGCCCCGTCCTGATGAGCACCGAGGAGCTGGAGCAGGGG
This sequence comes from bacterium UBP9_UBA1432, assembly GCA_002329445.1. Lineage (GTDB taxonomy): Bacteria > Vulcanimicrobiota > Xenobia > Xenobiales > Xenobiaceae > Xenobium > Xenobium purgamenti. The sequence continues at coordinate 4,404 of DCTU01000044.1, forward strand.
CTGCGCCGGCTGATGGTGGAGGGCGAGCGCCTGGGTGAAGCCGAGGAAGGCGAAGGCGCCGAGGTGGACCTGGACGCCAGCGGAAACCTGCTGGCCGACGCCACCGACGCCCCCGTGGTCCGCCAACTCAACGCCCTCTTCCTGCGGGCCATGGAGACCCGGACCTCGGACATCCACTTCGAGCCCTACGAGGACCGCACCGTCGTCCGGATGCGGGTGGACGGAACCCTGTACCCGGTCCACGAGATGCCCCGCTCGCGACACCCCCAGGTGGTGGCCCGACTGAAGGTGATGGCCCGGCTCGACCTGGCCGAGACCCGACGCCCTCAGGACGGGCGATTGCACGTGCACTCGGGTGAACGCCACCTGGAC
>DCTU01000121.1 GCA_002329445.1 bacterium UBP9_UBA1432
ACGTTCAAACAGGTCCCCCAGGCGATGTCCAGCGCCGAGACCTGCCAGGGCCAGTCCCGCAGGGTGGCCTGGTTGGTCAGGTCATAGGTGGCATAGGTGAAGAACCCGAAGAGCGCCCCGCGCACGACCGCCTGGAACACCGAGCCGGACTGCAGGCCCGGCCACACGGCGAAGTACAGGATGCCGACGACGTAGACCAGGTAGAAGAGCCCGGCTACGGCCAGGCGTGGCTCGGCTGCCAGCGNNAAAAGAGGCCTGCCACGAGCAGGCGAGGCTCGGCGGCCAGGAGATGGCCCAGCAGGGGCTTGTAGAACCTGGGAACCATCCGGGTCAACCAGAAATAGTCCAGGGCCAGGAAGACCACGACCGAGAAGCCGTACAAGGCCAGAAGCCTGGAAATCGACACGTTCCGCCTCCTTGAGGACCCTGCCAGAAACAGGACCCTGCTGCCAGGAGATTCCGGGAGGACCCGGACGATTCCTGGATGAGACTGGAGGAAGACCCGCCCCCCGACCTCGAAAGGACTCCTCGGTGTTGCTCGAGGGCTTCCTCCTCCGCCTGGCACTCTCCACCGCCCTGGTGGGCCTGCTGTTTTCTGCGCTCTGGCTGGTTCAGCTCCGGACTCGGAACGCTGCCATCGTCGATGTCGGCTGGACCCTGTCGCTCCCGATGCTGGCCCTTGTCCACGCCGCCATTGCGCCGGGCTGGGCGACGCGCTCCTGGCTTCTGGCCGCCATGGTCATCCTCTGGGGAGGCCGCCTGGCCTGGCATCTGGCCCTCCGGATGCGCGGCAGGCCCGAAGAGGCCCGCTACGCCCGGCTTCGCGAGGAGTGGGGCGCCCAGGCGGACCGGCGCTTCTTCGTCTTCTACCAGCAACAGGCCCTGGCCAGCGCGTTCCTGTCGATTCCCTTCATCCTGGTCAGCCTGGACCCTCGGATCATGCTGGGAGTCTGGGAGTGGCTCGGAGGGCTGACGTGGTTCGCCGGGGTCCTGGGCGAGGCCGCCNNACCGCCGCCGACGAGCAGTTGCGCGCCTTCAAGTCCTCGGCCTCACGGCAGGGTCGGGTCTGTCGCCGGGGTCTCTGGCGCTTCTCGCGCCATCCCAACTACTTCTTCGAGATCCTGACCTGGATTGGCTTCGCGCTCTTCTCTTCTGGGTCTCCGGGGTTCCCCGGAGGATGGCTCAGCCCGCTCCTGATCGCCTGGACCTTGATCTTCGTGACGGGGATCCCCCTGGCCGAGGCCCAGGCGCTGCGTTCCAAGGGCCAGGAGTACCGCCGCTACCAAGAGACCACCAGCGCCCTGATTCCCTGGTTCCCCGGCCCTGAAGCGGGAGGGACCCGGGAGGATCCGGGCCGGACCCGAGGGGAAGGACCATGAAGCGAATCGCCATCGTCGGCTCGGGGATCTCCGGGCTGACCGCCGGACACCTGCTGCACTCCCGACACCAGGTGACGCTCTTCGAAAAGGAGCCTCGACCGGGCGGACACACCGCCACGGTGGATGTCCGCCTCGGCGCGCGCGACTACGCGATCGACACCGGGTTCATCGTCTTCAATGACCGCACCTATCCCCGTTTCCTGAAGTTGCTGGACCGGCTGGGCCTGAAGGGCCAGCCGACCCGGATGAGCTTCTCGGTCCGCAGCCCCGAGGGCCTTGAGTACAACGGGCAGGACCTGGACGCCCTCTTCGCCCAGCGGACCAACCTGGTCCGCCCCCGATTCTGGCGCTTCCTCGCCGAAATCCTTCGTTTCAACCACCAGGGACGGGCCGCGCTGGCCGAGGGAAGGGCTGACGGGCAGACCCTCGGAGAATTCCTGTCACAGGGGGGCTTCTCGGAAGACTTCGCTCGGCACTACATCCTGCCGATGGGGGCAGCCATCTGGTCCTCCACGTTGGCGGACATGCGGGCCATTCCGGCCGGCTTCTTCCTGCGCTTCTTCGACAACCACGGCCTGCTGCACGTCACGAACCGTCCCCAATGGTTCGTGATTCCGGGAGGTTCCAGGGAGTATATCGCGCCCTTGACGGCGGGTTGGAGCGACGGGATCCGCACCGCCTGCCCGGTTCATCAGGTGCACCGCGAGCCTGAGGGCGTGCGCGTGACGAGCGAGGCGGGCGAGGAGATCTTCGACGAGGTGATCCTGGCCTGCCACAGCGACGAGGCCCTGGCCCTGTTGGGGGACGCCACCCCCGACGAGCGGCAGATCCTCGGAGACCTGCCCTATCAAGCCAACGACGTCCTCCTGCACACCGACACCTCCGTGCTTCCCCGGCGGCGCAAGGCGTGGGCCAGTTGGAACTTCCTGCTCGACCAGGACGAAGGCGCGCGCCCCCTGGTGACCTATCAGATGAACCTCCTGCAGGGCCTGGAGGCGCCCGAGACCTTCTGCGTCACCCTCAACCCCCAGGGTCGGGTGGCCGAGGAGAGGATCCTGCGGCGCTTCGTGTACCACCACCCGGTCTTCAACCCGAAAACCCTGGCCGCCCAGAAGGAACGAGTGCGGATCTGCGGCGTGAACCGGACCCACTTCTGCGGCGCCTACTGGTACAACGGCTTCCACGAGGACGGGGTGCACAGCGCCACCGACGTGGCAGAACGCTTCGGGTGCAGGCTGTGAACAGCGCGATCTTCCGTGGCACCGTCCGACATCGCCGCCTGGCTCCGCGCCAGCACCAGTTCACCAACCAAATCTACATGTTGGGCCTGGACCTGGACGAATGGTCCCTGCTGGACCGGGGAGGCCCCTGGCTGGGCGTGAATCGGCCGGCCTTGCTCTCGATTTACAGGAAGGACTACCTCGGCGGAGGCCCCCTCCCTCTCAAAGAGGCGGTCTGCAAACGGGTCGGCGAGCTGGGAGGCAACGGAGCCCCCGACGGCCGCGTCCTCATGCTCGGCCAGGGGCGCTCCCTGGGGATCTATTTCAGCCCGGTGAACTTCTACTTCTGCCATGCCGGGGAGGAGGCGCGCTGGATGCTGGCCGAGGTCTCCAATACCCCTTGGAACGAACGCCACCACTACCTGGTGGACCTTCGGACCCCAAGCCCGACCGACAAGGTCTTCCACGTCTCCCCGTTCATGCCGCTGGAGATGCGCTATCTCTGGAAGGTGACCCCTCCAGGGCAGGAGGTCCGCGTCCAGATCGAGAGCCATCCCCGCTCGGGAGGCCCCAAACTCTTCGAAGCCGCCTTGAGCCTGGAGCGCCTCCCCCTGGAGGAGGCCTCGCTCCGGCGGGTCCTCCTGCGCTGGCCCTCGATGACCCTGGCCATCCTGCTGGGGATCTACGGCCAGGCCCTGCGCCTCTGGCTCAAGAAGACCCCCTTCTACGAGCACCCGGCAACCTCCCCATGAGACCGGACCGGTCAAGGGGCAGCCCCGCCTCCCTCGGAAACCGGCTGGCCCGCCGCCTGGTCCTGGGGATGTTGGGGAACCTGCGGGGCGGGTGCCTGCTGGTCCGGGAGGACGACCGGACCATCCGTTGCGGAAGGGAGCCAGCCCCTTGCGCCGAGATCGAGGTCCGCACTCCCCTCTTCTGGAGCCGCCTGTTGACCGGAGGAAGCCTGGCCGCCGGCGAGACCTGGGTCGAAGGCCTCTGGCACAGCCCGGACCTGGTGGCCGTGGTCCGCCTTCTGGCCCGAAACCTGCCGACCCTGGACCGCCTGGAGCGCCGCCTGGGCTGGTTGACCTTCCCGATGCGCCGACTGGAACACCTGCTGCGTCCGAACTCTCGCGGCGGCTCGCGGACCAACATCGCTGCCCACTACGACCTGGGCAATGAGATGTTCGCCGCGTTCCTGGATTCGCGGATGCAGTACTCCTGCGCCCTCTTCCCCACCCCCGAGGCCAGCCTGGAGCAGGCCCAACTGCACAAGCTGGACGTGGTCTGCCGGCGCCTCGACCTCCAACCCGGCGAGCACCTCCTGGAGATCGGCACCGGCTGGGGCGGGCTGGCCCTGCACGCGGCCCAGGAATACGGGTGCCGGGTGACCACCACCACGGTCTCCCGGGCCCAATTTGAGTACGCCCGCTCTCGGGTGCAGGAAGAGGGCCTCCAGGACCGGATCAGGGTCCTGGACCAGGACTATCGGGACCTGCGCGGCGAGTTCGACAAGCTGGTCTCGATCGAGATGATCGAGGCCGTGGGACACGCCTGGCTGC
>DCTU01000259.1 GCA_002329445.1 bacterium UBP9_UBA1432
CTGGGGCCCGAGCGCCAGGCGCGATTGGACTCCCTGGCGCCGACCCACGTCTCGCTGGCCGGGCGCAGGCGGGCTCCGGTCCACTACCCGGCCGACGCCCCACCCTATGTTGCCTCCCGGATGGCCGACTTCTTCGGGATGCGCCAGACCCCGCGGATCGCCGGAGGCAGGCTCCCCCTGGTGGTGCACCTGCTGGCCCCCAACCAGCGCCCAGTGCAGATCACCAGCGATCTCGCCGGCTTCTGGGAGCGCCACTGGCCCCGGATCCGCCGCGAACTGGCCCGCCGCTACCCTCGCCACCCCTGGCCGGAGGACCCGCTGGCCTGAAGGATTGGCCCTGGGGGAAGGTCCCGGCGTGGGCGTGCGTCCGGCGTGGGCGAGCGGCCATGGCCGGCCTGGCTGACCGGACAGCGCACGGCCGGCCCCATTGTCCCCTGGCGGGGGCTGGTCTGCCCCGGGACCTGCCACTTCGGAATGGTCCGGCGCACGGAGGGCGAATCCTACTTTCAGGATTGGAGGTTGCCCCGATGCAGATTGGCCTGCAGGTCCCCAACTTCACCTGGCCAGGCGGGCCCGAACAGCTCGCCCCCACCCTGGCCCGGATCGCCCGACGCGCCGAGGAGGTGGGCTTCTCCAGCTTCTGGGTCATGGACCACCTCTTCCAGATCGCCTACGTCGGCCCCGCCGAGATGGACATGCTGGAGGGCTATACCACCTTGGCCTTCGTGGCGGCCCACACCCGGCGGATGCGCCTGGGCACGATGGTGACCGGGGTCACCTATCGCCTTCCGGGGCTGCTGATCAAGAAGGTCACCACCCTGGACGTGCTCTCGGGAGGGCGGGCCTGGTTTGGAGTCGGCGCCGCCTGGTTCGAGCGCGAGCATCGCGGCCTGGGGATCCCTTTCCCCGGCACTTCCGAGCGCTTCGAGCGCCTGGAGGAGACCCTGCAGATCGCCCGGCAGATGTGGTCGGAAAGCAATGGCCCCTGGCGGGGGAAGCATTATCAACTCGAAGAGACGCTGTGCGTCCCCCAGCCCCTGTCCAGGCCCCACCCGCCGATCCTGATCGGCGGCATGGGCGAGCGCAAGACCCTGCGTCTGGTGGCGGAATACGCGCAGGGCTGCAACCTCTTCGCCCACGCCGGGAAGGACGTGCTGCGCCACAAGCTGGAGGTCCTCTCCGAGCACTGCCACAGGGCCGGAAGAGATCCCGCCCAGATCCACAAGACCACCCTGGACACCCTGGCCCTGAGCCGGGACGGGAAGGGGAGGACCAGGACCCCCGCCCAGGTGCTGGAGCACCTCCACGAACTTGCCGCCCTGGGCATCGACGAGGCGATCTTCAACGTGCCCGACGTGCACGACCCGGCCGCCTTCGACCTGGTCGCCGAGGAGATTGTGCCCGCGCTGGCAACCATCCAGGTGGCTGGACGCTGAGCAGGGACGGGCGGGGGAGAGCTGCGGCCAACGCCTCATCCACCCTCCATCCGATCTGGTCCGGGCGCTCCAGAGGGACCCGGGTGCCGCGCGTGGGCAGGGAAGGGCCGTGGTCAACGCCTCGGCCAGGCGCTCGGGTCTCCCGGCTTCCATAGAGGAGGGGGCTGGTTTGCGGGGCACCCCGGCCGCCTCGGCCAACCGTCCAAGTCTCCGGCTTTTTCGCGGGCGGCTGCCCTGGGGGGATTCTTCGGGTCAGGAACGCTCAGCTCGGAGGCCGGGCGGAACCCTCTATGGCACGAAGCAGGTTCGCAGACAGCCGGCTCCGCCGTCGTTGTCCGGTTCACTGCCAAAGCGCCGGGTCGTCCGGCACTCCTCCTCCTCGGCCCAACAGTAGCCGCCCCGCCACACCCGCTCGGTGCCCTGGGTCGGCCCCTGGGGATCCACCTCGGGTGTGCCCGCATAGCCGGACTCGCTATACCAGTCGGCGCACCACTCCGCCAGGTTTCCCGCCATGTCCAGGGCGCCGCACCAGCTTGCGCCGGCGGGGAAGCTGCCGACCGGGCAGGTGTACCCCTCGGGGCCCGGATTGTCCTGGTTGCAGCACAGCGTCGGGTTCCAGCGGTTCCCCCAGGGGTAGCGGCGCCCCTCGGGCCCGCGGGCCGCCCACTCCCATTGGGCCTCGGTGGGCAGGGCCAGGCCATAGAACCGGCAGTACTTCTGGACGTCGAACCAACTCACTCCCGACATCGGGTGATCCTCGGGCACGAAGATCTCCACCGTCAGCGGAACCCCTGCCTGCTGACAGTAGCGTCGCCACTGGGCCACCGTCACCTCGGTCTTGCCCAGCCAGAAGCCCCGGCTCAGGCGGACCTGGTGCGTCGGCCTCTCGTCGGGGGCGCCGTCGGCCGAGCCCATCATGAACTCACCCGCGGGGACCCACACCATCCGGGCTCCATCCGGCCCGGTGACCTCCTCGCCGGCGCGGGTTCCAGGCTGCTGCCAGGGGGAGGCCCCTCGCGCCGGGGCAAGCACGGTGAAGACCAGGAGGACCAGGGTCAGGAGCAGGACCAGCAGACCAGCCTTCTTCACGGGACACCTCTCGGCCGGAAGTCCGGACCCCCTGGAATTTGCGGGACCCAGGGAGGATTCCTGTGCACTTGGAGCCTGGGAAGGTCGGGGTGGTTGCGGGGTATTGGGCGTTGCCTCATGAGCCTGTGTGTCCATGCTCACCCCTCCTGGTAGCTCACCGGGGATTCCCCGAAGGACCTCTGTCAACCTGGAGGGGGAACAGGATACCGGCGCCATTCCTCAAGACGTGGACTCGGCACCGAGGTGGGCGCCAATTCCGGCCAGGAGCATGGGAACAGGGAGATCGGGAGCGGCGGGAAGGAACTGTTTACTCCAGAGTAAATTACTTTTGTATGCCTTTCCTGGATCGGGCTGTTGAACTGGAGGCCTTGCACCGGGCCATCCCCGCCTCGGGGAGTGTCCTCTTCGTGCTCTATGGGCGGCGGAGGATCGGCAAGACGGAGCTTCTACGCCATTTCATGGCTCCCCGGGGAGGGGTCTTCTTCACCGGAGACCTTGGGACGTCGGCTCTGCACGTGCGAGGCCTGGCCCGGAGCCTGGGAGAGGCCCTCGAAGACCACTTCCTGGCGGCTCGTCCTCCCGAGGACTGGCCGACCCTCCTGGATTACCTCGAGTCGCGCGAAGGCCCGCTCGACCTGGTGCTCGACGAGTTCCCCTACCTCTGCCAGGGTGAGCCGGCGCTGCCGTCGCTCCTCCAGAAGATCTGGGACCGGACCTGGAAGGACCGCGAGGTGCGCCTTGTCCTTTGCGGATCGTCGGTCAGCTTCATGGAAGACGAAGTGCTTTCCCAGAAGAGCCCGCTCTTCGGCCGTCGCACCGGACAGATGCGACTGCGGGCCATGGACTTCTGGGGAGCCCGGCTCTTCGTGCCGGCCTGGAAGGCCGAGGACCAGGTGCTGGCCTATGCTTGTCTGGGCGGTACGCCGGCCTGGCTTGCGAAGTTCGATCCGCTGCTGTCCCTGCGCGAGAACCTCTGCCAGAGGGTGCTCGACCCCGTGTCCTACCTCTTTGAAGAGCCCCGGCTCCTGCTGCACCAGGAGTTCCGCGAGCCCCGTCACTACTTCGCCATTCTCTCCTCGGTGGCAGCCGGGAACACCCGCCTGAACGAGATCGCGCAGGATATCGGGCTGGAACGGTCCTTTGCCGGGCGATATCTGAACAGCCTGGTCGCCCTGGAACTGGTGGACCGCGAGGTGCCGGCGACCGAACGGGATCCTCTCCGGAGCCGAAAGGGCAGATACCGGCTCGCCGACCCCTTCTTCCGCTTCTGGTTCCGCTTCGTGCAGCCGCACATCACGGAATTGCACGCCGGCCAGGGCGCCAAGGTCCTCGAGCGCCGCATCATGCCCCAGATGGCCCATTTCGTGGCGCCGGTCTTCGAGGAACTCTGCCGCGAGTGGCTACGACATCGATCCCTGGCGGGGGAGATCGGCTTCCACCCGGACGCGATCGGTCGCTGGTGGACCCGGGATCAGGAGATCGACCTGGTGGCCTTCGATCGCCAGGATGCCCTCTTCGGCGAGTGCAAATGGTCGAGCGCTCCGGTCGGGCCCGCGGTGTTGCGGGACCTGCAATCGAAAGCCACTCGCGTGCTCGAACTGGCGGATCGAAGGGCCCGCTATGCCCTCTTCTCCCGGTCGGGGTTCCGGGGGCTCGAGCCGGGGCCGGACCTCCTGTTGGTGGACCTGCCAGCAATCGTTGAGGATCGGATGCCAAGCCACCCGCGGGCCTGAAGCGCTCGCCAACACCACGGCCCGCACTTCTTCGTGGTCACCCGTGTGGGCCAGGGCGTTGCTCCGGTTCTCCAGGACCCCAGTGTGACGCCCGCCTTCAGCTCCCAGCAGGAAAGAACGCCTCCCTCCCGCCCACCTGGACCCGTCTCGAGAGGGCCCTTCATTCCCTTCGTGGTCTCCAGGTCGCTCCGAAGCGCCCGCTGACGGATTCATGGAAGCCGCGCACCCCTGACAACCTGTGACACCGCGCCCTGGTATGGTCGCTTCAGGTCCTCAGCGAAGGCCTTTGGCAGGGGCGGGCCCGTTCCAGCCGAAGAGCAGCCGCCACCATCAGGACCGAGGGGACGAAGCCCGTGACGATCGAAACTGCCCTCAAATCGCTCGAAGAGACTCTGCACGAGCACGAGGTCTGGCTGGAGGACCTGCACAAGGCGTGCAACCGCCTGGCTGCCGCCGCCAAGGCCTGGAGGAAGGCTACTGCCGAAGGGGACCTGCTCACCAGGGACAAGACCCAGGCCTTGGTCGAGGAGTTGTTGCCCCAGGTTGCACAGAAGGCGCAGGACGCCAAGGATTCATGGGAGTTCGATGCCCGCGAGTATCTGGAGAGCGACCGCTGGCGCCAGGAACTCGTCTCGGCCGGTGAGAAGGCGCAACTCCTGGTGCTCCAGGATGCCTCGCACCTCGTGGCCCCCCCGGTCCTGGTCCGCTCGGTCCCGGGCCGGACGACGCTGCAGATCGGCAAGAAGGCCTGGCCGAAGCTGCGCCCCAAGGTGGTCGTGGCGGAGTTGAAGCGGCTGCGCGACAAGAAGGCCAGTGGGGGAGCCCAGGAGTTCCTCGAGCATCTCTACCAGGCTTGGAAGGATCTGCCTCGGAGGGGCGCGCCGATGGTGACCTTCCGCGAGATCTGGGACCGCTTCGCCCAGGCGCCCGGCTGGAAGAAGGACAATCCACGGCCCGACTTCGGCCTGCAGATCCACGCATTGGCCCGCTCGGAAGTCAGGTTGACCCGCGACGGCAAGCGCTTCAGCTTCGAATACCCCTCGGCCAAGGCCAGGGAATCCGACATCTTCACCGTCTACCGCGAGGATGGATCGCCGGTCCGCTACTACGGGATCGAGTTCCACTAGGAGGAAGGTCATGAGCTTGTTGAGCCTGGCCCGACCGCTGCCGACTGAGCGATGGCTGAAGGTCCTGCGGGAGGAGTATCTCGACGACTTCGTCCCAGCCGGGGGTTCTGTCGTCAAGGTCGCGACCGGGCCTGCCGCCGAGTTGGATCGCGTACGCCAGTCCGTGGAGGCCATGGCCCGGGAGGGCAACTACTGTTACGCGCACCTGGACCCGGCGGCCACGGACGAGGACGGCAAGAAGAAGGACGTGCACCGCATCGACCGCTTCTTCTTCGAGGTCACCCGCGAGGTCGACTTTCGAGCCCGGGCCGCCGAGCAGGCGCGCAGGCACCTGGAGTCGCGCGGCATCCGGATCTCCTCCCACCGGGCCCTGAACGACCTCGAGGGCATCGCGGCCGACAACGGTCGGGACCCTGCCGACCTGATGAACCAGTACCAATTGGAGTTGGCGACGCCCCAACTCCGGGACCTGGGGATGGCTGTCGAGTTTCGGACGGCGGTCACCGCGCTCGGGCGCGCCCAACTGATGCCGGACTCTGCGCCTCCCACGACCGAAGAGGTGCTGCTGGGGTGGTTTGCCGGCCGGGCACTCCCCGGAGGGGCGGCAGCGCTGAAGAAGGTCCAGATCTACGACCGCATCACCCAGGCCAACGCCCGCACGATGCTGGAGTCCTTCTGCCGCTGGCTGCCCCGAATCGGGAAGACGGGCCTGGTGGTGACACTGGACTTTCGCCCCTACGAGTACAAGAAGCTCAGCAAGACCGTGCACAATGACCAGAAGCTGAAGCGCCTGGAGGAGGCGATCCGCAGTGGGGCGGACCATCGGGAGCTTCTGAACTTGATCGACGCCCCTGAACCCTTCGCCGTCCATTACGGCGACAACGCCTACCACCAGATGCTCTCGACGATCCGCCGGTTCATCGACGAGATCGACTGGTTCGAGCGCCTCGTGCTGGTCATCCTGACCAGTCCCGACTTCTACGATGCCTCCAGCCCGCGCAACTACTTCAACTACGATGCACTGCAGACCAGAATCGGTCTGGAGGTTCGAGGGGCCTCCCGCGCCAACCCCGCTGCCTCGCTGGTTCACCTCGGAGGTGACGCATGATCGGGTCCAACTTCTCGCGCGCTGCCATCGAGGGTCTCCGCTCGGGGGTCCCCAGTCGACACGCCGTGGCCCAACTCGGGACGACCCAGGCAGCCATCCGGGAAGCCTTCGAGTTGGCCCTGGCGGCGGTCGAGCAGGGCGATCCGGGGCGCGCCCTGGTCGTGCGCGCGAACTTCGGCTTCGGGAAGACGCACCTTCTGGAATACCTGGAGTCGGTTGCTGAATCCAGGGACTTCGCCACCAGCTACATCGTCGCCAGCCCGGAGATGCCTCTCGGGAATGGGCACGTCGTGCTCAAGAGCCTGGCTGAGAATGCCCGGGCCCCCAGACGCACCGGGAAGGCCCTGCGCGCCCTGGCCGGCGAGCTGCGGCCCCACTCGCCGCAGTTCGCGGAACTGCGTTCCTGGGCGGATGGTCTGGAAGGCCTCAACGACCGCTTCCGGGCGATGCTCCATCTCTATGAGGAGTTCACCTCGGACCCGGAGCTCCTCGTCCAGATCCTCGGAGACTTCGAGGGCAAGCCCCTCGCCAAGACGGTGCTCAACCAGAAGCTCAAAGAGCTCAACGCCGCGGCGGCCTACGACCTGAAGGGCGGCCCGCGGAACCACGCCTTGGCCCACGACCGCATCCAGGTCTTCACGCAGATGGTCCGGGCGTGCGGCTGCCACGGGCTGGTCGTCCTCATCGACGAGGTCGAGCGCATCGCGCACTTCTCAAAGAAGCAGCGGCTGGCGGCCTACGAGGAGCTGGGGTGGTGGGCCCGCGTGGCGAGGCAGCCGGGCAGTGGGATCATCCCGGTGCTGGCCATGACCAGCACCTTCGCCACCTCGGTCGTGTATGAGGACGAGCTGAAGCTGGTCGGGCTTCAGCAAGGCCTGTTCGGCGGAGACGAGAGGGACGAGTTGGCCCGCGAGGGGATCCAGTTGCTCAAGGACGGCCTGCCGCTGACCGAGCCCACCGAGGCCGAGGTGGAGGCGATGCGCTACCGCATCAAGTCCCTCTACCAGGAGGCCTACCGATTGGCGGTCCCCGACTACCCGGACGATCACTACGAGCGGACGACCCCCATCCGGCAGCGCATTCGTCGCTGGATCACCCAGTGGGACCTCCACAGGTTCTACCCGGAGGAAGCCCCGGATGTCGAGGTCGAGGACGTGGTCTTCGACCAGCACGAGATCGGCGACGACGAGTTGGCCACCAACGGCGACGACGAGTAGGCATGCCGGTCCCCTACCGTAAGGTCACGCCAGCCCAGGAGGACGGAGCGGCCGCATTTCTGGACGTGGTCTGGCTTCCGGCGTCAGGGACCTTCTACGGCGCCCTTCTGCTGATCGACGCCTGGGGGCGCCCCCTGGAGTTCGTCCACAACTCGCTGGCGGCCCCGGCCGGGTTCCTGTGGTCCGCTTCCCAGGTCCACCATCTTGGGGTCGCGAGTCTCGCCCACTCCCTCTTCGAGGCCTGCCGACGAGATCCCGACCTCCTGGTCTGCCCGGCCTGGCTCGGCAGTAGCGAATTCTGTCGGGCCGAGCTGGCACCCTCGATTCCGTTCGCCCGGGTTACCGCTGGTTCCGGGCCGGAGGAGCTGCAGTGGACGTGGGTCAACGACCCTCCGGGGCCAACCATGCGCGCCCACCGACTGGCGCAGGCTCTGCAGCACAGGGGACTGGCGACTGAGCCCTGCACGCGCCTGCGGGCTGGACTTCGGGAGGTCTATCCCGAGGCACCCTGGGACCTGCAGGCTTGATCCGGGGCCGGCGTCCCCTGCGCAGCTTCCTTCGAGCGCGCTTGCCGCTCGTCCGCCCCTGGAACCCGCAGCCACCGGCTCCCTGCAGTCGCGGCGTCGACGTGCCGCCCCCTGGACCCGCCCGTTCCATCCTGGAACGTCCGTGGGTGCCGGGAGCAGCCTGCTGCGTGGCGCCCGCGCTCCCGAGAGGCGGCCGGGCGACGAGCCTCCCCGTCCGCTGGTTGGAGGCCCCTCTCCAGGCCAGGTCGACCGAATTGCAGGCCCGCTCGGCGGGTCCGCGCCAGGAGCCTGCGCCGGAGGTCAGCGCAGAACTCGCCCTCTTGCGCCGGCTCTCAGCGGTCCTGCAACCACCCCCGAGGCTCCTATGGGAACCCGGAGGCGTCCTCGATTGGCATGCTCCCTTGCTGCCCTACCAGAAGGTCGGCCTGGCGGCCCTCGTCCAGCGCGACGAACTGTTGCTGGCGGACGACATGGGCCTGGGCAAGACCATCCAGGCCATCGGGGCGCTCCGGGTCCTGTTTGCGCAGGGGGAGATTCGGAGTGCGCTCATCGCCTGCCCGGCCTCCCTGACCCGGCAGTGGGCTCGAGAACTGCGGCTCTGGGCTCCCGAGCTGCGCGCGACCGTGGTTGCCGGCCCCGCTCAGGACCGGGCGGCGCTCTGGCAGGCGCCGGCCCAGGTCAAGCTGGTCAGCTACGAGACCCTTCGTGGGGACACCCTTGAACTGCGAGACTCCCCGGTCTTGCGCAGGCCCTGGGGGGTCGTCATCCTGGACGAGGCATCCCGCATCAAGAATCGGGAGACCGGCGTGGCACGGGCCTGCAAGAAGGTGTCGGCGGCCAGGCGCTGGGCGTTGACCGGAACGCCCCTGGAGAACTGCCTGGAGGATGTCCTGTCGATCCTGGAGTTCCTGGATGGGGAAGGGCGGTGCCGTTACGGGGGGCGGCCGGCAGTCCTGGAGCGCCTGCGGGAGGTCCAGTTGCGGCGCCGGAAGGCCGAGGTTCTCCCCGAACTCCCGCCCCGGCGCGTCATCGAGTTGGACCTGGAGCTCAACCCCCGGCAGCGCGCGGCCTACGACGAGGCCGAGCAGACCGGGGTGGTCCACCTGCGAGCCAAGGGTGACGCGCTTCGTGTCACCCACGTCCTGGAGCTCATCACCCGGCTGAAGCAACTGTGCAACCGGGACCCCGTCAGCGGCGAGTCGGCCAAGATGGACGACCTCGGCGCCCGCATCGACACGCTGGTAGAGCAGGGGCACCGAGCGTTGGTCTTCTCCCAGTTCACCGACCAGCTCTTCGGGACGGGAGTCGTCCGCCACGCCCTGAGGCGGTTCCAGCCCCTGGAATACACCGGCGCCCTCTCGCCCGGGCAGCGCTGCGCCATCGTCGACCTCTTCACGCGCGATGTGCAACACAAGGTGCTGGCGCTCTCGCTGCGGGCAGGGGGGGTCGGCCTGAACCTGCAGAGCGCCTCCTACGTGTTCCATCTGGATCGCTGGTGGAATCCCGCCATCGAGGAGCAGGCCGACAGCCGGGCGCACCGGATGGGCCAGGAGTTTCCGGTCCACGTCTTCCGCTACATCTGCGTCGACACCATCGAAGAACGCATCGACGACATTCTGCGGACCAAGCGCCAGTTGTTCCAGGAGGTTGTGGACGACGTCAGCCTGGACCTGGGCCAGACGCTGACGGAAGAGGAACTGTTCGGCCTCTTCGGACTGGCCCCCGGGCGGGCCCGAAGCCGTCCGGACACCAGCCAGGACGCGCGACGGTAGTCAACCCCATCCCCTCATTGTCGGGGCTTGACGCCGGTCCGGCAGTGCAGGGAAGCGCGCTGCAAGAAATTGACCCCCCCTCCACCGCCCGCTCCACCGCGGCCAGCACCCGCTCGGGCGGGAGGTGGTCGGCGTGCAGGCCCAGGGCCTTGCCGCCGACGCCTCCCGTCTCGCGCAGCCAGCGGCGGACGCGGAAGCCCCACTCGTAGCCCTGGGAGGGGAGGGGAACGGCCAGGCGCTGCACCTCCTCCGGCGTGAAGCTCTCGGGCGTGACCAGCCGGCGCAGGCTTCCCACGGCGATCCCGTAGCGCCGCAACTGGGCCTCGAAGATGACGGGAATGTCCCAGCCCACCGGGTCGTAGTCGCAGTAGGACAGCAGGTGGATCTCGGGTTTGGCCAGCCGGCGCAGGTCCTCGGCCAGGAACTCCGCGCTCATCAGGGTGGGCACACCCGCGGTGACCAGGACGGTGATCCCCAGGCGGCGGTGGGCCTTCCGGGCGGTCTCCGCCAGGGACTCCTTCTCGGTCAGCAGCACCAGGTGGGGGAGGCGGGGCCCCAGCAGGCGGTTCTCGGGCTTGAGATCCTGGAAGCCCATGTCCTGGTAGGTGAAGGCCTGGACTTCACCCACCAATTGCGCCAGCACGTCGCAGGTCAACTCCCAGGCGGCGTCCTCGTCCAGCGGCAGCCGGACCTCCGCGCGGGGTCCCGTGGCCAGCAGGCCGGCCCGGATCAGGGCGCCGCGCACGGGGACGTAGTAGTAGCCCCGGTGGCTGCGCCCGTCGGGGATCGACTCGCCCGAGCGCCGGGCCTGCACAGTCTGGACGGCCAGGTTGGCCAGCAGGCGCCGGGGGTCCCCGGCGAACTCCCGCCGCAGCAGGTCCGCCGGGGCCACCCCCAGGTTCACGGGCCAGCTCCGGACGCCCAGGCGCCGCAGGCTGGCCTGTGCCGGGCTCTCCGGGGCCGGCAGGTCGGGGTCGGAAAGACCCAGGCCCAGGGCCAGGTCCTGACCGCCCTTGGGGCCCAGCTTCACAAACGTCCCGTCGTCCAGCCCCACCAGGAAATCCAGGAACCGCCTGCGGCCCGCCCCCCTCCTCAATGAACGCAGGCGCGTGGGATTGAAGTACCAGACCTGGCCCGCCTGCACCAGGTGCGGGTGCAGCGCCGCCTGGTTCTTGCCCGACCACTTCCGCCCCCTCAGCTCCGGGGGCTCCAGGGGACCGCGATCGGTCCACCAGGTGGAGGTGCGGCGCTTCACCTCCAAAGCCAGGACTTCCGAGGCCCGGACTCCCACGAAGGGCACCTCCGGGTCCTCCGGCCGGGGCGGCGGGGCAGGAGGAGCGGCGGGCAGCGCACCCCGCACCCGGAAACCTCCCGGCAGGGCCAGGAACTCCCCCTGGACGGTTGCATGCGCAGGATTCACCAGGACCCCCGGGGCCACCACCACCATCGGCCAGCCTGCCAGTTCGTCCAGGGGACCCGGCCTCCACGAGAGAGTCCCCTCCTCGTTGAGGACTTCCACTCTTCCCGCCAGTTCCTCGCGGACCATCGCCACCCGGTCGCGGGGCCGCAGGACCAGGCCTTCCTCGTCCACGGTGATCATCGGGTTCACGGCTGGACCTCCAGTCCCGTCTCCTGCCGGAAGGCCTCCACCAGGCGCTCCACGGGGCGCAGGTAGTCGGCGTAGATGCCCAGGGCACGCCCATCCACGCCGCCGCTCTCCTCCAGCCAGCGTCGGGTTTCGGGCCGCCCCGCCGAACCGGGTGGCAGCGGCAGGGCCACCACCTCCAGTTCCTCCGGAGTGAACCGTCGGGGCACGACCAGGCGGTGGATCGCCCGGGTCCCGACCCCGAAGCGCTCCAGCATGACGGCAGTGGCCTGGGGGAAGTGCCATCCGTAGGGGTCGAAGTCGCACAACGAGACCAGGGTCATCGGACCCTCCAGGCGGTCGCCCAGGGCCTCCACCAGGAATTCCACGGCGATGAAGGTGGGGGCTCCGCCCAGCACCAGCAGGGACACGTCGAAGGCCTCGGCCACCTGCAGGGCGTCCTGCAGCAGGCTCTCCTTCTCGGCCAGCAGCAGCACCTCGGGTCGGGCCACCCCCAGTCGGCGATTCCCCTCGCCGCGGTCCACGAAGCCCAGCTCCCCGTAGGTGAAAAGCCGCCAGGTGCCCACGAAAAGCTCCAACCGGTCCAGCAGGACCAGCCACAGCCGGTCGCGGTCCGAGGCGGCCAGGGCCTCGGGACCCCTTTCCAGCGAGACCTCCCTCAGGGCCCGCAGGGTCGGCGGAAGGGTCTGGACCTCCTCCAGTCCGGTCGCAGACAGCCCCGCCCGGTTGGCCAGCACGACCATGGGGTTGTAGTACAGGCCGCGGGGGTTGCGCCCGTAAGGCAGGTCGTGCCCCTGCGACCGCAGCCGGTAGACCTGCCACAGGGCCAGCTCCACCAGGCGCACCAGGCTCCCAGCCGCGATGCGGGCAAGGTCCGCTGGCGTCATCTCCATCAGTTCCTTGGGCCAGTCCCTCAGGCCCATGGCGTAGACCCTCTGGTGGCCGACGGGAAGGTGCTCCTGCAGGTTCGGGAAGGGCAGGCCCAGGGCGCAGGCCACCTCTTCGACCGAGTTCCACACCATCTCAGCTTCGGCGCCCGACTCCAGCACCAGGCGCGCCCGGTCCCCACCCTTCAGGCGCTGGATTCGGCGCAGGGCTCCGGGCCGCACCAGCCAGCGTCCGGCCCGGACCAGGTCGGGGAACAGGCGCCGACCTTCCGCCTCGGTCCTGGGCCCCGGCCGCTCTCCGGCTCGGGTCAGCCAGTTCCAGCCCGGGCGCCTGTAGACCATGGCCAGGGGCTCCTCGGGATCCCGGGGTTGGGGAGGCTCCGTTGCCGGCAGCGGGGTGGCGGGCAGCGTCCAGCCCCCTGGAAGGCGCAGAACCTCGCCCTCCCTCTGCACGTACCAGGGGTTGATCAGCACGCCCGGCGCAACCGGGTGCAGCGGGGGCCTGGCGTAGGGAGCCAGGGGCCCGGGGCACCAGGCGGCTTCGCCATCG
>DCTU01000433.1 GCA_002329445.1 bacterium UBP9_UBA1432
CCACGACTGATGTACTTCTTCGCGATGCTGACCACCAGCCGCAGGTTGGCCTCGATCAGCTTGCGCTTGGCCTCGCCCCCATCGACGAAGATCAGGTCTCGCCCGTGGAACTCTTCAAAGCGCTCGGCGGCCGCCCCCTCGCTTCCCTCCTCAAGCCGCGCCAGGACCTCGCGGAGGTGGGTGCGAGCCCACTCCCAGCGATCACCCAGGAACTTCGCCTGTTTGCGCGCCAGAAGCCCGCGGACCAGGCTCAGCCACTTCTGGTCATCGGCCGCCTCCAGGAGGGCCAGCAGGTCGGCGGCGGACTCAGCGCGCGTCAAGGCCTGGCGCAGCTCCGCCTGCTCTGAGGGTTCCCTGGAGGCAACCAGGGCTGCCTGGGCCGACTTGAGTTGGGTGGCCTGCCCGCGCAGTTCCTCCTCCAGGACCTTCCGGAGGCCCTTGGAGCGCAGCAGGGATCGAAGCTCCTCCTCCAGTCGCGCGACCAGGAGCTTGCGATACTGAGTCCGCGCCTTTTCCCAAAAACGCTCGACGGCCTTCTGGCGTTCCAGAAGCTCCTTGACCAGGGTGACGAAGTCCTCGTTCTCTGCCGCCTCCAGGCGATGGAGAAGCTCCTCGGCCCCGCGACCGCGCCCCATGTCTTGCCGCAGCGCGTCCTCATCCAGGTCTTCTTCTGACGTGCCCAAGGCCAGCCTGGCTGCGTCCCCCTGACCGACCTGGTCCCGCAGGACCTGCAGGAAGATCTGCTTGAGCTCCTCGGTCCGCAGCAGCAGGCGCAACTGCTCCTCGCCCTTCTCGATCCTCTGGGCCAGGCTCTTCTCCTCGTCGGGAGTCAGCAAATCGACGCGCCCGATTTCCTTGAGGTACATGCGGACGGGATCGTCCAGGGCCATGCCCTCGGGCCAGGAGTCCGTGCTGGTCGTCTTCTTCTTGGCGCCTTTTCGAGGCGTTGGAGTCGAGGCGACGACCTCCGCCTCGGTCTCCTCTTCGGTGCCATCGCTGATCCGGATGCCTTCGCTCTCGAAAACCAGGAGGACCTCCTCGATCTGGTCAGGCTCCAGATCAGGAAGAGCCTCCTGGATGTCTTCCGAACTCACCCAGCCCCGGCTCTTCCCCTCGGCCAGGAGCTTGCTCAACTCCGGAGGGACCTTGCTCTTGTCCGACACCTGTGTCCTCCTCACTGCATCGCCCGACCGTGGAAATGCCGCCGAAGCTGAAAGTACTCCTGACAAAGCGGATCTTCGAGATCCAGCCGCCCGGCGTCCAGGGCGGGCAAGACCTCCTCGCGGAGGACCTCCAGCCTTTCGCGCAGGGCCCGGTCCCGAATCGACACCGCCAGCTTGCGGACATCCTCGAGCGTGGACTGCAGCGGCTCTTGGGCCAATATTTCCGTCAGCCTGGAAACCATTCCTTCTTCCTGGAGATGGGGCAGGAACTCAGCCAATGTCACGGGTTCCGTCCTCTCACCCAGCCCCAGGAGGGCAGAGAAGAGAGGCCGCATCTCCTGCCGAGAGAGCATCTCGACCGAGATGCTCTCTCGCACCACGGCGATCCACTCGGGATTCGTCGCGCAGAGGTGAAGCAGCCTCTCCTCAACATCAAGCACTCGCGCCCTGTGACGGGCTGGCTCCGGCTTGCGCCCGCCGCGCCGAAGCCGCCAGTGCAGTCTCTGTTCGGAGATTCCGGTGCGATAGGCCAGCCTTCGCACGTAGGCATCCTGCCGGGCAGAGTCGCGGATGCGCCCGATGGACGGCAGGACTTCTCTTACGAAATCCTCTTTCCCTTCCGGGGTGGACAGGTCGATGCGGCGCTGGAGGCAGTCCATCTGGAACTCGACCACGCCGACGGCTGCAGCAATCTGCTCAGTGAGGGCCCCGGGGTCCTTGCGTGCCAGCGAGTCCGGGTCCTCCCCTTCAGGCATCGTGGCCACCAGGACGCGCAACCCGGCGTCCTCCAGGATCTCAGCACCTTTCAGGGTGGCCTGTTGACCCGCCGGGTCGGAGTCATATGCCAGGACGGCGGTGCGAGTATAGCGGTGCAGGAGGTTGGCCTGCTCGGGGGTCAGGGCGGTCCCCAACGAAGCGACGGCTCTCGGAAGCCCGGCCTGATGCAGGGCAACGACATCGAAGTAGCCTTCCACCAGGACCGCCTGGTCCCCGCGAGAAATCGGGCCACGGGCCAGATGGATCCCATACAGGTGCATCCTCTTGGAATAGAATGCCGACTCGGGGGAATTCAGATACTTCGGCTGGGCGTCCCCCAAGGCTCGACCACCAAAAGCCAGGACCCGCCCCTGGGTGTCACAGATCGGGAAGACCAGTCGGTTGCGCAGCAGATCCCGCAGGCCCGAGCTGCGTTCCACCAGGACCCCTGCCTCGAGGGACTCCTGCCTCGAGAAGCCGGCTTGTTCCAGCTTCCTGGCCAAAGCCCGGCCCCCTTCGGGCGCCCAGCCCAGTCGAAAGCGCTCGGCGGTCTCGCGAGAAACCCTCCGCTCGGCCAGGTAATCGCGACCGGGCTGCCCCAGCGGGCTGCGCAGCAACAGCTCGTGATAGTAGCCTGCCACTCGGTCCAAAAGGTTGAAGGCTCTCTCCCGCTGGGAATCCTCTGCAGCCGCCTCCCGCGAGATCTCGACCTGAATCCCCGTCTCGGCGGCCATCTTCAAGGCCACCTCCCGGAAGTTCAACCCCTCCATCATCTGGACGAAGGTCAGCACGGTTCCGCCCACCTTGCAGCCGAAGCAATGCCACAAACCCTTCTCCGGGTCCACGTGCAGCGACGGCGTCTTTTCCTGGTGGAACGGGCACAGGGCCACGAACTTCCGACCCGTCCTACGAAGCTGGACGTAACGCCCCATCACCTCGACCAGATCACAGCGACGGAGGATCTCGTCGACGGTCGCCTCAGGGATTCTGGAGTTCATCCGCGGACCTCGAATTCTGGGAAGGGGATACCCGGTGGACACGCCGAAGTGCCTGTCGTGGACTTCGCACGTACCGGGCCCAAAGAGAGAGTCTTCCGAGTGAGTCTTCGCAACTTCTGGCTCCTCTGTGGGATCGCAGCCCCGTTCATCGTGGCGCTGATCGGAATGGGCCGATTTGGATTGATGGCCTTCCCACCGGAATCCGGCGACCCCTTTCGCTTCCTCACCGGCTACCTCCCCATCCTGCTCTCGGTCGTCTGCCTCGCGGGTCTGACCACCGTCTATGCCAGGAACGTCCGCAGGCGAATCGGAGTGAGTCCCAAGTATTTCCTCTACCTCGAAGGCAAGGGCCAGCCCGTCCACATCCGCTGGGAGGACGTCCTGTTCTCGGGTCCTCGACCAGACCAGCGCAAGCTCTTCCCCAGCGCCCTGGTCTGCGACGGGAAGACGTTCATCCGTTTCGAGAAGTTCTTCTTCCCGGACTTCGAGGAGATCTGCGAAACCATCCAGACGACCAAGAAGAACCTGAGCCACAAGGAACTCGTCATCTGAAGACCGACGGATCTCAGGTCCGCCAGGGGTTCCTCCATCCTCCCCTCCACCTGCGCGGCAGCACGTACCACAGCAGGCCTGGCCAGCGCCAGAGCAGGCGCACGGCGACCTGCAACAGGACTAGCCGGTCCCTCACCCGCGGGCTTCCCCGGACGCCGCCTTCTTCAGGGCCTTCACCTCCCGCGGCATCAGGTGGCGGAAGGCGCCCAACGGAAGGTCGCCCAGTTCCAGCGGTCCGACCCGGACCCGACGCAACTCCTGGACCGGATGTCCCACGGCGGCCAACATCCGTCGCACCTGGTGGTTGCGCCCCTCACGCAAGGCCAGCCGAACCCGTCCGTCCGGCAACAGTCGAGCCCGGGCCGGAGCGGTCAGACCATCCTCCAGCAGGACCCCCGCGCTGAGCTCAGCCAGGACCGCCTCGGAAGGGCGTCCCTGAACCTGGGCCACGTAGACCTTTTCGACCAGATGACGGGGGTGCGTCAGAGCATAGGCCAGCTCCCCGTCGTTGGTCAGGATCAACAGCCCCTCGGTCTCCCGATCCAACCGACCGACCGGGTAGATCCGTTCCTTGACGGAGGCCACCAGGTCCATCACCGTCGGCCTGCCAGCCTCGTCGCGAACCGTCGAGACGTAGCCTTTCGGCTTGTTCAACAGCACGTA
>DCTU01000114.1 GCA_002329445.1 bacterium UBP9_UBA1432
CTGGAGTCCCGAGCCGTTCCGTCATCAGGGCTTCAGTCGGCCGTCGCCTCCGGGGAGGCGCCGCCATACATGCCCAGGGCCTGCATGTACATGTGGAGGAGGCTCTCCTGCTCTTCGCGCTCCTGCTCTTCGAGTTTGCGAAGTCGGACCACCTGGCGCAGGACCTTCGGATCGAACCCTTCCAGTTTGGCCTCGGCGTAGACCTCCTTGAGGTCTCCGGCCAGGGCGGCCTTCTCCTCCTCCAGGGTCTCGATCCGCTCGATGTAGTTCGTCAGCCTCTCGGCGCTGGCGTCGTGCATTTCCTGAACTCCAATCTGTGCGGCCGGGACACGGAGGTCCGGCCGGTCTTCCCCGGCCTCGCCAGGGGGCATGAAGAATATTTCTCACAGGCCCGGATCCCTGCCGAAAAATTCAGAGGGCGCTCAGTCGTAGTCCATCAGGACCTGGCCTGAAGGTTCAACGTCCCCCGAGCCGCAGCCGGGACAGTGGGGCTTTTCGTCGGTGAAGGCCCCTCCGCATGGACACCGGCCCAGGACGAGTTGGACCTGGGCGTCCAACTCTGCGGCGGCCTGGGCGATCCGCCCCTGGCGCTCGTGAAGGGGGCCTTGGGGTTGCTGGAAGGTCAGGTTGAGGGTCTGGAAGGCTTCCCAGGTCCGCGGGTCTTCGGAATACTGCAGGCAGCGCCAGGCACCGCACTCCGGACAGAAGCGGTCGGCATAACGGAAGCCCCCGCCCCAGCGGGCATCGAACTCCGTCTGACAGTGGCGGCAACGGCAACGGGCCAGGCTTGACACAGTCTCCTCCTGGGGGTTGGAGGCATCTGGGGGCGCGTCCGGGCCACCCCGACCTCTCTTCAGTGCGGCAGGATCGTCCCTTCCCAGGTCTCGACGCGCTGCTGGCGCGAGTCGTAGGCCAGAAGCCATCCCCGGGTGGACACGTGGTCGACCACGACGAAGGGCCTGCCCACGGGGTCGTTGAGCAGGGTCACGCCGAAACTGCCCAGGGGCAGGCGGAAGCCCTGGACGAAGGCCAGGAGCGTTGCGCACACCACGACGCACAACAGGTTGAGGACCAGGGTCGATTTCCAGGCATGGACGAGAGAGCGCATCTTGGCACTGCTCCTCCAGAATGGGCTCTTCTTGAACGTCCGAGCTCCGGATCCCTGCCTGCAGGCGCTCGGGGCTGGAGGGGGGAGGGAGCCGGGATCGGTCCGGAGAAGGCCCGTCAGGACCCCAAGGGGGCGGACGTTCCGGGGCAGGAGGCCCAGAAGGTCTTCATTCGTGGAGGAGCCGACATGGCGTTGCAGGTCTGGATCGACGGGGAGTACTACGACAAGGACAACGCGCGGATCTCGGTCTGGGACCACGGTCTGCTGTACGGGGACGGCATCTTCGAGGGGATCCGGGCCTATCACGGGAGGGTCTTCCGCCTGGAAGAACATCTCGAGCGCCTCTATCGCTCGGCTCGATCCGTGCTCATCGAGATCCCCATGCCCTTGCCGGAGATGGCCGAGAGGGTCCTGGACTGCGTCCGCCGCAACCACCTGGTGGACGCCTATATCCGTCTGCTGGTCACCCGGGGGGTGGGCGACCTGGGCCTGGACCCCAGGAAGTGCCGCCGCGCCTCGGTCGTCATCATCGCCGATCGGATCAGTCTGTACCCGCCCGAGACCTACGAGGCCGGCCTCAAGCTGGTCGTCGCCGGGACCCGCAAGAACGCCATCGATGCGTTGAACCCCCGCATCAAGTCCATGAACTACCTCAACAACATCCTGGCCAAGATCGAGGCCATCCAGGCGGGAGTCGCCGAGTCGGTGATGTTGGACCGCAACGGCTTCGTGACCGAGTGCACCTCCGAGAACATCTTCACGGTCAGAGACGGAGTCCTGTTCACGCCGACTCCGGTCGTGGGCATCCTGGAGGGCATCACCCGCGGCGTGGTGATGGAGATGGCGCGCTCGCGGGGGACTCGCGTCGAAGAGGCCTTCATGACGACCCACGACCTGTTCATGGCCGACGAGTGCTTCGTGACGGGGACAGGGGCCGAGATCCTGCCGGTGGTCGAGATCAGCGGCCGCACCATCGGGGACGGGTCCCCTGGCCCGGTGACGCGTGAACTGCTCGGTGCCTATCGGGACATGACGCGCACGGAGGGGACCCCCGTCTACCCCGAAGGTCAGCCCCTGCCGGGGACCTGAGCCAGGGCGTGGCCCGGTTTCGAAAACGGGCTTTCGCTTCTGGTTGACACCCCACCGGCCTGTGCTATAATTCGCCAGGTCGTCCAACGTCGGGGCGTAGCGCAGCCTGGCAGCGCGCATCGTTCGGGACGATGAGGTCGGAGGTTCAAATCCTCTCGCCCCGACCATTCAGGGCCGCGGTGTCACACCGCGGCCCTCTTGTTATTCCTGGCAGCCCTCCGGGCCGGAAACCTCGAGGTCCGGGCCAGGGCGACCGGGCATCGGCAACAGGCCCTCCGGGCCGCACTGCACGGCGATCTGGTGGCGTTCGATCACGAAACCCAGCCGTTGCGCCACGACCAGGGGGCGCCGGTTGGCGGCCGTCACTTCGCCGACCAGATAGCGAAGGCCGTGCTGGTAGGCCAATCGGGCCGCCTGCCGGACCAGGGCGTGGACCGCCCGGCTTCCCCAGGCTGCCGGTTCGATGGCCAGGTCCCGGATCAGGGCCTGGGTCTCACCCGTCGAGGCTTCGCGGTGGTTCAGGTCCAGCATCAGGTAGCCCAGGGGGCGGTGGGCGTCGGCCGCCACCAGGATGCGGAATCCGGGATCCGTCCGGAAGGCCAGCTCCAGGTCGCCGAATTCCTGGTCGGCGCGTCTTTGGACCTCGGCGGCGGGGATGTCCCGGGAACCCGGGATGCCGTGGATCACCGAGCGGACGGCCAGCTCGCGCACCCAGGGGATCTCTTCGGGACGAACCTCGCGGACCTCGATTCGGCGTGAGGGAACTTCGGAGGGGGACACGCCTCGAGGCTTCGCGCGTCGAACCGACGCCCCTCCAAACGGGGGCCTCCAGACCCTGCACCCCGGCCCGGGTCGGCGAGCGGAGGCCACGGTCGGTGGCGGATTCCGGGCGGAGACGGGCCTTGACAA